>JBBSKI010000005.1:0-58632 GCA_038256425.1 Sphingomonadales bacterium
CGACGTGATGACGCGCGGGCTTCCCGCTTCCCCCGGCGCAGCTTCGGGTGCGGTGGTGTTCGATGCCGACATGGCCGAACGGCGCGCCGGAATCGGCGAAGCGGTGATTCTCGTCCGAGTTGAGACTTCACCTGAAGACATTCACGGAATGCACGCAGCAAAAGGCGTTTTGACCGCACGTGGCGGCATGACTTCGCACGCCGCAGTGGTCGCGCGCGGGATGGGCCGCCCGTGCGTGTCGGGAGCCTCGGCGCTGACCATCGACATGACGCGGCGGGTCGCGAAGATCGGCGGGCGCGAACTGGCCGAGGGCGATACGATCACGCTCGATGGCTCCACCGGCGAGGTGATGGCGGGGGAGGTCGCGACGATCGAGCCCGAGATGGTCGGCGATTTCGGCACGCTGATGGGCTGGGCCGATGCGGTCCGGCGGATGAAAGTGCGCGCCAACGCCGAGACTCCGGCCGATTGCCGCACCGCGCGCCAGTTCGGGGCCGAGGGCATCGGGCTGTGCCGCACCGAGCACATGTTCTTCGATGCAGCGCGGATCAGTCTGGTCCGCCAGATGATCCTGGCCGAGGACGAGAAAGGCCGGCGCGCCGCGCTGGACAAGCTGCTGCCCGAGCAGCGCGCCGACTTTGCCGCGATCTTTCGCGAAATGGCGGGGCTCCCGGTCACCATCCGCCTGCTCGATCCGCCGCTGCATGAGTTCCTGCCGCAGCAGGATGCCGAATTTGCCGAACTGGGCGAGGCGACCGGGCTGGGAGTCGAGCATCTTCGCCGCCGCGCCAACGAATTGCACGAATTCAACCCAATGCTGGGCCATCGCGGCTGTCGTCTGGGCATCACCTACCCCGAAATCTATGAGATGCAGGCGCGCGCCATTTTCGAGGCGGCACTCGACGTGACCGCCGAGGACGAGGCGCCGCTGCCCGAAGTAATGATCCCGCTGGTGGCGACGGCCAGGGAATTGCAATTGATGCGCGCGCTGGTCGATCGGGTTGCCGAAAGCGTATTTGCTGAGCGCGGTTCGCGGATCGCCTACCTCGTCGGCACGATGATCGAGCTGCCCCGCGCAGCCTTGATGGCTGGCGAGATCGCGCAGGATGCCGAGTTTTTCTCGTTCGGAACCAACGATTTGACCCAGACAACGCTGGGTCTTTCGAGGGATGATTCGGCACGTTTCCTGGGGGCGTATGTCGAGCAGGGGATTTTCGCGCGCGATCCGTTCGTGACCTTGGACATCGACGGGGTCGGGCAACTGGTCGCACTGGCGGCGGAGCGCGGCCGGACGACCAGGCCGGAGATCAAGCTGGGGATCTGCGGTGAACATGGCGGGGACCCGGCGAGCATCGCGTTTTGTGAGGCGCAGGCGCTGGACTACGTCAGCGCCTCGCCCTATCGGGTGCCGATCGCGCGGCTGGCAGCCGCGCAGGCCGTACTCGCGGCGCGCAGGGGAGGCTGAATGACGCTCGCTCGCTCGTCCGCCTTGCTGCTGTTCGGGGCGACCGGCGACCTCGCGCGGCGGATGCTCCTGCCCTCGCTTTACGCGTTGCATGAGGACGGGCTGCTCGCGGAAGGCTTGCGGATCGTCGGCACCGCCCGCTCCGATCTCGATGACATGGCGTTCCGCGATCTCGCCAGGGCCGCGCTCGATGAATTTCTGCCCGAAGATCGCAGGGACGACAGCAAGCTGGCGGGGTTTCTCGATCGGCTCGCCTACCAGCCGCTCGACGCCTCGGAGGCGGTCGGATTTCCCGCGCTGGCGGACAAACTGGGCGATATTTCGGGCGGGCTCGCCATCTTCCTGTCGACCGCGCCGTTCCTGTTCGAGCCGACGATTGCCGGGCTGAAGTCGGCCGGGCTGACCGGCGAGGGGGTGCGGATTGGGTTGGAAAAACCGCTCGGCAATGACCTGGCCACTTCGCGCCGGATCAATGACGCGGTTGCCGCTGCCTTCTTGGAAGAACAGATTTTCCGGATCGATCACTATCTGGGCAAGGAGACGGTCCAGAACCTGCTCGCGCTGCGCTTTGCCAACGCGATGTTCGAGCCGCTGTGGAATTCGGCCGGGATCGATCATGTCCAGATCACGGTCAGCGAGACGGTCGGCCTCGAGGGCCGCAAGGGCTTTTACGAGGACACCGGCGCGCTGCGTGACATGGTCCAGAACCACATGCTTCAGCTGCTCGCGCTGATCGCGATGGAGCCGCCGTTCGATTACGACGCGACTGCAATCCGTGACGAAAAAGTCAAAGTTCTTCGTGCTTTACGACCTGTTGTTGCAAGTGAAATGGTGCGCGGCCAGTATGCGGCGGGCGCGGTCAAGGGCGCGGCAGTCGGCGGGTTCGCCGAGGATCTGGGCGAGGCTTCGGGGGCCGAGACATTCGTGGCGCTGAAAGCGCATATCGAAAACTGGCGCTGGCAGGGGGTGCCGTTCTATCTGCGCACCGGCAAGCGGCTGGCCGAGCGGCGCAGCGAGATCGTGGTCCAGTTCAAGTGCGTGCCGCATAACATCTTCGCCGAGCGGGGCGGTAAATTGACCGCCAACCGGCTGGTCATCCGGTTGCAGCCAGAGGAATACGTGCGGTTGCAGGTCATGGCCAAGCAACCGGGGCTCGACCGCCAGGGAATCGTTTTGCGCGAGGTGCCGCTCGACCTGTCGCTGACCGAGGCTTTTGCCAAGGCGCGGCGGCGGATCGCTTACGAGCGGCTGCTGCTCGACCTGATCGAGGGAGAGCAAACGCTGTTCGTGCGGCGCGACGAGGTAGAGGCGCAATGGCGCTGGATTGACGCTATCCGTAAGGTGTGGGCCGACCAGGGGACCGAGCCCAAGACCTATGCGGCGGGGAGCTGGGGACCAAACGCCGCGATTGCGCTGACCGAGCGCGACGGCAGAAGCTGGAACGACTGATGGAAATGAAATCGACCAGCAAGGCGCACGGCGGCGAACAGCAGGTCTGGACGCACGCCTCGACCGAGACCGGCACGCCAATGACCTTTGCGGTTTTTGTGCCCGAACACGCGCCGGGCGAAACGCTGCCGGTGTTGTGGTATCTTTCGGGCCTGACCTGCACCCACGCCAATGTGATGGACAAGGGCGAGTACCGCGCCGCCTGTGCCGAGCATCGGGTGATTTTCATCGCACCCGATACCAGCCCGCGCGGGCCAGCCACCGATGGAAGCGCCGTGGCGGACGATCCGGCGTGGGATTTCGGGCAGGGCGCCGGGTTCTATGTCGATGCGACCGAGGCACCGTGGGCGGCGAATTTCCGGATGCGGAGCTATGTGGAGCGCGAGCTTCCCGAACTGGTCGCGGTGCATTTCCCGGTCGACATGACGCGGCAGGGGATCGCCGGGCATTCGATGGGCGGGCACGGTGCGTTGACCATCGCGCTGCGCGATCCGGCGCGATTCCGCTCGGTCAGTGTGTTTGCGCCGATTGTCAGTCCGTCGAACTGCCCATGGGGAGAAAAGGCACTGGGCGGCTATCTCGGCTCGGATCGCGCGTCCTGGTCCCAATACGATGCTTGCGCGCTGATCGATGGCGGCGCGCGGATCCCCGAATTGCTGGTCGATCAGGGCATGGCCGACTCGTTCCTGGTGGAGCAGTTGAAGACCCATCTGCTGGCCGAGGCCTGCCAGCGCGCCGGGATGGAACCCACGATCCGGCTACAGGCGGGATATGACCACTCGTACAGTTTCATCTCGACTTTCATGGCCGAGCACGTCGCGTGGCACGCGGAGCGGCTTCATCGGCCCTTGGGGCGGTGAGCCGGGCCGAGCGGATTGCGGCGATCTGCGCCGATCACGCTGCATTGGAGGGGCCGCTGCTGCCGATCCTCCACGCAGTCCAGGCAGCGTTCGGCTGCGTCGATGGGGAGTCCGAGCGGGCCATCGCGCTAACGCTCAATCTCAGCCGCGCCGAGGTCCACGGGGTGGTCAGCTTTTATCACGACTTTCGAGCGGAAGCCGATCCGCGGCCCGAAGTGCAGTTGTGCCGCGCCGAGGCGTGTCAGGCGCGCGGGGTCGAGGCACTGGTGAGCGCCGCTGAGATCGCAGCGGGTGGTCGCGTTCGGCTGGGCACGGTCTATTGCCTCGGGCTGTGCAGCGTCGGCCCTAATGCGCGGGTCGGCGAGACGCTGCACGCGCGGCTTGATGAAGCGGCGCTGGTCGCGCTGATCGCCGCGACATGACTCAGGTCCGAATATCCGATGACGCGCTGGCGCTGGCCTGCGGAGCGGACGCGGTGGCGGCGGAGTTCGCGCGGCTCGGCTGTTCGGTCGAACGGGTTTCGAGCTGGGGAATGCACTGGCTGGAACCGATGGTCGAGATCGACGGGCTGGGCTGGGGTCCGGTCGGGGTTGGCGATGTAGCCGCAATCCTTGCTGGCGACAGCGATAAGCGCATCGGCCACATCGCAACCCACCCATTTCTCGCTAGCCAGCAGCGCCTGACGTTCGCACGCGCCGGGAAAACACGTCCGCTGAGCCTCGACGACTATGCTGCGACCGGGGGATGGGCCGGGCTCGACCGCGCCCGCTCGCTTGCGCCGCAGGAAGTCGTCGCCGAAGTCACCGCCAGCGGACTGCGCGGACGCGGAGGGGCCGGGTTTCCGGCGGGGATCAAGTGGGAGACCGTCCGCACCGCATCACTCGGCCCCACCCGCCCCCGCAAATACATCGTCTGCAACGCCGACGAAGGCGACAGTGGCACTTTCGCGGACCGGATGCTGATGGAGGGCGATCCGTTCGCGCTGCTTGAAGGCATGGCGATTGCCGCCCACGCGGTCGGCGCTGACCGGGGCTATATCTATGTCCGCAGCGAATATCCGCACGCCATTGCCAAGCTGAACGCCGCGATCGGCCTGGCCGCGCCGCAGCTCGCGCCGTTCGAGGTGGAGGTACGCGTCGGCGCGGGGGCTTATGTCTGCGGCGAAGAAACCTCGCTGCTCAACAGCCTGGAGGGCAAGCGCGGCGAGGTGCGGGCAAAACCGCCGCTACCCGCGCTGGCTGGGCTGTTCGGCTGCCCCACCGTCGTCAACAACGTGCTGACGCTGGCGGCAATCCCACACATTCTGTTTGAAGGTGGCGCGGCGCATTACGACAGCCACGGCATCGCCCGCTCCAAAGGCACCATGCCGATCCAGATTGCGGGGAACGTGAAATACGGCGGGCTATACGAGACCGCCTTCGGGGTGACTTTGCACGAACTGGTCCACGCGATCGGCGGGGGGACCGCGAGCGGTCGTCCGGTCAAGGCAGTGCAGGTCGGCGGCCCGCTTGGGGCCTATATCGCGCCTGGACAATTCGACATCGCATTCGACTATGAAGCCTATACCGCCGCCGAGGCATTGATCGGCCACGGCGGGATCGTGGTGTTCGATGGAAGCGCCGACATGGGCAGGCTCGCGCGGTTCGCGATGGAATTCTGCGCCGCCGAAAGCTGCGGCAAATGCACCCCTTGCCGGATCGGGGCGACGCGGGGCGTCGAACTGATCGACCGCATACGCGCAGGCGCCGCGGCCGATCCGGTCAGCGCGCTTCCCCAGATGCACAACGCGCCGAAAGCTCCGCGCAGCCGTGACGAGGACGTCGCGCTGCTGGAGGATTTGTGCGATACGATGAAGGGCGGTTCGCTCTGCGCGCTGGGCGGGTTTACTCCCTATCCGGTGCTCAGCGCGCTGCGGAACTGGCCAGATGATTTCAAATCCGGGGACTTTTAGCTTGGGGTATGAACCACAGGTCGATTTCGGGACGCCGGAAGCGGTGTCGGACATCAGCGTCACGCTAACCATCGACGGGCGCGCGGTCGAAGTCCCGGCCGGAACCACGGTGATGCGCGCCGCAGCGCTGGTCGGAGCGTCGATCCCCAAACTGTGCGCTACCGACAATCTCGCCTCGTTCGGTTCGTGCCGCCTGTGCCTGGTCGAGGTCGACGGGATGCGCGGAACTCCGGCGAGCTGCACCACCCCGGTGGCGGAAGGCATGTCGGTCCACACCCAAACCCCGCGGCTGGCGAAGCTGCGCAAGGGGGTGATGGAGCTTTACATCTCGGACCACCCGCTCGATTGCCTGACCTGCAGCGCCAACAACGATTGTGAATTGCAGGATCAGGCGGCCGCAGTGGGCCTGCGCGATGTGCGCTATGGCTACGGCGGGGCCAATCATCTGGGCGAAGCGGCGGACCGATCGAACCCCTATTTCGATTTCGACCCGAGCAAATGCATCGCCTGTTCGCGCTGCGTGCGCGCCTGCGACGAAGTGCAGGGCACTTTCGCGCTGACGATGGACGGGCGGGGGTTCGCTTCGAAAATCAGCGCGGGACAGACCGCCGACGATTTCCTCAGCAGCGAATGCGTGAGCTGCGGGGCCTGCGTTCAGGCCTGCCCCACCGCGACGTTGCAGGAGAAAGCCGTCAAGGAGATCGGCTTGCCCGAACGCGCGGTGGTGACGACCTGCGCCTATTGCGGGGTCGGCTGCACCTTCCGCGCGGAGATGCGGGGCGAGCAGCTGGTCCGGATGGTGCCGTGGAAGGATGGCAAGGCCAACCGCGGGCACAGCTGCGTCAAGGGCCGGTTCGCCTGGGGCTATGCCAACCACGCCGACCGGATCACGACGCCGATGATCCGCGAAAGCATCGACGAACCCTGGCGCGAGGTTGGCTGGGACGAAGCGATCGGCTTTGCCGCCGAACGACTGCTGTCGATCAAGGCCGAACATGGCGCGCGGGCCCTGGGCGGGATCACATCGAGCCGCTGCACCAACGAAGAGACCTTCCTCGTGCAGAAACTGGTTCGCGCCGGATTCGGTACCAACAATGTCGATACCTGTGCGCGGGTGTGCCACTCGCCCACCGGCTATGGTCTCAAGACCACGTTCGGGACCAGCGCGGGGACGCAGGATTTCGACAGCGTGATGCAGGCCGATGTCATCCTGGTGATCGGCGCCAACCCGACCGATGCGCACCCGGTCTTTGCCAGCCGGATGAAGCGGCGCCTGAGGCAGGGCGCCAAACTGATCGTGATCGACCCGCGCCGGATCGATCTTGTCCGGTCCCCGCACATCGAGGCGGCGTATCATCTCCCGCTCCAGCCCGGCACCAATGTCGCAGTGCTGACTGCGATGGCGCATGTCATCGTAACCGAGGGGCTCGCCGACGAAGCTTTCGTGCGTGAACGCTGCGATTGGGACGAGTTTTCGGACTGGGCGGCCTTCGTCGCCAACCCGCGTCACAGCCCCGAAGTGCTCGAAGCCGTCACCCGCGTGCCCGCCCCGGACTTGCGCGCCGCCGCACGACTGTTCGCCACCGGCGGCAACGGGGCGGTCTATTACGGCCTTGGCGTTACCGAACATTCGCAGGGCAGCTCAACCGTCATGGCCATTGCCAACCTGGCGATGGCGACCGGCAACATCGGTCGCCCGGGCGTCGGGGTTAACCCGTTGCGCGGCCAGAACAATGTTCAGGGTGCCTGCGATATGGGATCCTTCCCGCACGAATTGTCGGGCTATCGTCACGTCTCCGATGACACCGCGCGCGCATTGTTCGAGGCGGACTGGGGCGTGACGCTCGATCCCGAACCCGGGCTGCGCATCCCCAACATGCTCGACGCCGCGCTCGATGGCAGCTTCCGGGCAATCTACATCCAGGGCGAGGATATCCTTCAGTCCGATCCCAACACGCACCATGTCGCCAAAGGGCTGGCGGCGATGGATTGCGTGATCGTCCACGACCTGTTCCTTAACGAGACTGCCAACTACGCGCATGTTTTCCTGCCCGGCAGCACCTTCCTCGAAAAAGACGGCACGTTCACCAATGCCGAGCGGCGGATCCAGCCGGTCAGGAAGGTGATGGAGCCGGCGAATGGACCAAAAGGGGGCGGCTACGAAGACTGGCAGGTCACCCAACTGCTTGCCAACGCGATGGGGCTGGGCTGGAGCTATACCCACGCAAGCCAGATCATGGACGAAGTTGCGCGGCTGACCCCCTCGTTCGCGGGGGTCTCGTTCGCGCGACTTGACCAGTGCGGCTCGCTCCAGTGGCCAATCAACGCGGAGTATCCCGATGGCGCGCCGGTGATGCATGTCGATGGCTTTTCAGGGGGCGGGCCAAATGGAAATGGACGCGGAAAGTTCGTCGTGACCGACTATGTCCCGACCGACGAGAAGACCGGCCCGCGCTATCCCTTGCTGCTGACCACCGGGCGCATCCTCAGCCACTACAACGTCGGCGCGCAGACCCGGCGGACCGGTAATACGATATGGCACCCCGAGGATCTGCTCGAAATGCACCCCGCCGACGCCGACAACCGCGGCTTCAAATCGGGTGACTGGGCGCGGCTCGCCAGCCGGACGGGTGAGACCACGCTGCGCGTTTCGGTGACCGACAAGGTCGCGCCCGGCGTGGTTTACACCACGTTCCACCATCCGCAGACCCAGGCCAACGTCGTCACCACCGAATACAGCGACTGGGCGACCAATTGCCCCGAATACAAGGTGACTGCGGTGCAGGTGACCCCTTCGAACGGCCCGACCGACTGGCAGGAAGACTACCGCGAACAATCGCTCCGCTCTCGCCGGATCGCGGTGCCAATGACTGTGGCAGAGGCGGCGGAATAGCGATGGGCGCGGTTTGATGGACATCGGGCAGTTGCGCCACATGGTCGAGCAGATCGCCCGAAATTTCGCGGTCCAGGGCCACGAGAAGGCGGTTGCTGCAACCGCGGACCATATCGTCCGGTTCTGGGAACCGCGGATGAAAGCGGCGATCGTCGCACAAAGTGGTGCGCTTTCGCCAATAGCGCGCGGGGCGATCGAATTGTTGGCCCGCGGGGTAGAACCGCCATCGCAAACCCACGCCACGGAGTTCGAAGCCGGGGGGTCGGACGCCGGTTAGGGAGACGCAATGCGTCAAGGCAAATGGCGCCGTCATCGGGACGGCCAATTTAAGCCAGCAATGCCAGCAGAGCAAAACTCGCAAGCCAGTGTTCGCCGGCATATTCGCCGGCTAGGTGCGGGAGCGCCGAGGCGACATGGCGATCCGCGGCATCCTCGACCTTGCGTCGCGCTTCGCCCTCCAGACCGGGGGCCAGCCCCCGCCAGCACCACGCACGCGACAGGTTCAACCCGTCGAGGTGGGCTATCTTCCCGTCGCTGCGGTCGCTGACCGTAGCGGGCGTGAACAATGTGACCGGCTCCGCCAAGGCCAAACGCGGCAGGAACGCACCGAACCAGGGCGCGAATTGTTCGGGCGGAAGGCAGCGCGCCATGCACAGCGCTTCGCTCAGTGCAGGCGAGAGAAACTCGTCGCCGCCCGGTTCCCAGGCCTGACAATCGTGGTCGGCGGCGAACCAGCCCGTCGCTTTCGCGCGGATCGCAACGCTTAGCGCCGGATCGAACACCTCGGCCCAATCGAGCGAGAGGGTCAGCGCAAAGGCGCTGTTGCCGTGCGTGCCGGTGCGGATCGGGTAAGTCAGCACATCCAGATAGCGCGCCAGACGCGCGGCAAAGGCCTCGGCCAGCGGGCGGAGACGTTCGCCCCATTCGGCGCCTTCATGCCGGCTGGCCTCCAGTTGCAGCATCAGCAGCCAGGCCCAGCCATAGGGTCGCTCGAACCCGGTAGAGGCGGGGCGCTCCAGGTAGGCGAGCTCCGCGGCCAGCTTGTCGGGAGTGAAGGTTGCCTCCGCCAGCCGGGCAATCTGCTCTGCCTCGGGCAGTTCCGGAAACAGCCGCCGCAGCGTCAGGAGCGTCCACCAGCCGTGAACACAGCTGTGCCAGTCGAAGCTCCCGAAAAATGCCGGGTGCAGCGCGCGCGGGGTCTGCGCATCTTCGTCCCCCTCATAAACGTGGTCGAGCTTGTGGGGATATTCGCGCGCGACATGCCCCAGCGCGATCCGCGCCATCCGCGCGGCCAGATCCGCATCGAGCCTCATTGATCCGGTCACCGGAATGCCGCCAGCCACAGAATCGCGATATTGGCTCCCAGCAGCAGCAATGCGGTCGGGGCTTGCGCGCGGATCACGCCGTACTGGTCCTTCAATTCGAGCAGCGCGGCAGGGACCAGATTGAAATTGGCCGCCATCGGGGTCAACAATGTGCCGCAAAACCCCGCCAGCATCCCCACCGCACCGATCACCGCCGCGTCGCCGCCATAGTCTTCGATCAGCAGCGGAACCCCGATAGCGGCGGCCATGACCGGGAAGGCGGCAAAGGCGTTGCCCATCACCATCGTGAACAGCGCCATGCCCAGTGCAAATACCACTACGGTCAGGAACACGCTTCCCTCAGGAATCGCGGCGCGGGCCATGCTGCCGACGATGTCTCCGACCCCGGCAGCGGCAAACACCGCGCCCAGCGCGGCCAGCATCTGCGGCAGCACCGCTGCCCATCCGATCGCATCGAGCAGCCGCCGCCCTTCCTCGACCGGGGCGAGGAGAGGCGGGCGCAGCCACACGAAGATCGCACCAAGCGCCAGCACCACGCCGAGCGCCAGGAACACGTAAGTCTCGCGTTTGGGTTCGATCCATCCGGCCTCGCCCAACGGTGTGTAATTCCAGGCCAACGTGCCCAGCATGGCAGTCACCGGAATGATCAGCGCCGGGAGGAACAGGCGGTTGCCCAGCCGCAGCGACAGCACTTCGCGCTCGGGCTCGCTGGTCGTAACGGGCGCACCGCGGCCAACCAGCCCAAACCCGGCGAGGCCAGCCAGGCCGAGCACGATCAGCCCGTTGCCGAAATCGCCGATCGCGTCGCCCGCCAGCAGGCTCAGCGCCATCAGCCCCCAGAAGGCGGCATTGCCCAGGCGCTTGCGGTTGGTCCGGTCGAAAGCCGAGCGCACCGCCACTGCTCCAAACAGCGCGCCCGCCAGAACATAAAGGAGCGGGAGGCCGATCATGGCTCCACCCTATCGACCGGCGCGGGGGAGGCGGAAGCCGCAACAGCGACCGACGACGAAGACCGCCGGTCGAACAGCAGCAATCGCCCGCCGTGAATGACGAATGCCGCGATTGCGCTGGGGATGGCCCACAGCGCCAGCTGGAGCGGCGTCAGATCATGGCCGTATGTCGATAAGACCTGCTGGATCAGCACGATAGAGCCGATCGCGAAGAACACATCTTCGCCGAAAAATAGCCCGACATTGTCGGTCGCCGCCGCCATCGCCTTGACCTTGTCGGTTTCCTCCTGTGCTAGCGGACCATGTGCCAGCGCCGCAGCCACCGCCATTGGCGCGACCAACGGGCGCACGGTCTGCGCGTGCCCGGCGGTCGAATGCAGCCCGATCGCGGCGGTGATCTGGCGATAGGCCAGATACAGCAGCAGCAACCGTCCGGTCGTCGCGCCGCGCATCGAGCGGATCAGCGCGGCGGCGCGCTGTTGCAGACCGTGGCGTTCGAGCATGCCGATCACCGGCAGCACGATCCAGACGATGGCGATGATCCGGTTGTCGTTGAACGCCTTGCCGAATGCCGCAATGACTTCGGGCAGGCTCATCCCCGCGAGCATTCCGGTGACGAGCCCGGCGACGGTAACCACCAGCATCGGGTTGAGCCGCAGCGCGAACCCTGCGACGACGATCAGGATGCCAAGGAGCGGGAGATAGCTCATTGCACGCGGCCCCATCCGCCGCCGCCGGGCGTTTCGATCACGAAGGCATCGCCCACTTCCATATCCGCCGAGCCGGTCGCGCCCAGCATCTCGACTGTTCCGTCCAGTCGCTCGACCCAGTTGCGCCCTGCTGCTGCGTCATCGCCGCCGCAAATCCCGCGAGGCGCGATCCGCCGCCGGTTGGCGAGGATGTTGGCGCGCATCGGTTCCAGGAACGTCATCCGCCGGATCACCCCGTCGCCGCCCTGGTGGAGGCCCGCGCCGCCCGAACCGCGCCGGATCGCGAAAGCATCGAGCCGCACCGGCAGACGCGATTCAAGGATCTCCGGGTCGGTCAGGCGGCTGTTGGTCATGTGGGTCTGCACCGCGCTGGTCCCGTCATGATCGGGGCCCGCGCCCGATCCTCCGGCAATGGTCTCGTAATACTGGTGTTTGGCGTTGCCGAAGGTGAAATTGTTCATCGTCCCCTGGCTGGGGGAGAGGCGGCCGGTAGCGGCGAACAGCGCGTCGGTAACCACCTGGCTGGTTTCGACATTGCCCGCGACCACCGCGGCGGGGAACGCCGGGGCCAACATCGAGCCTTCGGGCACGCGCAGTTCGATCGGGCGCAGGCACCCGTCGTTCATTGGGATCGCATCGTCGATCAGCGTCCGCACGACATAAAGGGCGGCGGCGCGGACGATCGAGCGCGGAGCATTGAAATTGTCCGAGAGCTGCGACGAGGTACCGGCAAAATCGAATATCGCAGAGCGATCCGTTCGATTTATTGTAATGGAAACAGCAACATGTGCCCCGTTGTCCATCTCATATGTGAATGCGCCATCGTCCAGCCGGTCGAGCAGGCGGCGTACCGCTTCTTCGGCATTGGCCAGGACGTGGCGCATATAGGCTGCAACCACCCCTGATCCATATTCGCGCGCGGTGGCTGCGAGCATGTCGGCTCCACGGGTACAAGCGGCAAGCTGCGCGCGCAGATCCGCCAGGTTGCGATCGGGGCTGCGCGCGGGGTTGGGGCCAGCGCCGAGCAGGGCACGCAGTTCGGTCTCGCGCAAGTGACCCCCAAGGATATCGGCGTCGACCAGCAGAACGTCATCGAGCAGCACGCCTTCGTCGTGGATAGTGCGGCTGTTGGGGGGCATCGAGCCGGGCGCGATCCCCCCGACGTCGGCATGGTGCCCGCGCGCCGCGACGAACGCATCGGGAGAAGCGCTGCCGTCGTAGAACACAGGCACGATCACGGTAATGTCGGGCAGATGCGTGCCGCCCCGATAGGGGTCGTTGAGGACATAGGCATCGCCACACCGGATGCCGCGACCACCTGCACAATTACCACGATTTTTCAATATGGTGCTTACGCTTTCTCCCATCGAGCCGAGATGCACCGGAATGTGCGGCGCATTGGCGATGAGCGCTCCATCGGCATCGAACACCGCGCAGGAGAAATCGAGCCGTTCCTTGATGTTGACCGAGGTCGCGGTGGCCTGGAGCGCGGTGCCCATGTCGTCCGCGATCGCCATGAACAGGTTGTTGAAGATTTCGAGCATGATCGGGTCGGCTTGCGTGCCGATCGCCAGCGCGCGCGACCGGGGCGCGATGCGGGTCAGGACGAGGCTGCCGTCATTGGCCCGCACAGCGAGCCAGCCGGGATCGACCATGATGGTCGAGGTGGCCTCGGGAATGATGGCGGGGCCATGCCATTCCTCAGATATTACCTGAAGTCGGTCCTGCTCGGCGATCGGAGCGGGCGTCGAGCTCGCCTCGACGATCAGCGTGTCGATCACGGGTTCATTGTCGTCGCGATAGCCGAAGCGGCGGTGGTGTTCTTCCGCGAACCGCGCGGGGAGAGTGGCGCGCGGCTCCAGCGCAAGTTCCAGCGTCGTGTCGCTGCCCGCGAGCCGCAGCCTGGCGCGGTGTTCGACCTGCGGTTCCGGGAATCCCTGCGCTGCCATCGCGGCGCGCGCCTCTGCTTCCAGTTCGCACAGAGCCGCGCCGAAATTTTCGCTCGCCGGACGCAGCCAGCTTGCTTCGCGGATCGTCTTGACCGGGGCCAGGCCGATCCCGTGCGCGGATAACACTCCGGCCAACGGGTGGACCAGGATCCGCTCGATCCCCAGCGCATCGGCCACCGCGCAAGCGTGCTGGCCGCCGGCTCCGCCGAAGCAGGCGAGCGTGTAGCGAGTGACGTCATGGCCCCGCCGGATCGAGATCTTGCGTATTGCCTGGGCCATGCTGTCCACCGCAATCCGCAGAAATCCGCGCGCTATGGCCTCTGACGTCATGGCGCCGCCGACCGCTTCGGCGACCTCGGAGATTCGCTCCCGCGCGGCCCTCACATCAAGCGCTTCGCTTCCCGACACGCCGAACACCTGCGGAAATCTCGCTGGGTCGATCCGCCCAAGCATCAGGTTGCAGTCGGTGATCGTCAGTGGCCCGCCCTTGCCATAGCAGGCCGGACCCGGATCGGCCCCCGCGCTGGCCGGGCCGACCCGTAGCCGCATTCCGTCGAACCGGCAGACCGAACCACCGCCCGCCGCGACGGTGTGGATCTCCATCATCGGCGCGCGCAGGCGGACCCCTGCGACCGTGCTCTCGTCTGCCAGTTCGAACGCCCCGGCATAATGCGAGACGTCGGTCGAGGTACCGCCCATGTCGAAACCGATCAGCCGCACCGGCTCGCCCCCTGAGCCATTGGCTCCGAAATGCGCTGCGCTGGCCGCGACCATGCCGACGACGCCACCGGCCGGACCCGATAACACCGCGTCCTTGCCGCGAAAGGCCGACGCATCGGCCAGTCCACCGTTCGACTGCATGAACTGCAGCGACGTTACGTCGCTCAAACCGCCACGCACCTGCTCGACATAACGGCGCAACACCGGCGAAAGATAGGCATCTACCACCGTGGTGTCGCCGCGTCCGACAAGCTTGATCAGGGGAGCGACTTCGTGGCTGACCGAAACTTGGGTGAATCCCAGCTCGCGAGCGATCTGCGCCAGCCGTTTTTCGTGAGCGGTCCAGCGCCAGCCGTGGACAAGCACGATGGCCAGTGTGGCAATTCCCATCTCGCGGATTGTGCCCAGAGCAGTGCGGGCCTGCGCTTCTTCGAGCGGCATCAGGACGGCTCCATCGACCGCCATGCGTTCGTCTATTTCTACAACCACATCATAAAGTTGTGCTGGCAATATAATATGTCGTGCGAAGATTTCTGGCCGCGCCTGGGTACCGATCCGCAGCGCATCGCCGAAGCCACGCGTAATGACCAGCGCACAGCGTTCGCCCTGGCGTTCGAGCAGCGCGTTGGTGGCCACGGTCGTCCCCATCCGCACCGCGCCGAGAACACCGCCTTCTTCGGCGAGGATGCGGGCGATTCCTGCAAGCGCGGCGTCAGGATAGGCGCGCGGATTTTCGGACAGCAGCTTGACCACACGCACCCGCCCGTCTTCGGCACGCGCAACGACATCGGTGAATGTACCGCCCCGGTCGATCGCGAAATGCCACACGGGGCTCATCGAAATCGGGCCAATTGGGATAGGGTGCCTCAGTCCACCAGCTCCGGGCCGAGGGTGGGGTCCAGGTCCCGCGGACGGGTCATCGCCACGAGCCGGGCGCAGCCCTCGGCAATGTCGCTCCATCCGGCGATGTCGAGTTCGAGTATCGCGAAAGTCGCGGTCGGAAACTTGATCTCGACTTCTTCGCGCAACGGGCTCGATCCGTCATCGGGCACAAGATCAAAGATTACGTCCTCCAGCCCCGGGTTATGACCGACCATCAGCACGGCGGCGGGATCGCCCTCGATGTCGCGCAGCAAATCGATCAGCGTGGCCGAGCTGGCGAGATAGATGCGGCGGTCCCACTCGACCGGAAAAGTCCGGCCATAAGCCTTGCTGGCGCGCTCGATCGTCTCGGTCACGCGCACCGCCGGGCTGGCTACCACGCGATCGAACTTGAGGCCGGTATCGAGGATGTGCTTGCCCATCAGCGCGGCGCCGCGTTCGCCGCGCTCGCTCAACGGTCGGTCGAAATCGCGCGCGCGCGGATCGGCCCAGCCCGATTTGGCGTGTCTGAACAGGCCCAAGGTTTTCACGGCCAAAAAATCTTCAAGGGAAGTTCGCCTCCTGCCGCACGGCGACCGCATCAGAAACACCCGCCCCAGAAACACTGGCAGCCACGCTTTGTAAAGCCTCGTCCAGCGTCACCCGGCGAATGGGCGTGCCGGCCGGAAAGGCGGTCAGCAGCCGGGTGGGGAAGGCGGCGGACAGGACCACGAAATGACCGCGATCCTGCGCGGTGCGGATCAGCCGCCCGAACGCCTGCGCCAGCCGCGCGCGGATTATCCGGTCGTCGTAAGCGCTACCCCCGCCAGCCAGTCTGCGCGCGCGATGCAAGATAGAGGGCTTGGGCCACGGCACCTGCTCCATCACCACCAGCCGCAGCGAATGGCCCGGCACATCGACCCCATCGCGCAGCGCGTCGGTGCCGAGCAGCGAGGCGCGCGGATCGTCGCGAAAGATATCGACCAGCGTGCCGGTGTCGATCGGATCGACATGCTGGGCATAGAGCGGCAGCCCGTTGCGCGCGAGCCGGTCGGCGATCCGGCCATGCACGGCACGCAGCCGCCGGATCGCGGTGAAAAGCCCCAGCGCGCCGCCACCGCTGGCCTCGATCAGGCGGCCATAAGCTGCGGCGAGCGAAGGGATGTCGCCCTTGGGAACATCGGTGACGATCAGGACCTCGGCCTGGCTGGCATAGTCGAACGGGCTGTCGGCCGCGAGCCGGGCCGGAGCGATTCCCAGATGGCCCGCACCGCTGCGCATTACCGCAACTTCCCACGCCGCAGGGTCGGTGCGCGCGCCGTCGGTCAGCGTCGCGCTGGTCAGCATCACTCCGTGCGCGGGTTCGAGCACCGTGCGGGCAAACGGCTTCATCGGATCGAGCCAGCGGCGGTGGATGCCGATGTCCCATTCGCGCCCGTCGCTGCGTTCCACGCTGAGCCAGTCGACAAATTCGGGGTCGGCAGGACCGCCCAGCCGGGCGAGCAACGCGATCCACGCGGCAAGCAGGTCACAGCGCCAGGCGATCGCTCCGCGCGCACCTTCGATCCGCGCTCGACCAGCCGCATCGAGCCAGTTTGGCGGTTCGGCCAACAGCGCTTCGAGCCGCAGACCGAGCCGGGTCAACGGGCTGCGGATCGCTTCCAGCGCCGCCTGTGCGCTTCCCGCTAACTCGACGAAACCGCCGTCGAGCTGCGCCGCTTCGGTCTCCAGTCCATAGCCCGCATCATGCCCGCCGCTTTCAGCCCGGGCGTGGACCAGCGCGCGGACCGCGGCGAGCAGATCTTCGAGTGGACCCCACGGCGCGCCCTCATTGAGCCGCCCCAGCCAGCCGTCGCCGGGCAGCGCGCCCGCGCCCTCACAGGCTTGGGCAATGGCGCGCGCGCCATCCTCGTCGTAACTGGCGACGTCGGCGAGCCGTGCCGCCAAACCGCGCCGCCGGCCCTTGGACTTCCCGGCCTCGGGTCCAATCACCCAGCGGCGCAGCTCGATCGTTTCCGCCCCGGTCAATGCGGCGGCGAAGGTCGAATCGGCGGCATCGAACACGTGATGACCCTCGTCGAAAACGATCCGGGTCGGGCGGTTTGCGGGGTCGCGGGCGCGCGCCGCATTGATCATCACCAGCGCGTGATTGGCGATCACCAGATCGGCCGAAGCGCTCGCGCGGACCGAGCGTTCGATGAAGCATTTTCTGAAGTGCGGACACCCGGCATAAATGCATTCGCCGCGCCGGTCGGTCAGCGCCGTCATTCCGCGCTGGCGGAACAATGTGGGCAGCCAGCCGGGCAGATCGCCGCCGATCATGTCGCCGTCCTGAGAATAGCCCGCCCAGCGCGCGACCATTTGCGCCAGAATGGCGGCGCGCCCGGAAAAGCCGCCCTGCAGCGCGTCTTCCAGGTTGAGCAGGCACAGGTAGTTCTCGCGGCCCTTGCGGACCACGACGCGCGGAGGAGCGCCCTCGGCTCCGGCCGGAAAAGCCCGCGCGCTTTCGCGGCGGAGCTGACGCTGCAGTGCCTTGGTGTAGGTCGAAACCCACATCCCCCCGCCCGATTGCTCGGCCCACAGCGAAGCGGGAGCGAGATAGCCGAGCGTCTTGCCCACCCCGGTCCCGGCCTGGGCAAGCAGCAAATGCGGCGCCTGATCGCGCGTGCGCGGCGCGAAAACCTGCGCCGCGCCGCGCGCATAGTCACGCTGGCCGGGACGTTCCTCGGCATTGGCGTCGAGCAGCGAGGCGAGCCGCGCGGCGACCTCGCTCTCGTTCAGAACGATCTGCGCGGGTTGGGGCCGCTCGGGCGCTTCTTCCCATTCGGGCAATCTCGCGAACAGCCAGCGTTCTGCCCGCTGCGGGCGCAGGATCGCCGGGGCGAGCACTCCGGCCCAGGCCCAGCGCAGCCGGGCGAGCGATTGCAACTGGCTCCACGCACCCTCGCGCTCGGGCCAGTCGGGGCGCTGGCAACGCGCGATCAGTTCGGCAGCGGCAGCGTGGAGCAGCGCCGGGACCCCCGCATCGTTCGCCGGTTCGGCCAGTCCCAACGCGTGGGCGAGCCCCTTGGGGGTCGGCACCACGAACCGCGCGGGATGGACGAAGGCGTAAAGCTCCAGCAGGTCGAGCCCCGAAAGGTCGGGATAGCCCAGCCGGTTCGCCACCAGCGGGGCGTTGAGCAGCAAAAGGGGCGTATCGGCCGCGAGCATGATCGCCTCGCCCTTGCCGACGGGGCGAGTAACCCCGCCTTCGCGCAACCACACACCGCCGTGACTGGCATGGATCGCGGGAAAGGGAAGGGCGGCGGTCACCCCGCAGCGATAGAACGGAACTGGAACGCGAGGGAAGCGCGAACTCGCACTCGATATGCGGGGAGCCAAGTTTTACGTTGAATAGAATCTTTCACCAATTCAGAGTGTTGTCAAAATACTATGGGAATCATCAAAATTGAGCATATGCTCCATGCGGGGCGCGACTCGATGGGAAAGATTTTTGTTCCTAATCATGGAATTAACTACAAAATAAGAGATAACGCAGTCGCCACCATGTTTCAGGGCAACTAATCTATCCGCTTTAGACCAAGGGGAAAGATTGTGCGTACCATTACAACGATTTGCGGATTAGTCGCTTTGGCAATGGGCGGGGCTGTAGAGGCCCAGCAATTTACTTTCGAGGCTGCTGCCAACAAACCCACGACTGTCGGAACGCCTGCGCCGGACGGCTCGCCGGTGCAGGGCGCATACTGGACCGGCACCAGTGTCGTGACCTGGGCCGACGGCAAGAAATCCACCGACAGCTATAGCTGCATCAGCACCACGCAGCCCCGCCACGCCAAGATCTTCGATGCGCACACGATCTGCGACGCGAAGGGCGAGGCAGGCGGCTATAGCTCGGTCTGGGGCTGCACCATGATTGCCGCCATGCCCGGGTCGATGAGCTGCATCGGCGGGCTGACCGGAACCTCTGGAATGTATGCGGGCAAGGGCGGGTCGATCACCTTTGCCGGCAAGGCAGGTACCGGCCGGGGCACTGGCCAGTGGGGAATGTAGCAGCCTGAATCTCGGCCGGCAGCGGGGCTTCGTTGATTGCCCCGCTGCCGGTCTGGTTGACCCGGCACGCGGTCTGCGCCAGCGTCGCGCGATGAGTCCACATGACCGCGACGCACTGATCGAGCGCCTCCCCAAGGCCGAGCTGCACCTGCACATCGAAGGCTCGCTCGAGCCCGAGCTGCTGTTCGCGCTGGCGACGCGCAACGGCGTGGCAATCCCGTTCGCCAGCGTGGATGAGGTCCGCGCGGCCTATTCGTTTTCCAACCTGCAGGATTTCCTCGACATCTATTACCAGGGGATGGCGGTGCTGCTCACCGAGCAGGACTTTTACGACCTGACCTGGGCCTATCTCGAGCGCGCCCATGCCGACACGGTGCGGCACGTCGAGATCTTCTTCGATCCGCAGGGTCACACGACACGCGGCGTTGCATTCGCCACCGTCGTCACAGGTATCAGCCGCGCGCTGGCCGAGGGCGAAGCCCGGCTGGGCATCACCTCGCGGGTTATCATGTGCTTCCTGCGCCATCTGGACGAGGCGGCTGCCGAGGCCACGCTCGACGAGGCGCTGCCGTGGCTCGGCACCATCGCCGGGGTCGGGCTCGATTCGTCCGAGCTGGGTCATCCGCCATCGAAATTTGCGCGGGTGTTCGAGCGGGCGCGCGGGCTGGGGCTGCACGTCACCGCCCATGCCGGCGAGGAGGGGCCGCCCGAATACGTTCGCGAGGCGCTGGACCTGCTCAAGGTCGAGCGGATCGACCACGGCAACCGCGCGCTGGAGGATCAGGGACTGGTCGCCCGGCTCGCCCATGAGGGCCTGACGCTGACGGTTTGCCCGCTGTCCAACCTAAAACTGTGCGTGATCGAGCGGATCGAAGACAGCCCGGTGCGGCGGATGCTCGATGCCGGTTTGCGCGTCACGATCAATTCGGACGATCCGGCCTATTTCGGCGGCTATGTGAACGCCAATTTTCGCAGCGTGGCGACCGCGCTCGACCTGTCGCGCGAGCAGGTGCTGACGCTGGCGCGCAACTCGTTCAGCGGCGCGTTCATGCCCGAGGCAGACAAGGCGCGGCACCTTGCGGCGATCGAACAGGTCGCGTGAGCTTGGACATTCCCAAGACCTGGCTGACTGCCGACGGGCTGCTGGAGGACTCATTCCGCCTGGCCCGCCAGATCATCGCCGCTGATTTCCGCCCGACCCACATCGTCGGCATCTGGCGCGGCGGCGCGCCGGTGGGGATCGCAGTGCAGGAACTGCTCGCCTTCCACGGGATCGAGGCCGATCACATCGCGATCAGGACCTCATCCTATTCGGGGATCGACCAGCAAGCCAAGGAGGTGCGGGTGTTCGCGCTGGGCTATCTGGTCGATACCCTGGACCCCGCCGACCGGCTGCTGGTGATCGACGACGTGTTCGATTCGGGCCGCTCGATCGAGGCGTTTCTGGGCGAACTGCGCAGCCGTTGCCGCCACAACATGCCAGAGACGATCGGCATCGCCACGGTCTACTGGAAGCCGGCGCGCAACCAGACCGCGCTCAAACCCGATTTCTGGGTCCATGAAACCGACGACTGGCTGGTCTTTCCGCACGAGTTGTGCGGGCTGACCGAGGCTGAAATACGCAAGCATAAACCGCAGGCGAAAATCGTTCTGGGGGATATATGAAAGAGGAAGCACCGATGAAATCCCTGATCCGCGCGAGCCTGCTCGCCGCTGCCGCGCTCGTCGCGCTTCCCGCTGCTGCACAAACCGCGCCGCAGACCTGGATTCACGCCGGCAAGCTGATCGACCGTCCCGGCCAGCCGCCGCGCGGACCTTCGACCATCGTGGTCGAAAACGGCCGGATCGTCGCGGTGCGCGATGGCATCGTCGCGCCGGATCGGGCCGATGCGCAGGTTATCGATCTGACCGGCCAGACGGTGCTCCCCGGACTTATCGACAGCCATGTCCACTTGACCAGCGACGCGGGCGGGATCGCCGGGCAGCTCGAGGAAATCACGCTCAGCCCGGCGGCGCAGGCCTTCAACGCGCAGGTCAACGGGCTCAAGACGCTGCGCGCGGGGTTCACCACGGTGCGCAACCTGGGCGACGGTGACGGAGCGGTGCTGGCGCTGCGCGATGCGGTGGCTGCAGGCAAGGCAGTCGGGCCGCGGATCGTCGATGCGGGCAACTCGATCTCGGGCACCTCGGGCCACATGGACGGCAGCCTGGGTTATCGCGACGAATTGCGGCCAATGTTCGATAATGCGGGCAACACCTGCAACGGCGCGGACGATTGTCGCCGCGCGGTGCGGCTGCAGGTCGCGCGCGGGGCCGATGTCATCAAGTTCGCTTCGACCGGCGGGGTCAACAGCCGGATCGGCGCGGGGCTGGGTCGCCAGATGTTCGATGATGAAGCCAAAGCCATCGTCGAGACCGCGCACATGTTCGGCAAGAAGGTCGCGGTCCATGCCCATGGAGCCGATGGAATTGCGCTGGCCATCGCCGCCGGGGCCGATTCGATCGAGCACGGCACGATCCTCACGCCGGAGCTCGTTACCCAGTGGAGCAAGGCGAAAACCTATTACGTGCCGACGCTGTCCACGGTGAACGGCTACAAGGAGCGCATTGCCGCAAATCCGAACGCCTATGCGCCCGACGTGCTCGAGAAGATCAAATGGCGGATCGAGATCACCGGCAAAAGCCTGCAGACGCTGGTCCCGCGCGGGGTGCGGATCGCTTTCGGCACCGACGCCGGGGTCAGCAAACACGGTCGCAACGCCGACGAGTTCGAGCTGATGGTCGCAAACGGCATGACGCCTACATCGGCGCTGGTCGCCGCCACGCTCAACGCCGCCGACCTGCTCGGGCTGGGCAGCGAGATCGGCAGCATCGAACCGGGCAAGAGCGCGGACATCATCGCGGTCAGCGGCGATCCGCTGGCCGATGTCACCGTGCTCAAGCGCGTCGGATTTGTCATGGCGCGCGGACGGGTGGTCGAGTGACTTCAGCGCGCCCTCTATGATCGGGAGTATGAAAATGAAGCGATTTATTGCCCTTGCCGCCCCGCTGCTTGGCCTGGTCGCCTGCGCGCAGGCGCAGGCCACCACGATTGCCGTCATCAAGGACCCCGATTGCGGTTGCTGCACCGAATGGGTCGCGCATTTGCGTTCGGCGGGCTTTGTGGTCGAAGTGACCGACACCCGCGAACAGCCCGCCATTTCGGCCAAGCTGGGCGTGCCCGAGGAGCTGAGCGGGTGCCATACAGCGACGGTCGAAGGTTATGTCATCGAGGGTCACGTTCCCGCGGCCGACATCACGCGCTTGCTGGCTGAGAAGCCCGCAGCGCGCGGGCTGGCGGTGCCGGGGATGCCGATGGGGTCGCCGGGCATGGAACAGGGCGGAGTGAAGCAGCCTTACGTCACGGTGCTGTTCGGCAAGGGCAGCGCGAAAGTGTTCGCGCGCCACTGAGGCGGGGGCTCGCCCTGTCAGTTTCGAGCGTTGTCGCCCGAATCCTGCAATCTTAGGCCACCATGGATTTCTGGGGGTTCGCCCGAAATTCATGGGGTCACGACAATGCACTACCACAATCGCCGGGTATTCATTCGCCAGCATGCAAAAGGCACGCCCGTCCTGACGGATTTCGGGATATCCGACGATCCGCTTGAGAAACTCCCCGAACACCACGCGATCGTGAAGGTCGATACACTCTCGATCGACGCCTGGATATTGACGACCTTGAGCGCCCCGGGAATGCACGAAACCGGCAGTCTGGGCAGCACGGTGCGCGCGTTCGGTGTCGGGCAGGTGGTGGCGAGCAACAGCGCCGATCTCGTCGAGGGCGATTGGGTCTATGGCTTGCTTTCGGCGCAGACCCATGCGCTGATGGCCGCTTCGGAACTGACCAAGGTGGTTCCCGAACCTGGCGTTCAACCACGGGCGTTTATCGGCCCGCTGGGGATCACCACGGGGCTGACCGCATGGGTCGGGCTGATCGCGGTCGGCGAGGTTGCCGCAGGCGAGGTTGTCCTCGTCTCGGGTGCTGCAGGCGCGGTGGGATCGTGCGTGGTCCAGTTGGCCAAAGCGCGCGGGGCGCGTGTCATCGGGATCGCGGGTGGCCCGGAAAAATGCGCCTACCTGACCGGAACCGTCGGCGCAGACGCGGCGATAGACTACAAGCTTGGCGATGTGACAGGCCAGATCGCGGCCGCGGCCCCACAGGGAATCGACCTGTTCTTCGACAATGTCGGCGGTGAAATTCTCGACAGCGCGCTTGACAGCCTGCGGCAAACCGGCGGCGCGCGCGTGGTGATCTGCGGCGCGATTTCGCAGTATCGCCACCTCGACGATGTGCGCGGACCCAAGCTGTACTTGCGCCTGGCAGAGCGAAATGCATCGATGCGCGGGTTCGTCGTAAGCCACCATGCGGCACGGTTTCCGCAAGCGATTGCCGAAATTTCCGGGCTCATCCGCTCAGGCGCGCTGGCCTTGCCGGAACATGTGGTCGAACCGATCGACCGGTTTCCCGAGGCGCTGTCGATGCTGCTGGATGGCAAGCACACCGGCAATCTGGTCGTGCGGCCCTGAGTGGTTCCCAACCCGCACTCGTGACTTGACTTGTCCGGTCTGGCTTGGTCGGGGAGCGGCATGAGTATCGACCCCGCCCTGATCGCCGCCGCAAACGTTTCCAAGGCCTGGCCCTTCGAGGAGGCGCGCAAGCTCGTGAAGCGGTTGCCGCAGGGCAAACAGGTCCCGGTGCTGTTCGAGACCGGCTATGGCCCCAGTGGGCTGCCGCACATCGGCACGTTTCAGGAAGTGCTGCGGACCACGTTGGTGCGGCGGGCCTATGAGACGCTGACCGGTGGAGCTCCCACGCGGCTCGTGGCGTTCAGCGATGACATGGACGGGCTGCGCAAGGTACCCGACAACGTGCCCAACCCCGAGAGGCTGGCGCAGTACCTCGGCCATCCGCTCAGCCGCATCTCCGACCCGTCGGGGACGCATGAGAGCTATGCCGCGCATAACAACGCGAAACTGCGCGAGTTCCTCGACCGCTTCGGGTTCGATTACGAGTTCGTATCATCGAGCGAGCGCTACAACGCAGGCGCGTTCGATGACGCGCTTCGCAACGTGCTGGCGCATTACGATGCGATCCAGGCGATCATGCTGCCGACCTTGCGGGCCGAGCGGGCTGCGACCTATTCGCCGGTCCTGCCGATCCATCCCGAGAGCGGTGTTGTGCTGCAAGTGCCGCTGACCGCAGTCGACGCCGATGCCGGGACCGTGACCTATCTCGATCCCGCTACCGGGAGCCCGCGCACCCAGTCGATCCTGGGCGGGAAGGCCAAGCTGCAGTGGAAGGTCGACTGGGCGATGCGCTGGGTCGCTCTCGGGGTCGATTACGAGATGTACGGCAAGGACCTGACCGACAGCGGAGTCCAGTCGGGCCGGATTGCGGCGGTGCTGGGCGGCCGGAAGCCCGAGGGGCTGGTTTATGAGCTGTTCCTCGATGAGAACGGCGAGAAGATCAGCAAGTCCAAGGGCAACGGCCTGACCATCGACCAGTGGCTGACTTATGGCAGCGAGGAGAGCCTGGGCTTCTATATTTACCGCGAGCCCAAGAGCGCCAAGTCGCTCCACATCGGCGTAATCCCGCGCGCGGTCGATGAGTACTGGCAGTTCGCGGACAAGCTGGCCGGACAGCCGGTCGAGCAGCGGCTGGGCAATCCGGTGTGGCACCTGACTGCGGGGAAGGGCGAAGCCGAGGCATTGCCGGTCACTTACGGCCTGCTGCTCAACTTGGCTGGCGTTCTTGGGGCGTCGGCCACGCGTGAGCAGGTGTGGTCGTACCTGGCCAACTAT
The DNA here is from genome assembly GCA_038256425.1 of Sphingomonadales bacterium. GTDB lineage: Bacteria > Pseudomonadota > Alphaproteobacteria > Sphingomonadales > Sphingomonadaceae > Novosphingobium. The sequence goes on from JBBSKI010000005.1 coordinate 25,025, forward strand.
GTGCCCAACGCTGCGTCGGGCTCCCATCCGGCGCTCGACACGCTGGTCGGCACGGCGCTGGCCTACAACCGCGATTATGTCGCCCCCACGCTGCGCCGCCGCGCGCCTGCAGCGAACGAGGCCGCGGCGCTCGCCGCGCTCGATGGCGCGCTGGCAGGTCACAATGAACACTCCAGTGCTGAGGACCTTCAGACGCTCGTTTACGAAATCGGCAAGGACCCGGCCCTCGCCTTCGAGAACCTGCGCGACTGGTTCAAGGCGTTGTATGAAACGCTGCTGGGATCGAGCCAAGGGCCGCGGATGGGCAGCTTCATTGCGCTTTATGGTGTCGCAAATACGCGAAAGCTGATCTCAGAGGCGCTGACGACCGAGGACGCGACGGGGGCGGTTTGAAATGCGGATGAAGCTCGATACCAGCCCGCGCCACATCGCCGAGGAATTGCTGGGGCGGCCGTTCGACGAACTTGAGCCGGAGGAGCAGCGCACACTTGAGCGGATCGGGGGCAGCGACATAGAGCTCGATCCCGACGAACTGGCGGTGAATAATGCTGGATTGGGCGATCGGATGGCCGACGCTGTGGCGCGAGTCGGGGGCAGCTGGGGCTTCATCATCGTGTTCACCACGGTGCTGGTTGCATGGATGCTGATCAATGGGCCTCTTGCGCGCAGCGTCGGAATCCAGTGGGATGCCTACCCTTACATCTTTCTCAACCTGATGCTGTCGACCGTTGCCGCCTTGCAGGCCCCGGTGATCATGATGAGCCAGAACCGCAAGGCGCGCAAAGACCACATCGCCAGCCGCCACGATTACGAGGTCAACCTGCGCACGACGATCGAAATACTTCGCCTGCATCGCAAGGTCGATCGGCTGTTCAACAAGCTGGGCCAGATCCAGGGCAGCGTCGAGGGCGCGGCACTGGCGACCGAGGCGGTGGTCGAGCAGGCTCTCGAGGCCGACCCGGTCAAGCTGGGCGGTCCGGCGCGCTGATCGCTTGACCCGCTTCGCATTTACCCTCGACGCCACCGACGGGGCAGCGCGTACCGGCCGCATCACGATGCGGCGCGGGGAAATCCGCACGCCCGCGTTCATGCCGGTCGGCACCGCCGCCACGGTCAAGGCGATGAAGCCCGAAGCGGTGCGTGGCACGGGGGCCGATGTGATCCTGGGCAACACCTACCACCTGATGCTGCGCCCCGGCGCCGAGAGGATGGCGCGGCTGGGCGGTCTGCACAGGTTCATGAACTGGGAGCGCCCGATCCTCACCGATAGCGGTGGCTATCAGGTGATGAGCCTGTCGGCGTTGCGGAAAATCACCGAGGAGGGTGTGACCTTCGCCAGCCACCTCGATGGCTCGCGCCACTTGCTCAGCCCGGAACGCTCGATGGAAATCCAGCGGCTGCTCGGCTCGGACATCGTCATGGCTTTCGACGAATGCCCGCGCGCCGATGCCCCGCGCGAGGTGATCGCCGAATCGATGCGGATGAGCATGCGCTGGGCCAGGCGCAGCCGCGACGCCTTCGATGCGGGCGGGGATCATGCGGCGGGCGCGGCGCTGTTCGGCATTCAACAGGGCGCGCTCGACGAGGCGCTACGCCGCGAAAGTGCCGATGCCCTGCGCGAAATCGGGTTCGATGGTTATGCTGTCGGCGGGTTGGCGGTGGGCGAGGGGCAGGCGGCGATGTTCGCCACGCTGGATTTCGCACCGGGAATGCTGCCTGAAAGCGCGCCGCGCTATCTGATGGGGGTGGGCAAGCCCGACGATCTGGTTGGCGCGGTGGCGCGCGGGATCGACATGTTCGATTGCGTGCTACCGACCCGCTCGGGCCGAAACGGTCAGGCATTTACCTGGTCCGGGCCGCTCAACCTGCGCAATGCCCGCCATGCCGAGGACACCGCCCCGCTCGACCAGCGCTGCGCCTGCCCGGCCTGTTCGGACTATGGCCGGGCCTATCTCCACCACCTGATCAAGTCGGGCGAGATGCTGGGTGCCATGCTGCTGACCGAGCACAACCTGTGGTTTTACCAGGCGCTGATGGCGGCGATGCGCGAGGCGATTGCAGCGGGCCGGTTTGCGGCGTTCGCCGACCAATTTACCGCCGGATATTTCGCGCCCCGCTAGCCCCTAGCGGTTGTCACACCATGCGGTTACATGGGCCGCCACGAATCTCCCCCCGACAGGGAGCGCGAGCGACCCGGAAAGTGGCATCCATGGACATTCCCTTCGGCCTTACCTTCGACGACGTGCTGCTGCGTCCGGCCGCAAGCGACGTGCTGCCCACCCAGGTCAATGTCGCGACCCAGCTCACCCGCGACATTGCGTTGACCATTCCCGTCATGTCGGCGGCGATGGACACCGTGACCGAGGCAGACATGGCGATCGTCATGGCACAGCTCGGCGGGATCGGAGTGCTCCACCGCAACCTGACCATCGAAGAACAGGCCGCCGCCGTGCGCGCAGTCAAGCGGTTCGAGAGCGGCATGGTGGTCAACCCGATTACCATTGCCCCCGACGCCACGCTGGGTGAGGCGCGCGCGCTGATGGCGGCGAACCGCATTTCGGGCATCCCGGTGGTCGAGCGCGGGGGTCGTCTGGTCGGCATCCTCACCAACCGCGACGTGCGCTTTGCCGCCGATCCGGGCCAGCCGGTCAGCGAACTGATGACCCATGAGAACCTTGCTACGGTTCGCCCCGGGATCGGTTCGGCCGAGGCGCAGCACCTGTTCCACCAGCGTCGGATCGAAAAGCTGCTGGTGGTCGACGACGATTACCGATGCGTCGGGCTGATCACGGTCAAGGACATGGAAAAGGCGGTCACCTATCCCAACGCGACCAAGGACGGTTCGGGGCGCCTGCGCGTCGCTGCCGCGACCACGGTCGGCGACAAGGGGTTCGAACGGACCCGCGCGCTGCTCGATGCCGAGTGCGATGTCGTGGTGATCGACACCGCCCACGGCCACAATCGCGAGGTCGCGCGAGCGGTGGAAATGGTCAAGAAGTTGTCGAATTCCGCGCAGGTCATCGCCGGCAACGTCGCCACCGCCGAAGCGGCGCGCGCGTTGATCGGCGCCGGGGCGGACGGGATCAAGGTGGGCATCGGCCCGGGCTCGATCTGCACCACCCGGATCGTCGCCGGGGTCGGCGTGCCGCAGCTCACCGCGATCATGGATGCGGCCGGAGAGGCTCTGAAATCGGGCGTCCCGGTGATCGGCGACGGTGGTCTGCGGACCTCGGGCGATGCGGCCAAGGCGCTGGCGGCGGGCGCATCGAGCGTGATGATCGGATCGATGCTGGCAGGCACCGAGGAAGCGCCCGGCGAAACCTTCCTGTACCAGGGCCGCGCTTACAAAAGCTATCGCGGGATGGGCTCGGTCGGGGCGATGGCGCGTGGCAGCGCCGACCGTTATTTCCAGCAGGAGATCAAGGATTCGCTCAAGCTGGTGCCCGAAGGGATCGAGGGCCAGGTGGCGTTCAAGGGCTCGGCCCGCGACGTCATCCATCAGCTGGTCGGCGGGATCCGCGCGGCGATGGGCTACACCGGCGCGCGCACTCTGGCAGACCTGCGTGAGCGCGCGAGCTTCGTGCGGATCACCGGCGCGGGCCTGAGCGAAAGCCACGTCCATGGCGTGACGATTACGCGTGAGTCTCCCAATTACCCGTCGCGATAGGCCCCAGGCATGACCCCCGCCGCGCGGGTCCAGGGTGCGATCGAGCTGCTCGACGCGATCGTCGCTTCGGCGCGCTCGGGCGGGGCTTCGGCCGATCGGATCGCAGCCGAATGGTTCAAGCAAAGGCGCTATGCCGGGAGCGGCGACCGGCGGGCCATCCGCGAACTGGCCTGGCGTGCGATCCGCGCCTGCGGTCAGCCGCCCGAAACCGGGCGTGCCGGAATGGTCCTGCTGGCCAAAAGCGACCCGCCGCTCGCCGCGCTGTTCGATGGATCGCTGCGGGGACCCGCTGAACTTGCGCCCGACGAGCCTGTCGCCGCGCCGGGTCTTGCTCCGCAATGGCTGCGCAAGGCGCTGTTCGCCAGCGGGCTCGACGATGTCGAGTTGGCCGCCAGCCTCGCCCGTGCGCCACTCGATATTCGGGTGAACCGGCTCAAGTCGACCCGCGATGCGCTTAACGCCGAACTTGCCGAGCCTGGCGAAATTACTGCCGCGCCCGATGCCTTGCGCTTCGCTGCCGGAACCGCGGTCGAATCCTGGCCGCAGTTTGCCGACGGCAAGTTCGAGGTGCAGGACACCGGCAGCCAGCTCGCCTGTCTGGCGCTTGGGGTCCGGCCCGGCGAAGCGGTAATCGATCTGTGCGCCGGGGCGGGCGGCAAGACTCTCGCGCTTGCCGCCGCGATGGATAACCGCGGCACGCTGCTCGCCTGCGACACCGACCGGGGGCGGCTCCAGCGCCTGCCTCCACGTGCGGAGCGCGCCGGGGCGATGGTCGAGACCCGCTTGCTCAATCCGGGCAAGGAACTGATCGCGCTGGCGGATTGGCAAGGGCGCGCCGACGCGGTGCTGGTCGATGCGCCATGTTCGGGTACCGGCACCTGGCGGCGCAATCCTGAAACGCGGTGGCGACTCAAGCCTTTAGATTTGCCGCGCTTCACTTCGGCGCAAGCCAGGCTGCTCGATATTGCCGCCGCGCTGACCGGTTCCGGCGGGCGGATTGGCTATGTGGTGTGCTCGCTTCTTGACGCCGAAGGGGCCGATCAGGCCGCCGCGTTCCTCGCGCGACATGAAGGCTGGCGTGCAGCAGGCATTCAGTCAGTTGCTGGCAGGGTGCGTGGGTCGGGTTTGCGCCTGACACCGTTGCATGACGGGACGGACGGCTTTTTCTTCACAGTCCTCCAACGGCTGTGATAGCATCTTTCCCGTCATGACCCGGTTTACTCGATGAGCGACGGAGCGCCGCCTCCGCTGCACCGTTTCAAGGAGTTGCTGATGCGCTTTTATCCCGCCGCGCTCGCGCTATCGTTGGCCGCCGCAATCAGCGCGAGCGTGAGCCACGGGGCCGCGCCGGAGAGCGACTATGCGGCGGCGCGCAGCCTGATGGTCGAGGGTCGCAGCGCGCTGGCGGAGGGCGATGCCGATGCCGCGACCGACGCGTTCGAGGCCGCCCTGGCGGTCGATCCGGGCTATATCGCCGCATACCTCGCGCTAGGCGATGCGGCGCGGGTCGAAGGGCTCCAAGGCAAGGCGATCCATTATTACCGCGAGGCACTGGAGCGCGACCCCAACAATCTGACCGCGCTGTCGGGCGAGGGCGGGGCGATGGTGGAAAAGGGCGCGGTCGAAAAGGCCCGCCGCAATCTCGCGAAGCTGGAAGGCCTGTGCGGCAAGGGCTGCACCGAATCGCAAATTCTGGCGATGAAGATCGCGGCGGGACCGACCCCGCGCGTGCTTTCGGCCGAGGCGGTGACTTCTGAGCCAGTGGTGACGAAGAACTGAGCCAGACGCTCAGATCAGATCCCGAAATCCCTCGATAACCGCGCGATAGACGCGCTTTTTGAACGGCACGATCAGGTCGGGCAGTTCGTCGGGCGCGACCCATTTCCACGCCATGAATTCGGCCGGATCGTGGGCATCGAGCCGCACGTCGGCGTTGCTGCCGGTAAAGCGCAGCAGCACCCAGCGTTGCCGCTGCCCACGAAAACGCCCGCGCCACAGCTTGCCGAGCAGGTCGTCGGGCAAGTCATAGAGCAGCTCGTCGGGCAGTTCGGCGAGGAAGGTGACCTTGTCCGGCGCGATTCCGGTCTCCTCGCCCAACTCGCGCAGCGCGGCGGTGCGCAAATCCTCGCCCTCATCGATCCCGCCTTGCGGCATCTGCCAGAAATCACCCTCGCCGCCTGAGTTTTGCGCGGCATCGTTCCGCTGGCCGACGAACACCTGGCCATGCTCGTCGACGAGCATCACCCCGACGCAGGGTCGATAGGGAAGCGTGGCAGGGTCGACAATCATGTCAGCATCAAGCGCACTGCCGCAAAGATCCGCGCCATGTCACCCGCCGCGCTGGGCAGGGCCTTGCGGAGGGTGGTGAAGCCGTGGATCGTGCCCTTGAGTTCAATGAACACCACGTCCGATCCGGCAAGAACCAGCTGCGCGCCATAGACCCGGCCCGAATCGCGGATCGGATCGAGCCCGGCAGTGACCAGCACCGTCGGGGGCATCGCGGTGTGAGTGCCGTGGATCGGAAAGGCGCGGGGGTGGCCATCCTGCGCCGCATAGCTCTGCGCAAACCAGTCCATCGCCGCCTTGGTCAGCAGCCGTCCCTCGCCGTGATCGAGCATCGAGGGATGATCGGGCTTTTCATCCGATAGTGGATAGATCGGCACCTGCAGCACGACTGGAGCAGCGGCCGGGGCGGCCATCAGCGCTTGCGTGATGACGATCGCCAGGTTGCCCCCCGCGCTGTCACCCATGGGGATCAGGCCGGTAATGTCGCGATTCAATTGGGAGGGGCTTCCCGCGACCCAACGCGTCGCCGCTTCGCAATCGTCGGGCGCGGCGGGGAAGGGGTGCTCGGGGGCAAGGCGATAATGCACCGCGACCACCGGCAGATCGAGCTCGGCTGCGATTTCGGTGCACAGCGCGTGATGCGTATCGAGATCGCCGATGGTGAACCCGCCGCCGTGGAAGAACATCACCACTGGCCCCGGATCGCGGGCTTCGCGTAGGTCGTAGAGCCGCAGCGGGATATCGCCCGCCAGGCCGGGGCAGGTCAGGTCGCGGATTACCGCAAGATCGCGCGGCGCGGCTTCGCCGAAGTCCTTCATCGCAAGATAGGCGGCGCGCGCGTCGGCCAGCGCCATCTCGCTCATCTCCATTCCCCCCAACGCCTTCAGCGCCTCGAGAAAGCCGTGGACGTCGGGCCGGACAGTGTGATCGGTCATGGGGTTTGCCTCGAGGATGGATTGCACTGTGCCTAAGTGGCATGCTGCAACTTGACTAGCCGTGTGTTTGGGAATTTGCTGCGCTATTGCTTTTGTTCAGGAAGAGTTTTTCTTCATTGCACAATGGGGTTGAGAGGACAAAGGCCGCGTGACGAGAGGTGGGCCGGGGAAACCGGGCCACTGAAACCAACCCAACCGGGGCAGGTCGCGGGCCGCTACAAGGAATATCATGGCTACAGCATTCGCAGTCGAATCCGGGGCGGGCGATCCGCGCCGCGAAGGGTATGGGGCAGCTGGCACATCGCCTGAAGCGGTGGTCGTGCGGTTCGCGGGCGATTCGGGCGATGGGATGCAGCTCACCGGCGGGCAGTTCACCCTGTCGAGCGCGCTGGCGGGCAACGATTTCGCCACGTTCCCCGATTTCCCCGCCGAAATCCGCGCCCCGCAAGGGACGTTGTTCGGCGTGTCGGCGTTCCAGATCAACTTCGGTTCGACCGAGATCGAGACCGCCGGCGACGCCCCCGATGTGCTGGTGGCGATGAACCCGGCGGCGCTCAAGACCAATGTCGATGCGTTGAAACCAGGCGGGTTGGTGATCGTCGACACCGGCGAGTTCACCAAGCGTAACCTCGACAAGGCCAAATACACGGTCAGCCCGATCGACGACGGCAGCCTCGCCAAATGGCAGGTGATGGCGTTCGACATTTCCGCGCTGACGCTCGCCTCGGTCAAGCCGTTCGGGCTGGGCAACAAGGAAGCGCTGCGTTGCAAGAACATGTGGACGCTGGGTCTGGCGCTGTGGATGTTCGATCGCGATCGCGCGCCGTTGATCGAATGGCTGCGTAACAAGTTCGCCAAGGCGCCGACGCTGGCCGAAGCCAATATCGCCGCGCTCAACGCGGGCCACGCCTATGGTGAGACCGCCGAGATTTCCGGGCCGCTCAAGCAGTTCGACATCGCCCCGGTCGAAAGCGCGCCGGGCCTGTATCGCACCGTCACCGGAGCCGAGGCGATTTCATTCGGGCTGGTCGCAGGAGCGCAACTGGCCGGGCTGCCGATGTTCTTCGGCGGCTATCCGATCACGCCGGCTTCGGCGATCCTGCATCATTTGGTCCGGCTGAAAGAGTTCGGCATCACCACCTTTCAAGCCGAGGACGAGATTGCCGCGATCTGCGCGGCGATCGGGGCATCCTATGCCGGGCATCTCGGTGTCACTTCCTCGTCCGGGCCGGGCATCGCGCTCAAGGGCGAGGCAATGGGCCTGGCGATCATGACCGAGCTGCCGCTGGTCATCGTCAATTCGCAGCGCGGCGGACCGTCGACGGGATTGCCGACCAAGACCGAGCAGAGCGATCTTTACCAGGCGATCTACGGCCGCAACGGCGATGCGCCGTTGCCGGTCATCGCAGCGCGCTCGCCCGCCGATGCGTTCGAATGCGCGATCGAGGCGTGCCGTCTCGCGACCCGTTATATGACACCCGTGATGCTGCTGACCGACGGCTATATCGCCAATGCCGCCGAGCCGTGGCTAGTCCCCGATCCGGCTAGCTATGAACCGTTTCCGGTGTCGTTTCTCGCCGAAAAGAACGGTGTCGATGAGGATGAGGGAAGCCTGCTCCCATACGCCCGCGACGAGAAGCTGGCGCGGCCTTGGATCAAGCCAGGCACGCCGGGCTTGATGCACCGGATTGGCGGGATCGAGAAGGCGCCGGGAACCGGGCACATCGACTATTCTCCCGGCACCCACCAGACCATGACCGACATCCGCAAAAACAAGATCGACGGTATCGCCCGCGATATTCCGGCGCAGGATGTCTGCCTCGGAGTGGAGGGCGGCAAGCTGGCGGTGGTCGGCTGGGGCAGCACCTTCGGCCCGATCCATCAGGCGGTGCGGCGGATGCGGCGGCGCGGCGTCGACGTCAGCCACGTCCACGTCCGCCACGTCTGGCCGATGCCGGAAAACCTCGGCGCGCTGCTCAAGGGCTTCGACCACGTCCTCGTGCCCGAGATGAATACCGGCCAGTTCAAGACCGTGCTGCGCGACCAGTTCCTGATCGATGCCCGGCCCCTGACCAAGACCAGCGGGCAACCGTTCGCTATCGCCGAAATCCAGGCGGCAATCCTGACCTTCTTCGATGCCATTCCCGGCAACGAGGGCGGCGAGGTCGACGCCAACGCCACTCAATTGCCCAGCATCAAGGCGGTCAACCCATGAACGATATGACCCCCCTCAATCTCGCTGGCGCGGTCAAGACCACGCTCAAGGACTGGGAAACCGATCAGGAGGTGCGCTGGTGCCCCGGATGCGGTGACTATGCGATCCTCAAAGCGGTGCAGCGCACGCTGCCCGAACTCGGCGCGGATCCGGCCAACACGGTGTTCGTCAGCGGGATCGGCTGCTCGAGCCGGTTTCCCTATTACATCGAGAGCTACGGCTTCCACACCATCCACGGCCGCGCTCCGGCCTTTGCGACCGGGATCAAGCTTGCCAATCCGGCGCTCGACGTGTGGCTGGTAACGGGCGACGGCGACGGGCTGTCGATCGGCGGCAATCACCTGATGCACGTGCTGCGCCGCAACGTGAACATGCAGATCATGCTGTTCAACAACGAGATTTATGGGCTGACCAAGGGCCAGTATTCCCCCACCAGCCGGTCCGGCACGGTGACGCCGTCGACTCCGACCGGCTCGGTCGATCACCCGGCGCGGCCATGCGCCTTCGCACTGGGCTGCGGCGCGCGGTTCATCGCGCGGGCCTATGACGTATCGAAGGAATTGCCCGCGGTGCTCAAGGCGGCACACGCGCACAAGGGCGCGGCGTTCATCGAAATCTTCCAGAACTGCATCGTCTACAACGCAGATGTGTTCGCCGGGTTTGTCGACAAGGCCAATGCCGATCACCAGCTATGGCTCAAGGACGGCGAGCCGATGGTCTTTGCCAAGGGTACCAAGGGTATCGCGCTCGATGGCGAGAAGCTGGCGCTGAAGGTGGTGGATTTAATCGATGGCGATTGGCAGGCGGCGGGCGTGATTCTTCACAATGTCCGCAACCGGGCCATCGCGCACATGCTGGTAGAGATGCGGTTCGGTCCTTTTCCGATGGCGCTCGGCGTAATCTACGATGATCCTAAAGCGACCTTCGAGGAAGCGGTCCACTCGCAGAGCGCCAAGGCCAGCGAAGGCAAGGTCGCCGATCTCGCCGCGCTGCTCAAGCGGGGTCAGACCTGGACGGTTGAGGCAGGGCCCGAGCTTTAGGACACTTCGCCCGGCGTCGCAGCCTCGAGCGCGGCTTCGCCTTGCTCCGCCACCGCTTTGGCGGGCCGGTCGAGCAGTGCAGTGGCGAAGAGCGCCCAGCCGGCCCCGCCCAGCCACCCGGCGATAACGTCGCTGGGGAAATGCACGCCGAGCCAGACCCGGCTGGATGCGACCAACAAGGAAAGCACTGCCGCGCCCGCCACGATCCCGATGCGGATACCGTGTCGCGGGCTCATTGCCGCAAAAGCCAGGGCGATGGCGATATAGACCACAGCGGCGTTGAAGCTGTGTCCACTGGGGAAACTGGCCCCACCCGCTTCGGTAAGGTGTGGGACGATGTCCGGGCGGGGACGGCCGACCAGCGCCTTGATCGCCGAATTGACCAACCAGCCGCCGATCACGGTTCCGGCAAGGATCACTGCTTCGCGCCGTAGCCGCAATATCAGCAGCGCCACCAGTGCGATAACGGCGATGACGTTGCGCAGCAGGACCCCGCCAAGCGCGGTGACATCGCGCACCGCTTCAAGCAGCAACGGCGGACCGAGCGGGCGCAAGTCGCTGTCGCGCCACAGCAGCAGCCCGGTCGAATCGAGCCAGCCGGTGCGTCCGGTCTGGACCAATACCACCATCGCGGCGAACCCGGCCCAACAGATCGCTGATGCAATCAGCGCATGGGTCGGATCGATCCGCCAGCCGCGCTCGGGCAGGGTGAGGGTCTGGGCGGGAAGGTGATCGGCCATGCCTGCGCCTCTGCCACGGCCCCGCCCTGCTTGCCAGCCTTCGCTCTTGCCAGCCTCGGGCAATCTTGCCACCGCGCGGCGATGGACAACCTCACCCATTCGCTGATCGGCGCGGCGCTGGGTCAGGCGGGGCTCAAACGCAAGACCGGACTGGCGATGCCCGCGCTGATCATCGGTGCGAACCTGCCAGATATCGATGCGGGCTGCGTGATTTACGGGATCGAATCGCTCTCCATGCGGCGCGGAATTACGCATGGTCCGATTGCCCTGGTGGTGCTGCCGCTGGTGCTGGCGGGCGCGCTGTGGTGGTTCGACAAGTGGCAGGAGCGGCGCGGCAAGCGGCCCGCGGGACGACTGCCGGTGCGCTTCGGCTGGCTGCTCGCGCTGAGCTTCATCGCCTGCCTGACCCACCCGCTGTTCGACTGGTTCAACAATTACGGCATCCGCTTGTTGGAGCCGTTCTCGAGCCAGTGGTTTTATGGCGATACGCTGTTCATCATCGATCCGTGGATCATTGCGATGCTGGGGTTGGGTGTGTGGTTATCGCTGCGTAGAGAGAGGACTGTCGACCTGACCTGGCGAAGGCCAGCGCGCATCGCGCTTTGGCTTCTTCCCGCATACATCTTGCCGAACCTCTACTTTTCAATGACGGGATTCGCTTGGTCAGTCCCCGTTACAGCAGTGAACAGCCCCGTTATCGGCGCGTTCTGGCAGCGCGATTACTTGTGGCGTGATGACAGCGAGCGGCCAGGTGCGAGGGCTCCAGAGCAATATGGCCGGATCCGACGGCCGATGTTTGGCGATGTAGGGGCGAACGAGGGTTCCGGCCCGACAAACATGTCCGACCCCCGCATCGCCGAATGGTCCCAGCACGACCCCGCCGCGCAAGCCTTCCTGTTCTGGAGCCGGATGCCGGTCGCCGAACTCCATGCCGACCGCATCGTCCTGCGCGACCAGCGCTTCATGGACCCGCGCATCGGCGATCGCTTCACCGTCACTTTAAGGCCGCCCAAATGACCGAACCCCAAATCGTCTGGTTGCGCCGCGATCTCCGGCTGGCCGATCAGGCGGCTTTCGCAGCGGCGGCCGTAAATGGCGCCCCGGTGATCCCGGTCTATGTGCTCGACGATGAAACCGCGCAGCATCGCAAGCTGGGCGGAGCCTCGCGCTGGTGGCTGCATCATTCGCTGGCGAGCCTCGACAAGGATTTGCGCAAGCTGGGCTCGCGGCTGATCTTGCGGCGGGGGAAGTGCGAGGATGTGCTGGCGAGCCTCGCCGAGGAAACCGGCGCGAGCGGGGTTCACGCGCTGCGACACTACGAGCCGTGGTGGCGCAATGCCGAGCGGGCGGTCGGCAAGCGGCTCGATCTGCACCTGCACGACGGCAACTTCCTTGTCCCCCCCGGTACCCTGCTGACCGGGGGCGGGACGCCATACAAGATCTTCACGCCGTTCTATCGCGCCGCGCTGGGGCAACTGCCTCCGCCCCCACCGTTACCTGTGCCGAAACTCGCAGCCCCCTCGCGCTGGCCCGCGTCGGACGCGCTCGACAACTGGGGCCTGCTCCCAACCCGGCCCGACTGGGCCGGGGAAATGCGCGAAGCCTGGACCCCCGGTGAAGCGGCGGCGAGCCATACGGTGGACGACTTTATCGACCGTGTTGGCCAATACGAGACCGCACGCAACCTGCCCTCGATCGACGGTTCCTCGCGCCTTTCGCCGCATCTGCACTGGGGCGAAGTCTCGCCCGCCACCGTCTGGCACGCGCTGAACGAGCAGCGCGGCGAGGGGGTCGAAAGTTACCGCCGCGAGCTGGTCTGGCGCGATTTCGCGCAGAACCTGATCGCCGCCTTCCCCGACTATCCCGAACGCGGGTTCAACGAGGCGGTCGGGCGGATCGAATGGCGCACCTCGGCCAGCGATCTCAAGGCGTGGCAGCAGGGCCGCACCGGCTATCCGATCGTCGATGCCGGAATGCGCCAGCTGTGGGCAACCGGGTGGATGCACAACCGCGTGCGCATGATCGCCGCCAGCTTTCTGATCAAGCATCTGCTGATCGACTGGAAGCAGGGCGAGCGCTGGTTCTGGGATACGCTGGTCGATGCCGACTATGCCAGCAACGGGGTCAACTGGCAGTGGGTCTCGGGCAGCGGGCTGGATTCGAGCATGTGGGTGCGGATCATGGCGCCGCTCAGCCAGTCGGCCAAGTTCGATGCGGCAGCTTACATCCGCCAGTGGGTGCCCGAGCTTGCCAGGCTGGGCGACGAGGCGATCCACGACCCGGTGTTCCGCCCGCGCGGCTATCCCGATCCGCTGATCGGCCACCGCGAAGCGCGCGAGCGGGCGCTGGCGGCCTTTGCGAAGGCGCGCGGATGAGGGCCCCAAGCAGACCATTGCTCAATCCGGCGGCCCGCCGCATAAGCGCGCCATGAACGCGCATTCCACGGTTCGCGGGCCGGCCAAAGAACGGCGAACGGCCCGCGGCGCGCACCTCGTCGCGGGCGGCAGGCGGGCAAGCGCCGGGACCGGGCGCTTTGCCAAGCTGCTCGCGGGCGGCTTTCACCGCATCCTCGACCGGATCGACGCCGGGCTTGTGCACGGTACAATGTTGACGCGGCTGCCCGACGGGACCGAGCGGGTGCTCGGCGGGCGCGGCGAAGGCCCGTTCGCCGAAATCGACCTGACTCACTGGAACGCGCTGCTGCGGCTTGCCACCGGCGGCTCGGCAGGGTGGTATCAGGCGTGGGAGGCGCGCGAATGGGAAAGCCCGGACCCGGTCCAGATCTTCGCGCTGTTCATGCAGAACGCCGGGCACCTCGGCGGGATTGCGCGCGCCAAAGGCCCGTGGCGCTGGCTGTTGCGCCGGCTCCACTGGTTGCAGCGCAACACGCGCGATGGTGCGCGTAAGAACGTCTCGGCGCATTACGACCTCGGCAACGATTTTTACGCCGCCTGGCTCGACCCGACGATGACCTATTCCAGCGCAATGGATTTTATCGCTGGCGATAGTCTGGAGACCGCGCAGCGACGCAAGCTGGATAACATTGCCGCGCGGATCGGCGCAGAGGACGGCGCGAAGGTGCTCGAGATCGGCTGCGGCTGGGGCGCGCTGGCGCGTCGTCTGGCGCAGGACGGGGCGGAGGTTCGCGCGGTCAGTCTGTCGAGCGAGCAGCTCGATTGGGCGAGGGCGCAAAATGCGGTCGGCAAGCCCAATTCTTCAGGAACAGGGGCCCCGCCCGTGTTCGAACTGACCGATTACCGCGCACTCGAGGGTCGATACGACGCGATCGTTAGCGTCGAGATGATCGAGGCAGTCGGGCGCGATTATTGGCCCTCGTTCGTCGATTGTCTCGCGCGTTGCCTCAAGCCGGGCGGGCGTGCGGTATTGCAATATATCTGGATCCGCGACGACCTGTTCGACGCTTATGCCGCCAGCGCCGATTTCATCCAGACCTATGTCTTTCCCGGCGGCATGCTGATCCGCGAAAGCGAGCTCAAGGCGCTGACCGCAGCTCGCGGGCTTGATTGGCGAGAGCCCGCGCACTTCGGCCCCGCCTATGCCGAAACGCTGCACCACTGGCGCGACGCGTTCGATGCGGCGGTCGACGAGGGCCGCTTGCCGATCGGGTTCGACGCGCGGTTCGTGCGGCTGTGGCGCTATTACCTGATGTATTGCGAGGGCGGTTTCCGGGGCGGCGGAATCGGAGTCAGCCAGGTCACGCTGGTCAAAGCCTAGGCTTTACCTGCCGCGATGGCGCGCCAGCACGTTGTCATGGACGATCGGGCTCAGCAGGTTGGCGAAGGCGCAACCGACGAGGTTGTCCTGCCACCAGACCACTTCGGCCTGCAGCGATTCGAGCCCCGGCAGGGTCAGCCAGCACAGCGATCCCGGGTGCATCCGGTTGACACAGGAGGCTGAGAAGCCGCCCAGCGACAAGTCGAGCACATTGGTCTGGAAGCTGCGTCCGCCCGAAGGCCGCAACGCCGCTGGGATCGCAATCCGTGTGCGCGGGGCGCAACGATCTTCCTGCGCGGCGATGGCGTAACGATTGCGCGAGCTAACTTCGGACATAAGTGCGGCTCCCGTCGCGGCAAACCATGCTGTTCGTAACTGGTGCGCGACTTTTTGAACCTATGAATACGGGCGCTTAAGCGGGAGTTACGCTTCTTGGTTAACCCGTTCGCGGTGGCCGCTGGAAAACGGCTCGCCAAGGAGCGCCGCGATCCGCGCCGCGACGTCCTCGGGCGGTTTGACGCTGGCCGGATCCTCGCCGGGATAGGCGCGCGCGCGCATCGCCGTGCGGGTCGCTCCGGGATCGACGATCGCAACCCGGATCTTCGAGACCGCCTGCACTTCTTGCGCGTAAGCGAGCAGCAGCGCTTCGAGCGCCGCCTTCGAAGCGCCATAGGCCCCCCAGTAAGCACGCGGGGTTTGACCGACGCTGCTGGTGAGCGCGATCACCCGTGCATCCTCGCTCCGACGCAGCAACGGGTGGCAGTGCGCCAACAGCGCCTGCTGGGCCATCACGTTGAGCATCAGGGTGCGGGTCAGTTCACGCGATTCGAGCTGGGTGACCGAGATCAGCTGGGGGAAATGGGCAGCGGCCAGCACCACCATATCGAGCGCCTGCCAGCGGGTGCCCAAAGCCGTGAGCAGCCGCGCGACCCCCTCGGGCTCGGCCAGATCGACCGGAGCGATCGTGGCGCTGCCGCCAGCATCGTGGATCGAATCCTCGACCTGCTCGAGCTGTTTGGCGTCGCGTGCGGTCAGGATCACGTGCGCGCCCCTGGCGGCCAGCGCCTGTGCAGTCGCCGCACCGATCCCGCGACTGGCACCGGTGACAAGCGCGAGCTGGCCCGAGAAGGGCTTGCCATCAATTTTAGACTCCATCATGCGACCCTGGTGGAAAGCAGGTTCAGCTGGGCCGGGATCTCGCGGTCGGTGAGATCGGTAAGCCGGGTCGGGTAGTCACCGGTGAAGCAGGCATCGCAATGTTGCGGGCAGGCGTCGTTGCGACGGGCCTCGCCGACCGCGCGATACAGCCCGTCGATCGAGACGAACGCGAGGCTGTCGGCCTGGATGAACGCGCTCATCGCGGCCACGTCCATCTGCGCAGCGAGCAGTTTCGAGCGTTCGGGCGTATCGACCCCGTAGAAGCAGGAATGCTCGGTCGGCGGGCTGGCGACGCGGAAATGGACCTCGCTTGCGCCCGCATCGCGCATCATCTGGACGATCTGGAGGCTGGTGGTGCCGCGCACGATCGAATCGTCGATCAGCACGATTCGCTTGCCCGCGACAATGGCCCGGTTGGCGTTGTGCTTGCGCTTCACCCCGGCATGGCGCGCGCCGTCGGATGGCTGGATGAAGGTTCGCCCGACATAGTGGGAGCGGATGATGCCCAGCTCAAACGGAATGCCCGATTCTTGCGCGAAGCCGATCGCGGCGGGCACCCCGCTGTCGGGCACCGGGACGATCAGGTCCGCGTCGATCGCGGCTTCGCGCGCCAGCTCGACCCCGATCCGCTTGCGCACTTCGTAGACCGAGCGTCCGCCCATCACCGAATCCGGGCGGCTGAAATAGACGTGTTCGAAAATGCAGGGGCGCGGGCTGACATTGCCGAACGGGCGATGGCTGCTCAGCCGGCCGTCCTGCCGCACCTCCACCAGTTCGCCCGGCTCGATCTCGCGGACGAATTCGGCACCCACGATGTCGAGCGCGACGGTCTCGCTGGCGAACACGGTCGCGTCTCCCAGCCGGCCCATCACCAAGGGGCGGATGCCGAGCGGATCGCGGCAGGCGATCATCCGCTTGGGGGTCATGCAGACCAGCGAATAGGCCCCTTCCACCATCCGCAGCGCATCGATGAACCGGTCGAGCAGGGTGGGATAGCGGCTGGTGGCGATCAGGTGGATGATCACTTCGGTGTCCGATGTGGACTGAAAGATCGCGCCCTTGTTGACCAGCTGTTGCTTCAGATGGAGCGCGTTGGAAATGTTGCCGTTATGCGCGATGGCGAACCCGCCGCGCGCCAGATCGGCGAACAGCGGCTGGACGTTACGCAGCCCCGATCCGCCGGTGGTCGAGTAGCGGACATGCCCGGCGGCCATCTCACCCGGCAGTTCGGCCAGTACCGCGGTATTCGAAAAGTTTTCGGTAACGTGGCCCAGCCCGCGCCGCGAATAGAACTCGGTCCCATCGAAGCTGGTGATCCCGACCGCTTCCTGTCCACGGTGCTGAAGTGCGTGCAGCCCAAGCGCGACGATCGAGGCGGCATCGCGTGCGCCGATCACGCCGAAAATGCCGCATTCCTCGCGCAGTTTGTCCCCACTTGCATCCGGGTCCAAGTCCCACGGGAGCGTCCTGGTCGATATCATGAGGGTGCGATCCGGCCACGTCGGGGAGACGCCCGCGCTATTGGCGGGGATTCGACTTCAAGGCAAGGGCGCGCTTCGAGTGGATGCCCGGAACTACCAAGGCGGCTTCCGGTTACTCTTAACCTTTGTGCGATATTCCGGACAGATGAGGTCGCATCTCACCATCCGTCGAATAATCCTGCCGTGCCTCGTCTACGGCGCCGCGGCGGCGTTCTCGATCGGCCTGACCCGGGCAGGCGGCGGCGTTGCGATGTTCTGGATAGCAACGGCAATGCTCGTGCCCCTGCTGGCCTCTTGGCCGGTTCGGCACTGGTGGCCGACCCTGGCCACTTGCTGGGTGGCAAGCGCCGTGGCCACCGGCACGATCGGGTTCGGCTGGGAACTTTCACCGTTTCTCGCCACGGCCAATTGCATCGAAGCAGTGATCGGCGCGCTGCTGCTGCGCCGGGTGAACCGGCGCTACCCGTCGTACCTGTCGTTGCCGTGGATGGGGTGGGCGTTGGCCGCAGGTGCCTTGGTGGCTCCCTTGCTCTCGGGGGTGATCGCAACAGTTGCAATAGTCTGGTTCAAGGACCTGTCTGCCAGCCGCGTCTTCGCAGACTGGATGTTGTCGCACGGGATGGGTTTCGTCTGCGTATTTCCGATCGCCGGACTTCTGATCCAGGCCAGGTTGCTGCAGCGCTCGATCCTCCCCCCACCGGAAAAGCGCGGAACGGCAGTCGCATGTTTGGTAGCGGTGATCGCGGCCGGAACGGCGTGTTTCGGACAATCGACCGTGCCGTTGCTCTTTTTGCCGATCCTGGTGTTGATGTATATCATGGTCTTTACCGATCTGACCGTCTCCGCCTTGGCCATGTTGGTGCTGGTCGTCATGGGGGTGGGTTCGGCGCTTCTCGGGATCGGTCCGCTGCGCCTGATGTCCATTGATGAGGCCGACCGTTTCCTCTTTCTCCAGTTTTACGTCGTGTGCATGGCGTTCACGGCGATCCCCATCGCGCTGCTGCTAGAAAAAAGGCGCAAGATGTTTGCCGCGCTGGTCGAAAGCGAGGCGCGTTATCGCCTGCTGGCGGACTTTTCGACCGATATCATCATGGTCTCCGGCAACAACGGGGAAATCCGCTATATCTCGCCGTCCATCCGGCAGCTCGGGGATTACGATCCCAAAGCTCTGGTGGGCACGGCCACCGAAGCTCTCATCGCCCCGCAGCATCGGGCCGAGATGGCAGAGGCCTATCTCCAGGTACTGCGTAACCCCGGTGCCACGGCCAGCATCGAATTTCTCGGCATCACCCGGTCGAACGGGCTGCGCTGGTTCGAATCGCACATGCGCGGCATTTTCCGCGACGATGGGGCAGTCGATGGGGTGTGCAGCATCGTCCGCGACATCGCCACGCGCAAACGTCGCGAATCCGAACTGCGCGCAGTATCGCTGACCGATCCGCTGACCAACCTCGCCAATCGCCGCGCTTTCGATGTCTTCATGGCATCCGCGATCGCGATCAAGGACGACGATGAAAGTTATGTCGCGCTGTTCGACCTCGATCATTTCAAGCTGGTGAACGACGGCTTTGGCCATGCGACCGGCGACCTCGTGATCCAGGCTTTCGCGCGAGCGGCGCGAGGCGTGCTGCGCGATTCCGATCTGATCGCGCGGATCGGCGGTGAAGAATTCGCGGTCCATCTCCCGGACACCACGCTCGCCCAGACCAGGCTGATCTGCGAAAGGATCCGCGCCGCGTTCGTTCACGAAGGTCAGTTGGCGGCACCCCAGGTCGGGCCGCTCAGCGTCAGCGTCGGGGTCAGCTTGTGCCGCGGTCCGCTCGAAGGCGTGCTGCGTCGGGCCGACACTGCGCTCTACAAAGCCAAGGCCAGCGGACGCGACTGTCTGGCGATCGCCGCCTAGTTGCCGGTTCGCCGATAGCACCCTAAAGGGCACGCACCCGCAACTTCCAGCGAGCCTTCCCGCTTGATCCTCTCCCCTTTCGAATGGACCATCGCCAAGCGCTATATGCTGCCCGGGCGAGGCGAGGCTTTCATCGCGCTGGTGGCCGGGATCAGCCTGGCGGCCGTGATGCTGGGGGTTGCCGCGCTGGTCATCGTGATGAGCGTGATGAACGGCTTTCGTGCCGAACTGATGGACAAGATCGTCGGGCTCAACGGCCACGCGATCATCCAGGCCTACGGTGGCCGCCTGCCCGACTGGGAGGAAGTGCTGGTCGAGGTCAAGCGCACCCCCGGCGTGGTCCATGCCAGCCCGCTGATCGAGCAGCCGCTGCTGGTCAATTTCAACGGCCGGGTCGAAGCCATCCTGGTGCGCGGCAACACGCCGGAAGACATCCGGCGCCTTTCCGACAAACGCGTTGCCGGCGATTTCTCCGGGCTGACTGCCGGGTCTGGACAAGTCGCGATCGGTGCGCGGCTGGCCGAAAACCTGGGCGCACGGCTGGGTGACACGATCACGATTATCAATCCGCAGGGCAGGGCGACCCCGTTCGGCACCGTCCCGCGCGAGATTGGCTACCGCGTCGGCGCAATTTTCGAAGTCGGGGTGTTCGACTACGACGAAACCTTCGTGGTCATGCCGATTCCCGACGCGCAGACCCTGCTGCTGACCGGCGACACGATCGGCATGATCGAAGTGGTCACCGACGACCCCGACGAAGTCGGCACGATCCTGGGCCCGCTGAAAGCCAAACTTGCGGGGCGTGCGGTTGTGGCGGACTGGAAGACGATCAATGCCAGTCTGTTCGAAGCGCTGGCAGTGGAGCGGGTGGCGATGTTCGTGGTGCTTTCGATCATCGTCCTGGTCGCGGTGTTCAACATCCTTTCGTCGCTGATCATGCTGGTCCGCGCCAAGACCCGCGACATCGCGATCCTGCGGACAATGGGCGCAACCCGGCGTTCGCTGCTCAAGATTTTCGTCACCACCGGGTTCCTGATCGGCGCGCTGGGGACGCTGGCCGGGCTGGGGCTGGGCTTCGTGTTCCTGTATTTCCGCCAGCCGATCGTGCGCGGAATCGAACTGATGACGGGGCAAAACCTGTGGGACCCTTCGATCCGATTCCTCACCGAGCTGCCGAGCCGGACCGATCCGGTCGAGGTCGCGGTCATCTGCGTAATGGCGCTGGTGTTCTCGTTCCTTGCGACGCTCTACCCCGCGCTCAAGGCGGCGAGCACCGATCCGGTTCAGGTGCTGCGCTATGAGTGATCCCCACGCGGGAGGCGCGGATTTCCCCCACAACGTCGTCCGCCTTACCGGCCTCAAGCGCAGCTTCGAGCAGGGTGGCGTGCGGATCGACGTGCTGCGCGGGATCGATCTCGCCATCGCGCCGGGCGAGATCGTCGCGCTGCTCGGACCGTCGGGCTCGGGCAAATCGACCATGCTCCAGGCGGTCGGGTTGCTCGAGGGCGGGTTCGAAGGCCGGATCGAGATCGCCGGGATCGACGCGAGCGCGCTGAACGGCGACGAGCGTACCACTCTGCGCTGCGACACGCTGGGCTTCGTTTATCAGTTCCACCATCTGCTGCCCGATTTCACGGCGATCGAAAACGTCGTGATGCCGCAGCTGATCGCCAGGAAGAGCGAGGCGGAGGCGCGCGCGCGGGCGACCGAGCTGCTGAGCGCGCTCGGGCTTGCCGAGCGGCTCAACCACCGCCCCAGCCAACTCTCGGGCGGTGAGCAGCAACGGGTCGCGGTCGCTCGAGCGCTTGCCAATCGGCCGCGGCTGGTGCTCGCCGACGAGCCGACCGGCAACCTTGACGAGGCGACCGCATCCCGCGTTCTGGGCGAATTCCTCAAGCTGGTCCGCGACGAGGGCAGTTCCGCGCTGGTTGCCACGCACAACGAGCGGCTGGCGCTGAAGATGGATCGCGTGCTGCGGCTTCACGAGGGGCGGCTGGAATAGGCTCGCCCGCGCTCGGTCCGGCGCTTGCCCCCGCCCGGCGGCCATGCAATTAGCGCTGCTGCCAACTTCGCCAAGGGGCCCCGAATGCAAGCGCCCACGCCTGACATCGACTGGACCATACCCGCCACGCTGCACGAGCGTGACGATGGCGGGTCCGATCTTCATTATGATTTCCGCACCATTGCCAAAGGTCCATTAAGCGAACTGGTCCGCCAGGTCGCCGGATTGCCCGCCGCCGAACGCGCACGGCTGGTGATCGACAGCGGCGGCGGAACATTGAATGTCGGCGAGATCATGGCGCTGGCGCAACGGGAGGATCTGCCATGAGCAGCACATCGAAGATGGCCGGCACGATCGCCGATTTCACCGCGCGGCTCCCTGATGGGTCGGAAACCGACCTGGCCGACAAGTTGGGCAAGGTGCTGTTGGTGGTTAACACCGCCTCGCGCTGCGGTTTCACCCCGCAATATGCCGGGTTGGAAGCGCTGCACCGCAAATACGGCGAGCAGGGCTTTGAGGTCATCGCCTTCCCCTGCAACCAGTTCGGCGCGCAGGAGCCGGGCAACGCCGAGGAAATCGCCACGTTCTGCAGCCTGACCTACGACGTGAGTTTCCCGTTGATGGCCAAGGTCGAGGTGAACGGCAGCGGGGCAGCTCCGCTCTATGACTGGCTCAAGAAGGAAGCTCCCGGACTGATGGGCAGCAAGTCGATCAAATGGAATTTCACGAAATTTCTGATCGGTCGCGATGGCAAGGTCGTCCGTCGCTATGCCCCCACCGACAAGCCCGAAGACATCGCAAAGGATATTGTGAAGCTGCTTTGATCGCGACGTGGGCAGGTAATCGGCGATGACGGTGCTCGCCAAGGCAGCGGATTTGGCCGGCCGCGCGCTGCACGGCGTTGGCCGGATCGCCGATCGTTACGGTTCCTATGCCTTTCTGGATGCGCGCCAGGCAGAGTTGGGCGGCGTTCTGCCGCTCGATCTGGAGGCGGTGATCCTCGCGGTGGCAGGGACAAACCCGGATTTCACCTTCGTCCAGATCGGTGCCCATGTGGGCGACGAAGGCGATCCTCTTACCAGCTGCATCCGCGCCAAAGGCTTGCGCGGGGTCCTGGTCGAGCCCCAGGCGGCAGCTTTTGCAGCGCTGCAGCGCAATTATGCGGATCAGCCGCAGCTTCGCTTCGAACAGGCGGCTATTGCCCCCACCGACGGCACGACCAAATTCTATCGCGCCGATCCAGAGTTCTGGGCGGCGCACGGATTGCCGCCGGAGATCGATACGCAGATTTCCGCGCTCGACCCCGCCCAGATACGGTTTCACGTCGATCTGTTCGGCGGCAAGGCGCTTGCCGCGCGCGAGAGCGAATATCTGCGGTTCGACGAGATTCTCGCGCTCACTTTGGCGACCCTGCTGGCCAAACACGGCATTGCCAGGCCCAACCTGTTGCAGATCGATACCGAGGGTTTCGATTTCGAGATCATCAAGATGATCGACTGGACCAATCCGCCCGACCTGATCCACTACGAAACCGTCCACCTTTCGGTGGTCGATCGCAAGGCGTCGTGGGATCTGCTCCGCTCGAAAGGCTATCGGCTGTTTGCCACCAATGTCTACAACACGCTGGCGGTGCGTGCTTAGGGCAGATTACCGAAAAGCTAGCTCACACCGCTCGTGCTGAGCCTGGCGAAGGACTGTCCTTGTCCTTCGAGCCGCATCTCCCGACCCACGCAGAAAAAGCAGTGTTTCGACAGGCTCAGCACAAGCGGGGGTAGGAGAATGCGCCAAGTAACCAGAACGTGGCTTAAAGCTTCAGCAGCCGCGCGATCCCGCCCAGCAGGTCGCGGTTGAACGCCTTTGCTATCGCTGCTTCGGCCATCATGTTGAAAGCGTGGATCGCGCCGGGATAGCTGTGCAGCTCGACCGGCACTCCGGCATCGACCAGGCGCCGTGCGTAGTCGAGGTCTTCGTCGAAAAACAGGTCAAGGCTCCCCGTCAGCAGCAAGGTGGGCGGCAGTCCCGCCAGATCGTCGGCCAGGCTTGGGGAGAACCAGCCTTTGCGGGCATCGACGGGAGCATAGTCGCCCCGCAAACACTCCCAGCCGAACTGGTTGGACGTCCGGGTCCAGACGAATTCGCCGGTGGTGCGATTGTTGTGGCGGCACTCGGCCCCGCCGGTGCGGTGATCGAGCATCGGGTAGATCAGCACCTGTGCAGCAAGCGCCGGGCCTGAGGTATCGCGCGCGATCAGCGCGGCCGCCGCCGCCAGCCCGCCGCCCGCGCTCTCGCCGATAATCGCGATCCTCGCCGGATTGACGCCCAGCGTTGCAGCATTGTCGGACAGCCATGCCAGACCCGCGAGGCAATCATCCTGCGGACCCGGAAAGGGCGCTTCGGGGGCGAGCCGGTAATCGACCGAAGCGACCGGGATCCCCAAAGCCGCCGCCATGCCCGAAGGCCCCCAGCTCATGTTCTTCGCCGAGCCGAGTACCATCCCCCCACCGTGGATATGAAGCAGCGCGGGCCGTCCGGTGGTGGGTTCCGAGCCTTTGGGCGCAGGATCGTACCAGTGGATTTCGAGCGGACCGCCCGGGCCCTCGATCGTGCGGATGTCCGCCGCACACGGCGGATCTCCCAGATTGGCAAAGCGTTCGGCCGAACCGGCCCGTAGCAGATCGAGCGTTGCGCGATTGAATTCGAACGACGGCATCGCCTCGATCACCGGCGCGATTTCGGGATCGACCAGGTGGCGGGTGTTTCTGGTGTCGGCCATCGCTGCAACTCTCCTGACGATTTTCTCTTTGGTAGCCCACGCCCGCTACGTAACAAGGGGCAGTGGCAAGGCGGCGTTTGAGGCGCTAGGCGCAATTGCATGAATGCTTCGAACCTGTTCGACCTCGCGGTGATCGGCGGCGGGATTAATGGCGCGGGAATCGCGCGCGACGCGGCCGGGCGGGGCGCGCGGGTTTTGCTGCTCGAAGCGGGCGATCTGGCGCAGGGCACTTCGTCGGCGTCGACCAAATTGGTCCACGGCGGGCTGCGCTATCTCGAGCACTACGAATTCGCGCTGGTCCGCGAATCGCTGGCCGAGCGCGAGGCGCTGTGGGCCATCGCCCCGCATGTCATCTGGCCGCTACGCTTTGTCTTGCCGCATGTCGCAGGGCTGCGCCCGCGCTGGCTGTTGCGGCTGGGGCTGTTCCTGTACGACCACATTGGCGGTCGCAAGAAGCTGCCGGCGGCGCGCGCCATCGCGCTGGCGCAGCATCCCGCGGGCGGGCCGCTCAAGCCCGAATTCCAGCACGGTTTCGAATACAGCGATTGCTGGGTCGACGATGCGCGGCTGGTGGTGCTCAACGCCCGCGATGCGGCGGATCGCGGCGCCGAAGTGCGCACGCGCTGCCCGCTGCTGACGGCCCGCCGTGTGCCTTTGGGTGACGCGGGTGATGAGGGCGATGAGGGCGACGTGTGGTTGCTGGAAACGCCCGAGGGCCAGTTCCGCGCGCGCGGGCTGGTCAATGCGGGCGGGCCGGGTGTGCTCCAGGTGCTCGACCGGATCGGCGAGCGCCCCCCCGTCAACATGCGGCTGGTGCGCGGATCGCATATCGTGGTGCGGCGATTGTTCGAACATGACTATGCCTATTTCTTCCAGCTCCCCGATGGGCGTATATTCTTTGCGATCCCCTATGAGTGCGATTTCACCCTGATCGGCACCACCGATCGCGATCATCGCGGCCCGGCGAGCGAGGCGCGCGCCGATGCGGAAGAAATCGCCTATTTGTGCGAGGGGGCCAGCCGCTATTTCTCAAAGGCGATCACCCCGAACGATGTCGTCTGGACTTACTCGGGCGTCCGCCCGCTGATCGACGATGGATCGGGCCGCCCCGAAGCGGCGACGCGCGGCTACCGCCTCGAACTGTCGGACGGGGATGAGGGCGCCCCGCTGCTTTCGGTGTTCGGGGGAAAGATCACCACCTATCGCCACCTCGCCGAGGATGCGGTCGATCTTCTTCGCAAGCGGCTGGCCGCACTCGATGCGCCGGGCTGGACCCGCACCAAGGCGCTTCCGGGCGGCGATTTTCCGGTGGAGGGCGCAGCGGCGCTGGGGTCTGACCTGCGCGCCGGGCACGCGTTCCTGAGCGCCAATGACGCGCAACGCATTGTCCGCGCCTATGGCACTGCGGCCCGAATTTGGCTGGGGGACGCCAAGTCGTGGGAAGATCTTGGGCGCGAATTCGGAGCCGGGCTAAGTCAGGCGGAGGTGGATTTTCTGACGACGCGCGAATGGGCGCAAACTGCCGAAGATGTGTTGTGGCGGCGCAGCAAGCTGGGGCTGTGGCTGAACGCAGCGCAGGTGGACGAACTGGCTGACTATCTCGATCAGGCCAGCAGCGCCCGCTCGAACAGCCAGTATGCCGACACGATCCCGACGGCGTAAGCCATCACCTTCCGCACCGGGGCGAGTGCTGCCGGGTTCACCCGCGCAATCCCGGCCAACCCTGCAAAAGTTACCGCCACAACCGCCAGTTGCCCCGCCTCGACCCCGAGATTGAAAGCCAGCAGCGCCAGCGGCAGTTCGCCTTCCGGCAGACCGATCTCCGCGAGCGCGGCCGCGAAGCCAAGCCCGTGCAGCAAGCCGAACGCGAACGCGACCAGCCCGGGCAACCGTTTCGCCAGCGACGGAGCACCGTCGGGTCGCACGATCTCACGCGCCAGAAACAGGATCGACAGCGCGATGCATATTTCCAACGGACGGCGATCGACTGCAAACCAGCCCAACGTGGTCAACGCCAGGGTCAGCGAGTGGGCAACCGTGAACATCGTCACCGTCGTCACCACCTGTCGCCCGCGCCGGATCAGCAGCACCAGCCCGATCACGAACAGCAGGTGATCGAAGCCAAGCAGGATGTGTTCGATACCCAGCGCAAAGTAGGTCCGTGCGACTTGTCCGCGGCCTGCCTTGGCAGCGATAGTCAGGCGCGGTTCCTCTCGAGTCAGCCGCCCGGCCTGCACGGCAGCCCCCAGTGGCGCGATCCGCACCAGCGCGTCGCTGAAGCTGCGCTCCAGTCCGTCGAGGCCGATCGCGCGCCCTTCGAGCGGACGGTCGCAGTGTACTCGGGCGGTTTCGATCAGCGCGGGACCGGCAAACCGTCGCGCGGTATCGCGGATGGTGCAGCCCTGCGGCAGCAGCGGTTGTGCACGGGTGGCCAGGCCGCCCAGCAGCGGGGCCTTCCATGTTACAGACCACACCCCGGGGGTCTGCTCGGTCCATTCGAGATAACCGGGGCGGAGGTCGTCGGCGTGGGCGGGTATAGGCAGCAGGCTAAGCAAAAGTACAGTGAGGGCAACCAGACAACTGAACCCACGTCCCGCTCGCCCTGAGCTTGTCGAAGGGCTGCTTTTTTCTTCGTGCCCCATCCAGACCGCACGAAGCGAAAAGCAGTGCTTCGACAAGCTCAGCACGAGCGGGGCGGGGAGGGAGGTCATTGTCCTCGCTCCACGGTCACCCGATACCCGTCCCGCAGCGCGCGATAGGCTCGCTCTTCGCTCGCCTGCGCTTGCGCCGCGCGCCAGTCGTTTTCGACGCGTTGACGGATGTCGGCAAGCTTCGGAGGCGGGGCAGGGCGGCGCTCACGCAAGCGCACCTCGTGCTGCCCGAAGCCCGAGGTTACCGGCATCCACCGGCCCGGCGGCAAGCGCATCAGAGCGGCGGCAAATTCCTCGCCGAACTGGGCGGCGATTTCGCTGCGCGGGGCGACATCGAGCGAGGCGGGCAGGGGTAGCGCACCGCCGACGATCCGCTGATCGAAACTGAAGGTCGGCTCGCCCGCAAAGCGCGCGGAATGTTCGTCCAACCAGCCCTGGAGCGTGGTTACTGAGGGCGCGGCAAGATCGACCGGGGCGCTTGCAAAGCTTTCCATTTTTAGGCGCATCCGCCGCCGCACCACCAGGTCGTCGCGGTCCAGCCCCAGCCGCAGCGCCTCGCGGTAGTAGACCTCGTCCCGCACCGCATTGGCGATCATCGCGTCCTGTTCGGCCCGCGTCGGCGGGCGGCGGAAGGACTGCGCGAACTCGGCAGCGAGGCGCTCGACCTGCGCCGAATCAATCACGATCCGCCGGTCCTGCGGCGCGCCGTCCTCACCGAACACCGCGAACACCAGCGCCCCGATGAGCAGGAAATGGACCAGCGGCTCACCCAGCACGCGCTCTGCCGCGCCTCGCCAGTTCACGCGCCAGAGCTCACGCGGGCGGATCGTACCAGATCGGCGAGGTATAGGCGCGCTCCTGTGCCTTGACCCGCACTCCGGGCGGCAGTTTCAGCTTGTAGCGAAGGGCATCGTAGGCCGGCCATTGCGGGGTCGGGATCTCGATTACGCGCAGGTAATAGAAAGCGCGCTGGCCCGCGTCGAACTCCGGATCGCTCCACACTGATGTCAGTCGGGGCGCGCCGATCGCGTTGGTGTAGCTGGCACGCGCGACGTTCACCGTATCGCCGACCGGTGGAACCTTGCCGCCCGTCAATCGCCGCTTGCCCGGATCGCTCCACACCACGTCGAAAACTTTTTCGTAGGCCTTGCCAGTCTTGTCGGTCCAACCCTTGATCACCTGCACCCGGTCGAGATTGGCCCCGTCGGGGTCTTTCAGCGCGCTGACGATGAAGCTTGGACGGCCTTGTCCCGCTTTCATCGTCCCCCCCATCGGGACCCCGCGCTTGTACCCCGCGCGCACCCAGTCGCCCGAGAGATCATTGCCCGAAAAGTCCCAGCCGCCGAAAAACCGCACGGTCATGCGCGGGCCGGTGGTGGCATAGACCTCGCGCCGCATCATCGCGTCGAAGATCGCGGAGCGGGTGTTGGCCACGGCCCAGACCCCGGCATAACCCCCCGCGAGGTAGTGCCAGCCGAATCGCCCCTGCCGCGACCCCAGGTTCTGCTTCTGCATCGCGCGCACGGCGTTCGGCTCGGCCCCGGTGTGCTTGCCGAAGAAGTTGTCCTCGTCGCCCGTCGCGAGCGCGGTGTGCGAGTCGGTCGCCCCGATCACGCCGACCTTGTAGGGATTCGCCCCGGTACGGTCCTGGATCGTCAGCCCGCGCTTGAGCGCCTCGCGGACATATTCGCCGGCAAACATATCCGGCCGCTTCTTCTCGGCCATCGCCAGGTCGCCCAGCTCCCATCCGGTCACGCCGAAGCCGGCGAACTCGTCATTGGGTGAGAGGAACGGATGGGTCTCGCTGTCACCCTTGATCTGGGTGATCTCGACCAGTGGCTCGCGTGCGGCGCGGCGGCGCGCATAAGCCGCGCTCATCGCCCCGCCGCCGGGTTCTGTGACCTGGAACATCAGCCCATTGGAGACATTGGAATTGTGCGGGATCGCCAAAACGCGCCCGCCGGTCTTCTTTTCATAGGCCTCCATGTAAGCCCACAGCGCATCGGGGATTTTTGTGCCGAGCGCGGCGAGGGGCAACACCTGCTCGACCTGCGCGCGCCCATCGCGGAAGATGACGTTGCGGTGGAGGTTCTTGCCGCCGTCCATCAGCGTATATTCAAAGCCCAGCAACGCGGTGAACTTGCCCGGCTCGTTGTAGCGCTCGACCGTATCGAGGTGCTTGTCCCAGATCGAACGGGTGCGTTTGCGAATGTCGTCCGGATTATTGAATTCAGCAGGAAACCTGTTGTTTGCAAAAGCATCGATGATCTCTGCGCTGGCGCGCTGCGAGCCTTGGGGACCGCTGTTGAGCAGATCGTGCCAACGCTTCATCGTCGGATCGCGCAGCAGAAAGCCGGGCGCATCGGCCAGTGCCTTGATCGCGCCAAGCCCGTCCGAATGGTCGGTGATCGCCAGCCAATCGAGCGGTCGGGCCAATTTGGCCTTCAAGCCGAGCGTGGAGGTCACTTCCTCGCCGCGCGCGAAGCGCAGCGCTTCCTCGGGGCCAAGGCGCACGCCAAAGCCGAAGGCGTCACCGGAATTTTCAGTGTGGAGGTGGGGATCGCCCCAATAGACGCGCTGGGGGAATTCGGCCCGGGGAACTCCAGCCTCGCTTTTGGTTTCGGCCTTGCGGGCGAGCGGATTGCCGTCGCAGCCTGCCAATGAAAGCGCGGCGAAGCCCGCTAATGCTATCGATACGACGCGTTGCATCGCGATCCTCCCCCAAGTCCCGATGCGTGCATGGCTTTTTTCCGCCCGGCACGCCAGTGCGGCTTTGCAACTTATCGCGCGATCCGTTGCGCCAGCCAGCGCGCAGCCAGTTCGGGTTGTTGCTTGTCCTTGTCGCGATCGACCCGGTAATTGGCTTCGCGCATCGCGCTCACCGGGATCGCCCCGACCAGCGGCCTAAGCGCCGCGACACAACGCGGCGCGGCCGCACATTTCGACGATGCCAGCAGCAGCGCATCGTAATTGGGGATTGCGCCGCTCGGGTCGGTCAACACGACCAGCCTGTCGGCGGCGATCCGGCCATCGGACGAGAACGCGGTGATGACATCCGCGTCCCCGCTTTCCAGCGCGCGGTACATGAAGGTCGGGCTGTATTTGCGGGTGGCATCAAAACGCAGGGGATAGGCTGCCTCGACCGCCGTCCATTCGGGCCGGTCGAGGAATTCGAGATCGGCCCCCAGAGTCAATTGCGGTGCGGCGGCGACCAGATCGACGAGACTGGCGACGCGATTGGCCTTGGCCACATCGCCGCGCATCGCGAAGGCATAGGCGTTCTCGAACCCCAGCGGCCCGATCAGCCGTGCGCCGCCGGGCCGATCAAGCCGAACGCGGATCTCACGCAGCATCGCGCCGCGCGGCGGACTGTCGCTGCGCTTGAACTCCCCGGTCCAAAGCGTGCCTGCGTAATCGACATAAACGTCGACATCGCCCGCATCGAGCGCGCGGAATACCACCGCCGAGCCCAGCCCCTCGCGGTATTCGACCGCATAGCCTGCCGCTTCGAGCCGTTCGCCGATCAATCGCGCGAGAATATATTGTTCGGAGAAATTCTTGGCGCCGACCACGAGCGTCTCGCGCTTTTCCTGGTTACCCGGCCACAGCGCCCAACCCAGCCCCGCCGCGACCACCGCCAACCCAAGCCATACGTGTCGCCGCCGCCTTGCGGCGATGCCCCGTTCGACCAGCGCCAGCATGCCGTCGGCGGCAATCGCCAGCGCGGCGGCGGCGATGCAGCCGGCCAGCACCGTCACCCAGTTCTGCGTCTGCAACCCGGCAAAGATCGGATCGCCCAGGCTGGTCTGGCCGATCGTGGTGGCCAATGTCGCCGCGCCGATGGTCCATACCGCTGCGGTGCGGATGCCGGCCATGATGTAAGGTGCGACCAGCGGGGCCTCGACCCAGCGCAGCTTTTGGCCCACCGTCATCCCCACCGCATCGGCTGCCTCGCGCACGGCCGGATCGAGGCCTGCGAGGCCCGTCACTCCGCCGCGCAGGATCGGCAGCACCGCATAAAGCGCCAGCGCGAGCAATGCGGGGAGGAAGCCGAGCGCAGGTATTCTGCCTCCTACAAGGCCGGACAGCCACAGCAGGATGGGATAAAACAACGCCAGCAGCGCCAGCGCGGGGATCGTCTGGATCAGGCTTGCAAGCCCCAGCGCGAGCCGCGCGACCGCAGCGTTGCGCGCAGACCACAATGTCAGCGGCAGGGCGATGGCGATTCCCAGCGCCAGCGCCGCAGCAGACAGCACGACATGCGCGGCAAGCTCGTCGCCCAGCGCGGCGAGGGCGGTGAGGAGCGGGGTCATTGGGCGCTCATCGTCGGGCGAGGTCCGCAATCCGCCGCGCCTGCTCACGCGGGACCGCGACCAGTGCCTCGGCGATCTCCCCGGTACGACCCGAAGCCAGATCGACCGGTGGGGCATCGGCGACGATCCGCCCCTGGTCCAACACTACCACACGATCGGCCAGCAGCAGTGCTTCGGCCATATCGTGGGTGACCATCAGCGTCGTCAATCCGCGCGCGGTGTGAAGCGCGCGAACCCGCTCGCCCAGCGCGGCGCGGGTAACCGGATCGAGCGCGCCAAACGGCTCATCGAGCAGCAGAATTTGGGGAGACTCGGCCAAGGCGCGAGCCACGCCGACCCGCTGGCGCTGGCCGCCCGAAAGTTCAAGCGGCATTCGTGAGGCAAGCGCACGTTCCAGCCCGACGCTGTCGAGCAACACCGCCACTTCCTCTGGTGGCATGACGCCGCCGCGTACCCGCCGCCCGATCCCCACATTTTGCGCCACTGTCAGATGCGGGAACAGGCCGATCGACTGGAACACATAGCCGATCCGGCGACGCAATTCGGGGGCGGGGAGATGATCGACCGGCTCGCCGCCAATCGACACCCGCCCTTCGCGGGTTGCCCCGGCGCTCTCGTCGAGCCGGTTGATGCACCGCAGCAGGGTCGATTTGCCCGAGCCCGACCCGCCGACCAACGCGACGAAGCTGCCGCCCGCGATCGTCAGGTCGAGCGGAGCAAGCGCCTCGACCGCCCCGAACCTGCGCGCAACCCGCTCGAAACGGATATCAGGCGCAAGGATCGACGCTCCGTTCATCCTAACGCAGCTTGACCAGCGCGGTCGGTGCTGCGGTGGTCTGCGAGTTGACCCTCCAGCCAAGCCGTTTGCCGGTGCCGGTGGCGGCGGCGGTGGGCTGTGGTCCCTCGTCGGTGTTATTGGCCAGCACTTCCCCGTCGGTAACCACAGAAAAAATTCCGTCGAGCACGGGCATGCCGGGCAGGCTGTCTTTGCTGCCTGACTTCGCCATCGCGCCCATCATGCCCATCATCGGCGAGGGTGAATTGTTGCCTGCGGCAAAGGCCGGAGCATCGATCCGCACCGACCCGTCGGCGCGGCGAATCGCGGTAACGAACGGCGAAACCACCGGCATGTTCTCGATCGTCGGGAAGGTGAAATCATGATCGAGCCGGCCGGAGATCGAAAAATCGACCTCGAACCGTCCGTCGCCCTTGCTGATCACCGAGTGCCAGCCAGCCTGGCGGCGCAGGCGGGCGGCGAATTCCTCGGCTGCCCTGGGATCGCTCGGGTCTATCCCGCCCAACATCGATTTCATCACCTCGGCATCGCGCGCGGATTTGTTGCCGCTCGATGCCTGGCCCGCTTCCCAATCGGTTTTCTGCTGGGCGAGTTCCCTCGCGGTGCATTTGCGCTCCTCGATGGTCTCCTGATCGTAGCATGGCTGCGGTTCGTAAGCAGTCCTGCCCGCGCCCTGTTCGGCCTTGGCGGCGTCGGCGGCGATCTTCGACAACGCGACGAGATGGATCTCACCCGTGTATTTGAACGCAAAGGTCCCGTTGGCCCGCAGGGTCAGTTCGGAATTGAACTTGCCGGGCATCAGGATGCAGCTTGCCAACAACAGACTCGCCGCAGCCAATGCCGCTCCCGCAAAGGCCTTGAACGTCATCTGTTGCCCCCCCCCCAGAGATTCAGCGTGTCGCAATCGCATAAAGCGCCACCGCGGCGGCGTTGGATACGTTCAGGCTTTCCATCGCCTCGGCAATCGGCAGCCGCGCCAGCACGTCGCAGTGCTGCGCGACGTTGTGGCGCAGGCCTTCGCCTTCGGCTCCCAGCACGAGCGCAACCGGACCGGCGGCCAGCGCATCGGCAAACAGCGGCTCGGCCTCGCCCGCCAGCCCGATCCGCCAATAACCGGCCCCGGCAAGGTCCTCCAGCGCGCGCGACAGGTTGATCACGCGGACCCACGGCACAATCTCGAGCGCGCCCGAGGCGGATTTGGCGACCACGCCGGATTCGGGCGGAGCATGCCGGTCCTGCGTCACCACCGCCGCCGCGCCAAACGCCGCCGCCGAACGCAGGATCGCGCCGAGATTGTGCGGGTCGGTCACCTGGTCGAGCACCACGATCGGATGCGCAGCATCGGGATCGGGCACATCGTCGAGCCCCAGATCGTCGAGCGGCGCGCATTCGAGCACCAGCCCCTGATGCGGCGCATCGCGTGCGACCAGCCGGGCCAGATCGAGGCCCTGCGCATATTCGACCGTGAATCCCTCGGGCAGCTCGCCATCCAGAGAGGCCACGCCTTCGCGCGTGGCCCACAGTTTTCGGTGAACCCGGTCGGGGTTGAGGAGCGCGGCTTCGACCGCATGGCGGCCCCACAGCCGCACCGACCCGGTGCCCGCCCGTCCACTACCACGCCCGCCGCGCATCCGCCCGGCGCGTCCGCGCAAGGCTCCAGCTTTTTTGGGGCTTTTGCCCTTGTCTTCGGTTCCTGTCATCGTCGCCCCCCGTGCCATTGCCACCATTGACAGGCAAGCGGTGCTTCGCCATTGGCACGCCTTCTCGGCCTGGCGGCCCGGAAACGGGCAGTTTCGGATTGCTTTTTCCCGCCAGACTTCTGTGTGGACAGGTGGCCGAGTGGTTAATGGCAGCAGACTGTAAATCTGCCCGCGAGAGCGTACGCTGGTTCGAATCCAGCCCTGTCCACCACC
>JBBSKI010000006.1:0-47495 GCA_038256425.1 Sphingomonadales bacterium
AAAGTTTGGTGGACGCACTTGGGCTCGAACCAAGGACCCGCTGATTAAGAGTCAGCTGCTCTACCAACTGAGCTATGCGTCCGTCTCGCGAACGGGCGAGGCCCGGCGAAGGGGTGCCCTATAGCGCCTGCGCGGTGCCGTGCAAGGCCTATGATAACCCGCCGCCGCGTCGTGCCTTGCTCCAGCGGTCGACCGCCATGATCGTGCCGACGCAGATCATGTTGGTCATCATCGAACTGCCGCCGTGGCTCATGAACGGCAGCGGGATGCCGACCACCGGGGCGAGCCCCATGACCATCATCAGGTTGATCGCGACGTAGAAAAAGATCGTCAGCGTCATGCCCGCCGCCAGCAGCCGCGAGAACCGGTCGGGTGCGTCGCGCGCTACCTTCAGGCCCCAGTTCAGGACAATTCCGAACACCGCCAGCACGAACACTCCGCCAAGGATGCCCCATTCCTCGGCCATCGTTGCGAACACGAAATCGGTGTGCGGTTCGGGCAGGTAATCGAGGTGGCTCTGGCTGCCGCTGCCGAAGCCCTTGCCGGTCACCCCGCCCGATCCGATCGCGATCTTGGACTGGGTGATATGATAGCCCGCGCCGAGCGGATCGCTCTCCGGATCGAAGAGGGTGGAGACCCGCCTGCGCTGGTAGTCGTGCAGCAGCGTGAAATAGGCGATCGGCGCAGCGACGGCGCTCGCCAATCCCGCGCCTACGAACCAGCGCAGCGGCAGTCCCGCGAGAAACAGCACCACCGCCCCGCCGAACCCGATCGCCAGGCCGGTGCCAAGATCGGGCTGGAGCATGACCAGCGCCATCGGCAGGGCCATCAGCAGGCCGGCGGGGACCAGCGCGCGCCATCCCTGACTATCGCCTGGCGGCAGCAGATCGTAGAACCGCGCGAGCGCCAGGACGATCCCCGGCTTCATCAGTTCGGACGGCTGGAGATGCATGAAGCCGAGGTTGAGCCAGCGCTGGCTCCCTCCGCCAACGAAGCCCAGCGCCTCGACCAGGACCAGCATCACCAGAATCGCGGCGTAGCCGGGAAATGCGGCGAGCTTGAACAGTTCGGGTGGAATCCGCGCGATCACCAGCGCCATCGCCAGGAACACCGCAAAGCGAACGACGTGCGTGACCGCCCACGGCTGGAAACTTCCCCCGGCGGCCGAGTAGAGCACGCTCGATCCGAACAGCACAAGCGCGGTCAGGGGCAGGATCACCTGCCACGGTTGGCGTGCGATCAGGGCGGGTACGTAGCTCGGCTGCATCTCAGGGCACCGGGCTGGGGGAGGGGGGCGCAACCGTGGGCGCAGCTTCGGGCGCGGCAACCGGTTCAGGCGCAGGCGAGGCCGCCGCGGTCTGGGGGGTAGTCGGGGTGGGCGAGGGCCGCTCGATCGCCTCGACCGTGCGCTCGACCTGCGCGTCGTCGGCAGGCTTGGGGGCGCTGGTGCCATAGAGCCGTTCGGCTGCAGCATACTTGCTGGCCATGCGCTGCATCGCGGTGCCGCCCCAATCGGCCTCGAGCGAGTTGAGCGCTTCCATGCCCTTGGCTGGATCGAACATGAAGGTCATCACGTCACGCGCGATCGGGTAGGCCGCTCCCGAACCGCCGCCGTGCTCGATCACCACGGCACCGGCATAACGCGGCTTGTCGTAAGGCGCGAAGAAGATGAACAGCCCGTGGTCGCGGTATTTCCAGATGCCGCCCTTGCCGCTGGAAATGTTGAGCCCAACGACCTGTGCGGTCCCGGTCTTGCCCGCCATTTGCACGTCGGGGATCGGCAATTTCGCCCGGCCCGCCGTTCCGGCGCCGTTGACCACCTGATTCATCGCCTCGCGCACATAATTGACATGTTCGGCCGAGAACCCGAGCGGATCGGGTGCAGGGACGGCCTTGGTCAGGCTCAACCGCGGCATGATCCGGTTACCGGTGGCGATCCGCCCCGCCATCACCGCGAGCTGCAACGGATTGGCCAGCATATAGCCTTGGCCGATAGTCGCGTTGACGGTGTCGTAGATTGCCCATGGCTGATCGTACTTGCGCTGTTTCCATGCGGGCGAGGGCACCGTGCCGAACGATTGACTGGCGACCGGCAGGACAAATTTCTCCTGCATTCCCAGCCGCTTGGCCATGACCGCGATCGGGTCCATCCCGATCTTTTGGGCAAAGTGATAAAAATAGACGTCGCACGACTGGTAGATGGCCTTGGCCATGTCGACCGTGCCGTGGCCGCGCCGGTTCCAGCAGTGAAACACCCGGTTGCCGACGCGCAGACCGCCGCTGCAGCCCACGCTTGCCTTGGGATCGAGCCCGGCTTCGAGAAAGGCCATCGCGACCATTGGTTTTACGGTGGAGCCGGGTGGGTAGAGCCCCTTGAGCACCTTGTTGCGCAAGGGGACGTGATCGTCCTCGGACAGCATCTTCCATTCGACCCGGCCGATTCCGTCGGAGAAGCTGTTGGGATCGAAGCTGGGCATCGAGGCCATGCACAGGAGGTCGCCGGTCAGGCAGTCGAGCACCACCACCGAGCCGCTTTCGTTGCCGAGCCGCCGTGCCGCATAGTCCTGCAAGGGGCCATCGATGGTCAGCTGGATCGGCTGGCCCGGCTGGTCCTCGCGGGTGTCGAGGTCCTTGACCACCCGGCCGGCAGCCGTGACTTCGGTGCGCCGCGCGCCGGGTACTCCACGCAGGCGCTGTTCGAACTGCTTTTCCAGCCCGTCCTTGCCGATCTTGAACCCCGGCGTGATCAACAGCGGGTTCTTGTCGCGGGTGTATTCCTCGGCGGAGACGGTGCCGACATAGCCGAGCAGGTGGCCGACCGCCGGCCCCGTCGGGTAATAGCGCGAGAACCCGCGCTGCGGCACCACTCCGGGCAGATCGGGCAAGCGCACGCTGATCGCGGCGAAGCGGTCCCAATCAAGCCCGGTGGCGACTTCGACCGGAGCAAAGCCCTGCGCTTTTTCAAGTTTGTCCGAAAGATCGCGCATCTGGACCGGGGTAAGCTGGAGCAGGTCGCCCAGCTCGGCCACCGTGCGCTGCGGATCGATCAGCCGGTCGGGGACCAGATCGACCCGGAAATCGGCCCGGTTGGAGGCGAGCGGGGAACCGTGGCGATCGAGCACCCAGCCGCGCCGCGGCGGGATCAGCGTCAGGTTCACCCGGTTGCTTTCGGAGGCTAGGCGGTATTTCTCGTTCTCGAAGATCGCCAGGTAGCCCAGCCGGACCGCCAGCAGCAGCCCGACCCCACCCTGCACCGCGCCCAGCACGAAAGTGCGCCGGTCGAACCGCTGGTTGAGCGCGATCGAGGTGACGGTCCGCGCCTGGGCCGCACGGTGCCGCCTGGCTGTCCCAAAGCGCTCCAGGCCGAACTGTCCGGTCACCGGTCGACCTCGCGGATCGGAACAAGCCGCAACTTGTCGAGCCTCCAGACCAGCCAGATGACCACAGGATTGATCGCCAGAGCCAACAGGATCTGGGGCCCGACGAAATAGAGCGGGGTCGCCCCGCCAGTCAGGTTGGCGATCAAAGCGGCAAGCAGAATGGTGAGGATGATGAGTGCGCCCGCGAGCGCCCAGTCCGTCGCGAATCCCCGCCAGCGCAGCCAAGTGTCGATATAGTCGAGCCCGATCATGGTCGCCGACCATAGCATGATCGCGCTACCGAATGGTTGCCCGCTGTAGAGGTCGTCGAACGCGCCGAGCGGCGCTCCGGCCCAGACCGGGAGCAGGCCCGGTCGCAGCATCCGCCACGCGAGCAGTGCCATAAACGCGAGCGGGGGCATGACCGGCGCGGAAACCACCAGCGGCGCGAAGGGCGCCAGGCTGAGCAGCATCACGCTGGCCCAGGGCAGTCCGACAGCGAGTATGGACGATGGCGCGCGATCGATGCGCTGGCGCGGCGGGTCGCCCAGCGGACCCTGCGGCTTGCGGACGATCGTCATTACGGGGTGGACGGGGGTGAGGGGGCAGCAACGGGAGTTGCGCCGTCAGATCCAGGAGGGGGCGCAACGGGATCGGGCAGGTCCAGGAAAACCCGGTCGACCTGCACGAATTCCGCCGCTGCCGGATCACTGACGATCCGCGCAATGGCACCGTCGCGGGTCCGGCTTTCGACGATCGCCACCGGGATGCCCGGACGATACAGCCCGCCCGAGCCCGATGTGACGAACACATCGCCACGCTTGAGCGGATTGATCCCGAGGTTGACCAGCTTGAGCACCAGCCGCCCATCGGCCCGCCCTTGCGAGAAGGCGACCACCCCGTCGCCGATCCGGCGCACCGGCACGACGTTTTCGGGATCGGTCACCAGCAGCACCCGCGCGGTGTTGGGGCCCACCTCGAGCACCCGGCCGACCAGTCCGAAGGCCGAACGCACGGGCATCCGCTGCGCCACGCCCTGCCGTGAACCCGCGCCAAGGATTGCAAACCGCCGCGTGCTGGAAGATGTCGATCCGATCATCCGCGCCACCGCAACCGGGGGACTGGCCGGGTCGACAATGCCGAGCAGCGCCTTCAGCCGCCGGTTCTCCTGCGCCAGCGCCTGCAAGCGGACCTGCTGGCCCCGCGCGG
The DNA here is from genome assembly GCA_038256425.1 of Sphingomonadales bacterium. GTDB lineage: Bacteria > Pseudomonadota > Alphaproteobacteria > Sphingomonadales > Sphingomonadaceae > Novosphingobium. The sequence goes on from JBBSKI010000006.1 coordinate 4,569, forward strand.
CGATCAGTTCGCGGCGCATTGCGGCGTTCTTGCTGGCGGCGTTGAAATAGTCACCGATCCTTGCGGTGACGCTTTGCCCGGCGGCGCGCGAAGCGGCTCCGGCGGCTCCGGCGGGAGCGGCGACCTCGGTTGCACCCTGGCGCAGAAACGCGAAGCTGCCCGGATCGAACATCGCTACGCCAATCAGCACCACGCCCGTCAACACACCGATCACGGCGGCGACATAGCGGGTGAAGATTGAGTATTGCGCCCTGCGCGAAAAGCCCGGACGCCGGTCGCTTGGCGGCGCCATTTCACTTCACCCCGATTGTCCGCGTGCCGCCGAATTTCTCGCCGACCCTCACGCCGTCATCAGCACGCCGCGATAAACCGGGTCCTCCATCGCCCGTCCGGTGCCCAGCGCGACGCATGACAGCGGATCTTCCGCAACGCTGACCGGCAGCCCGGTTTCCTCGCGGAGATATTCGTCCAGCCCGTGGATCAGCGCGCCGCCGCCGGTCAGGACAATGCCCTGATCGACGATATCGGCGGCGAGTTCGGGGGCGGTGTTTTCCAGCGCAATGCGCACGCCCTCGACGATCTGGCCGATCGGCTCGGACAGCGCCTCGGCGATATTGGCCTGGGTGATGGTGATTTCCTTGGGTACCCCGTTGACCAGATCGCGGCCCTTGATCGGGATCATCGCGCCAACCCCGTCGGCCGGGATTATCGCTGTACCATAGTCTTTCTTGATCCGCTCGGCGGTGGCCTCGCCGATCAGCAGGTTGTGGTGGCGGCGGACATAGCTGACGATCGCCTCGTCCATCTTGTCGCCGCCCACGCGCACGCTGGTGGTATAGGCAAGCCCGCGCAGGCTCAGCACCGCCACTTCGGTCGTGCCGCCGCCAATATCGACGACCATCGAGCCGACCGGTTCGGTCACCGGCATCCCGGCGCCGATCGCGGCGGCCATCGGCTCGACGATCAGGAAGACCTGGCTGGCCCCGGCGTTGGATGCCGCATCGCGGATCGCGCGGCGCTCTACCGAGGTGGACCCCGAGGGTACGCAGATCACGATTTCGGGATAGCGGAACATCGACTTTTTGCCGTGAACCTTGTGGATGAAGTGCTTGATCATCGCTTCGGCCACTTCGATGTCGGCGATGACCCCGTCGCGCAGCGGGCGGATCGCCTCGATATTATCAGGCGTCTTGCCCATCATCATCTTGGCGTCCTCGCCGACCGCCTTGACCTTCTTGATCCCGTTGATCGTCTCGATCGCGACCACCGACGGCTCATTCAGCACGATCCCGCGATCCTGCACATAGACCAGGGTGTTGGCCGTCCCCAGATCGATGGCCATGTTCTGGGAACCGAATTTGAAGAATCGCGAGAACATCGAGGCCATCGGGTAATCCGTAAGCTATCCAGGCGCTTACCGGGCATTTCTGCACGATAGCGCGCACCGGCAAGGGGGCGGGAAAGTGAGGGTGTTAGCCCAAGCCATGGCGAAAGGCCAAAAATTTCATGGGGCCGACGGGGTTATCCCCACCCCTCGTCTCGAAAAAGCGTTTGTTCGTCGCTAGACCGGTGCGTCATGCCGACCATTCGCAGACTTCCCGAGAATCTGGTCAACCGTATCGCGGCGGGCGAAGTGGTTGAGCGTCCCTCGTCGGCGCTCAAGGAACTGGTCGAAAACGCGCTCGATGCAGGCGCGCAGGCTGTCTCGATCCGGGTGAGCGAGGGCGGGCTGGCGCTTTTGGAAGTGACCGACGACGGCTGCGGGATGACCCGCGACGAAATCAGTCTCGCACTCGAACGGCACGCCACGTCGAAGCTTCCCGATGAAGACATCGAGGCTGTCTCGACCTTGGGGTTCCGGGGCGAAGCCTTGCCTTCCATCGCCAGCGTCGCCCGCGTCACCATCGAGAGCCGACCGCGAGGTTCGGGCGAGGGCTGGCGCGTTACAGTCGATCACGGCGAACCAGCGGGGGAGGGACCTGCGGCCTTGCCCCCCGGCACGCGGATCCGGGTCGAGAACCTGTTCGCGCGGGTTCCGGCGCGGCGCAAGTTCCTGCGTTCGGCGCGCAGCGAGTGGGCCGCCTGCCTCGATGCGGTACGCCGCCTCGCGTTGGCGCGGCCCGCGGTGGGGTTCACGCTGGAGCATGACGGGCGGCGCGCGCTGGCGGTTCAACCCACGTCGAGCGTCGCGGCGCGCGCGGCGGAACTGATCGCGCGCGAACTGGCGGACAACGCGGTGCTGCTCGATTTCGAACGCGACGGGCTGCGGCTGACCGGGATCGCCGGGCTGCCGACCTACAACCGCGGTGTGGCCGATCACCAGTATCTGTTTGTAAACGGGCGCCCGGTGAAGGACCGGCTGCTGGCCGGTGCGGTGCGCGGAGCCTATGCCGATATGCTCGCGCGCGACCGTCATGCGGTGCTGGCGTTGTTCGTGGAGGTGCCGTCGAGCGAGTTCGACGTCAACGTCCACCCGGCCAAGACCGAGGTCCGCTTCCGCGATCCTGCCGGGGTGCGCGGGGCGATCGTCTCCGGCCTGCGCCAGGCGCTGAGCAGCGGCGACAAGCGCAGTGCGCAGAGTCCGGCGACGGGCGCAATGGCGGCGTGGAAAAGCGAGCCGGTTTCGGCGCTGCCATCGGGCCGGATGTTCGGCGGCGGCGGCTGGACACCGTCGTCATCGCAAAGCCGGGTGACCGAGGCCCAAGCGCTGTTTCGCGGCTATGAAGCGGCGGTGCTGGACGCGGCGCTCGATGGTTCCCTGGCGGGACGCGCCGAGATTGCCGAGATGGCCGTCCCCGATGCCGCCGCTCATCCGCTGGGCGTCGCGCGCGGGCAGATCGCCGCGACCTATATCGTTGCCGAGGCGGAGGACGGACTGGTGATCGTCGATCAGCACGCCGCGCACGAGCGGCTGGTGCTGGAGCGACTGCGCGCGGCAGGGGCAGGAAGCGCGCCTGCCAGTCAATCGCTGCTGTTGCCCGAAGTGGTCGAACTCGACGAGATTGCCTGCGACCGGATCGAAGCGCAGGGGGCGGCGTTGTCTGCACTGGGGCTGACGATCGAACGCTTCGGGCCAACCGCGCTGCTGGTCCGCAGCATCCCCGCCGCGCTGGCAAAGGGCGATGCCGAAGCGCTGGTGCGCGATGTGGCGGACGATCTGGCCCAGAACGGAGATGCCCTGCTGCTGGGCGAGCGGCTCGAGCATGTCCTGGCGACGATGGCTTGTCATGGTTCGGTGCGGGCCGGGCGAGTGCTGTCGGTGGCCGAAATGAATGCCCTGCTGCGCGAGATGGAGGTCACTCCGCGTTCGGGACAATGCAATCACGGCCGCCCGACCTGGGTCAAGCTGGCGATGAGCGACGTGGAGAAGCTGTTTGGCCGACGTTAGAATTCTGGCGCTGGGCATTGTTGCCCTGCTTGCCGCCTGCGCAGACGAACCCACGCCCGCCGAAAAGGCGGCGCGGGATGCCCGCGATATCGCCGAGGTCGAGGCGGTGCAGAAGATCAAGCCGCCGCCGCAGCGCCTTGCCCCCGAGGCGATCCTGTTTGCCGACATCCAGGAATATGATCTGTTCGGCGCGGGCTGCGCCTTTGCCCCGAAGGGCAGCATGGGCGCGGTGATGCTCTCGCGCGAGAAGGTCGCGTGGATGAAGCTGGAGGGGCGGCTGGTCCGCTTCGCCTCCGATCCGGGCAGCGCCAAGATGCCGCTGGGCACCTGGTCGCGCTACGCCGGAAAGGAATGGGCCATCGCGCTGACCCGCACCGAGGGCGAGGGCGAGGCGAGCGGCAGCGAAAGCCGCCAATGGCAGGGGCGGCTGATCGTGACCGATGCGTTTGGCCAGACGGTGTTCGATTCCGCCGGGCTGGTGCAGTGCGGCTGAGGGCTTAGTTCTTCGCCTTGTCTACCAGCGCATTCGCCCCGATCCACGGCATCATCGCACGAAGCTGCGCGCCGGTTTTTTCGATCGGATGCGCTGCCGCGGCCTTGCGCGCTGCTTTCAGTTCGGGTTGGCCGGCGCGATTGTCGAGGACGAAGTTCTTCACGAACCGTCCTGATTGAATGTCGGCCAGAACGCGCTTCATCTCGGCCTTGGTTTCGGCGGTGATGATCCGCGGACCGGTGGTGATGTCGCCATATTCGGCGGTGTTCGAGATCGAATAGCGCATGTTGGCGATCCCGCCTTCATAAAGCAGGTCGACGATCAGCTTGGTCTCGTGAAGGCATTCGAAATAGGCCATTTCGGGGGCGTAACCGGCCTCTACCAGCGTTTCGAAACCGGCCTGGATCAGATGGGTGATCCCGCCGCAAAGTACGGCCTGCTCGCCGAACAGGTCGGTCTCGCACTCTTCCTTGAAGTCGGTCGCGATGATCCCCGAGCGGCCGCCGCCAACGCCGGAGGCATAGGCTAGCGCGACGTCGTGCGCGTTGCCGGTGGCGTCCTGATGGATCGCGATCAGGCACGGCACGCCGCCACCTTTCACGTATTCACTGCGGACGGTGTGGCCCGGGCCCTTGGGCGCGATCATGATGACGTCGATGTCTGCGGGCGGCTCGATCAGCCCGAAGTGAACGTTGAGCCCGTGCGCGAAAGCGAGCGCCGCGCCGGGCTTCATGTTGCCCTTGAGATCGTTCTCCCAGATCGCCGCCTGGTGTTCGTCGGGGGCGAGGATCATGAGGATGTCGGCCCACTCGGCGGCGTCCTTGTTGGACATCACCTTGAAGCCCGCCGCCTCGGCCTTGGCCGCCGTGGCCGAACCGGGACGCAGCGCGACCGCGACTTCCCTGACCCCGCTGTCGCGCAGGTTCTGTGCATGGGCGTGGCCCTGGCTGCCATAGCCGACGATGGCGATGGTCTTGCCGCTGATCAGGTTGAGATCGGCGTCGGCGTCGTAATAGACTTTCATTTCCCGTCCTTCAGTTTCGTCATTCCCGCGAAAGCGGGAACCCATCTCCCGCGCCTTCGTGTAGATCCGCCGTCACGAGATGGGTCCCCGCCTGCGCGGGGATGACGGTCGTTTGTGAGGTTCAAGTCCCCGCCGCGCCGCGCATCATCCCGACGATCCCGGTGCGGCCGACTTCGACCAGCCCCAGCTCGCGCATGATGGCGATGAAGCTGTCGATCTTGTCGGGCGCGCCGGTCAGTTCGAACACGAAGCTCTCGGTCGTGGTGTCGACCACCTTGGCGCGAAACACGTCGGCGACGCGCAGCGCCTCCACCCGGATATCGCCGCGCCCGGCGACCTTGACCAGCGCCAGCTCGCGCTCCACGTGCGCGCCCAGTTCGGTCAGGTCGCTGACCTTGTGGACCGGCACCAGTCGTTCCAGCTGCGCGCGGATCTGGTCGATCACCGCGGGCGGGCCGTGGGTAACGATGGTGATCCGGCTGATCGCATGGTTGGTCGAGATGTCGGCCACGGTCAGGCTGTCGATGTTATAACCGCGCGCGGTGAACAGCCCGGCGATCTTCGCCAGGATACCCGCCTCGTTATCGACGGTCACGGTGAGGACGTGGCGTTCCGACGCCAGTTCGCGAATTTTCATCACAATCGGATCCCAGCCATCAGACCAGCGCTTTCGCTTCGTCGTCCATCGTGCCGGCAACCTCGTCGCCGTGGAGGATCATGTCGGTGTGCGCCGCGCCGCTGGGGATCATCGGATAGCAGTTGGCGAATTTCGAGACGAGGCAATCGACCAGCACCGGACCGTCGTGGTCTAGCATCGCCTGGATGCCCGCGTCGAGATCGGCCTCGTGCTCGATCCGGATGCCCTTCCAGCCATAGGCCTCGGCCAGCTTGACGAAATCGGGAAGGCTGTCCGAATACGAGTTGGAATAGCGGCTCTCGTAGGTCAGCTCCTGCCACTGGCGGACCATGCCCATATATTCGTTATTGAGGATGAACACCTTGACCGGCAGGCGATACTGGCTGGCGGTGCCCAGTTCCTGGATATTCATCTGGATCGAGGCTTCGCCCGCGATGTCAATCACCAGCGCATCGGGAAAGCCCAGTTGCGCACCGATGGCCGCAGGCAATCCATAGCCCATCGTGCCGAGCCCGCCACTGGTCAGCCACTTGTTCGGGCCCATGAAGTGGAAGTGCTGCGCCGCCCACATCTGGTGCTGGCCGACCTCGGTCGAGATGATCGGATCGCGGTGTTTGGTAAGTTCATACAGCCGTTCGACCGCAAGCTGCGGCATGATGGCTTCTGCGGACTTGGGATAGGACAGGCTGTCGCGCGCACGCCAGCCGTTGATCCGCGAGGTCCATTCGGTCAGGTCGGTGGCCTCGTGTCCTGCGGCTTTCCAGCCCTCGATCAGTTGTTCCAATACCCGCGCGCAATCGCCGACGAGCGCCAGATCGACCGGGACGGTCTTGTTGATCGAAGCTCGGTCGATGTCGATGTGGATCTTGCGCGAATTGGGGGCGAAAGCATCGAGCCGCCCGGTCACCCGGTCATCGAACCGCGCGCCTACGCAGACGATCAGGTCCGCCCGGTTCATCGCTAGATTGGCCTCGAACGTCCCGTGCATCCCCAGCATCCCGAGCCAAGCGGGATGATCGGCGGAAAACGCACCCAGGCCCATCAGGGTCGATGTTACCGGCGCGCCGCACAGCGCCTGCAACGCGCGCAGAAGCCGGGTGGCTTCGGGTCCGGAATTGATCACCCCGCCGCCGGTATACAGCACCGGAGACTGTGCGGCCGCGAGCATCGCCACCGCCTCGGCGATGTCGCCGCGCTCGGCCTCGAGCTGCGGCTGATAGCGGTTACGCTGTTGGGGGGCATGTCCGTCCCAACTGGCGCTGGCGACCTGCACGTCCTTGGGAATGTCGATCAGCACCGGACCGGGGCGGCCCTGCGTGGCGATCCGGAACGCCTCGTCGATTGTCGCGGCGAGTGCGGCGGGGTCTTTCACGAGGTAATTGTGCTTGGTGCAGTGGCGGGTGATGCCGATGGTGTCGGCTTCCTGGAACGCGTCCGAGCCGATCAGCCCGGTGGCGACCTGCCCGGTGACGATTACCAGCGGGATCGAATCCATGAACGCATCGGCGATTCCGGTCACCGCGTTGGTCGCGCCGGGGCCGGAGGTGACGAGGACGACGCCCGGCTTGCCGGTGGCGCGGGCATAGCCTTCAGCGGCGTGAACCGCGCCCGCTTCATGGCGGACAAGGATGTGGCGGATGCGCTGGTCGGAGAACAACGCATCGTAGATCGGCAGAACCGCGCCGCCGGGATAGCCGAAGACGAATTCGACCCCTTGCGCGACCAGGCTCTCGATCAGGATTTCGGCGCCACTGCGCTCGGTGCTCACGGGACTGGTCCTCAAACTCGGTTTCAAAAAGGGCATGGGCCGGAAAAAGCTGGCCCGGCACAGTCTACGCTGTACCGGGCCGCCTCTCCCAAATTCGTTTGGAGCGACTAGGCGACACAATATGCCGTGTCAATAGCTAATCTCGTAACAATAATGCGAATTTTGCCATTACATCGCAACTTTCAGGATCAATGCGTGGCCACGTCTCCGGCGGTTGATGGCGCAGCCAGGTGTACTGGCGCTTGGCGTATTGCCGGGTCGCGAGCTGCCCAGCGGCAATCGCAATGTCCCGGCCAGTCTCACCGGCGAGCCACGCGGCGATCTCGCGCACGCCGATTGCGCGCATCACCGGCAGCGCGGGATCGAGTTCGCGTGCAAGCAGGGTGCCGACTTCCTCCACCGCGCCGCGCTCGATCATCGCCGCGAACCGCGCGTCGCAGCGCGCGTTGAGGGATGTGCGCGGCGGGAGCAGGATCGCCGGATGCAGCGCCACCGCGTCGCCCATCCCGCCGCTGCGTTCGCTCTGCCAGTCTGCCAGCGTCCGCCCGGTGGAACGCACGACCTCCAGCGCGCGCGCGGTGCGTGCGGTATCGGCCGGGGCGAGGCGCGCGGCGGCGGATGGGTCTTCGCGCTGAAGTGCGGCGCGGGCCTCGGTCTGGGGCAGGGCGCGGACACTCTCCCGCACTGCCGGGTCGATCGCAGGGATGGGGGCGATCCCGTCGATCAGGGTGCGGATATAAAGTCCCGTGCCGCCGACAAGGATCGGCAGCCGGCCGGCTTCGTGCGCCGCCGCAATCTCTCGCTTGGCCGTCGCGGCCCAATCCGCTGCCGAACAGGCCTCTGCCCCATCGCACACCCCGAACAGCCGATGCTCGATCCCGCGCATCTCCTCGATCGATGGCCGCGCGCTGAGCACGGCGAGATCGGCATAGACCTGCGCGCTGTCGGCATTGATGACGACCGCCCGACCGCCTGCATCTTCGTATGCCAGGGCCAGCCGCACCGCCAGATCGCTCTTGCCGCTCGCGGTCGGCCCTGCGATGAGCGCCAGCGGCGGGCGGGAGGCTCGATCCGAGAGGAAGTCCGCAGTGCTCATTGCCCGGCTGATAGCAGACAGCGCCAGTCTGGCGAGCAACCTCGATTCTGCCCGCGCGGCGCTGGCGGAGCGGGGCTGGCCGGTGGCGATGAGCGAAGCGGTGCGATCGGGCGGGCGGGCCATCGAGATATTGCTACCCGAAGGCGATCCGGGCGAAGTCCGCGCGATCCTCGACCGGTGCTTTCCCGGCAGCGACCTGATCCTGTCCGACCGGCCGTTCGAAATTCCCCGGCTGCTCGTCTCGGACATGGATTCGACCATGATCGGGCAGGAGTGCATCGATGAGTTGGCCGACTACGCCGGGATCAAGCCGCAGATCGCCGCGATTACCGAACGCGCGATGGAGGGCGAACTCGATTTTGCCGCCGCGCTCCGCGAGCGCGTCGCACTGCTTGCGGGGCTGGACGAAGAGGCCATCGCGAAGTGCCTGGCCGAGCGCATCGCGCCGATGCCGGGTGCGCGAACGCTGGTTCGCACGCTGGCGTCGCTGGGCTGCCACACCGTTTTGGTCACCGGCGGCTTTCACCAATTCGCCGATCCGGTGGCCGATATGCTGGGCTTCGACCGGGTGGTCGCCAACCGGCTTGAAATTGCGGACGGCAAGCTGAGTGGCGGCTTGCTCGGTCCGATCGTCGACAGTTCGGTAAAGGCGGCGACGCTGGTGGAGGAGTCCGAACGGCTGGGCGAGGATGCTTTTTCGCTGGCAATGGGCGATGGCGCCAACGACATTCCGATGCTCGAACAGGCTATCTGGGGCGTCGCCTATCGCGCCAAGCCCGCCGCGCGCGCCGCCGCCGATGGCTGGATCGAGCGCGGGGAACTGACCGCGGTGCTGGAACTGTTCGACGTACCGCAAAGCACCTGGGTGCTTGGCTGACGGGCCCGGTCAGGCGGCGCTGAGCTCGCGCTGGCTCGCCAGCCACGTGCCGAAATCGGCTTTGGCCCGTTCGGTATAGGCCTCCTTGCGCGCCTTTTTGTTTATATCCGGCAGCGGCGGGAACAGGCCGAAATTGACGTTCATCGGCTGATAGGTCGCAGCCTCGGCATCGCCGGTGATGTGCGCCAGCAGGGCACCCAAGGCCGTCGTGCGCGGCGGCGACACCCACGCCTCGCCCGCCAACTCGGCCAGCGCCATCCGCCCAGCTATCAGCCCCACGGCGGCGCTTTCGACATAACCCTCGCACCCCGTGATCTGCCCGGCGAAGCGGATATGCTGCGCCGATTTGAGCCGCAACTGGCGGTCGAGCAACAGCGGGGCGTTAAGGAAGGTGTTGCGGTGCAGCCCGCCGAGCCGCGCAAACTCGGCGTTCTCCAGCCCCGGAATGGTGCGAAACAGGCGAACCTGTTCGGCGTGTTTCAGCTTGGTCTGGAAGCCGACAATGTTCCACAAGGTGCCGAGCGCATTGTCCTGACGCAGTTGAACCACCGCATGGGCCCAGCGCCCGCCCGGATGTTCAGCGGTGGCAGTATGTGGATTGTCGAGCCCGACCGGCTTCATCGGACCGAACCGCAAGGTTTCGAACCCGCGCTCGGCCATCACCTCGATCGGCATGCAGCCGTCGAAATAGGGCGTGTTGGCCTCCCACTCGCGAAATTCGGTCTTCTCTCCATCAAGCAGGCCCTGATGGAACGCGGCGTATTGTTCGCGGCTCATCGGGCAGTTGATGTAGTCCTTGCCTTCGCCATCGGGGCCAGAACCCTTATCCCAGCGACTCGCCATCCAGGCGATATCCATGTCGATGGAATCGCGATGGACGATCGGGGCAATCGCATCGAAGAACGCCAGGCTGTCTGCCCCGGTCGCCCCGGCGATCGACGCGGCCAACGCGGCGGCGGTCAGCGGTCCGGTCGCAACGATGGTCATGCCATCGGTTGGCAGCAGGTCGATCCGCTCGCGCACGACCTCGAGGGTGGGGAGAGCCGCCAGACGCCGTTCGACTTCGGCCGAGAACACGTCGCGGTCGACCGCCAGCGCGGAGCCGGCAGGAACCTTGGCGATTTCCGCTGCCGCCATGACCAGCGAATCGCCGCGCCGCATCTCGTGGTGGAGCAGGCCAACCGCGTTTTTCGCATCGTCGTCGGAGCGGAAGCTGTTCGAGCAGACCAGTTCGGCAAGACCCGCGGTGTGATGGGCGGGGGTGGTGTCGCCGCCGGAATCGCCCCGCATTTCCGATAGCCGCACGCGAATACCGCGCCGAGCAAGCTGCCAGGCCGCCTCGCTCCCTGCGAGCCCGCCGCCGATAATGTGGACTTGGTGTGTCATCGGGATCCCCCTAAGCGTTGCGTCGGGGGTGCGCTACTGCATTGCAAGTTCGTAGGATCGTTGTTATAACAAGTGTATGAACAAGGCTGTCGATCTCTCCAAAGAACTGAAGCTCGTTCGTATCGGCAACTCGACCGGTGTTATTCTGCCCAAGGAGTTGCTGGCACGGCTGAACGTCGCTGCGGGTGACTCATTATCCTACAGCGAAACTCCTTCAGGGCTCTCGCTCAATACCCATGACGACGAATTTCAGACCCAAATGAACGAAGCGCGGCGCGTGATGAAAACATATCGCAACGCTCTGCGGGAACTTGCGAAATAGCCATGCGCGAGTGGCGATGGATGCGACAGGACGTTGTCTTGGCACTCCACGATGAGCAGCTAACGGAGCACGGTGGAGCTTCGGGATTGCGAGATGCAGGTTTGCTGGATAGCGCATTGGCGCGACCGCAGAAGCTGCTTGCGTACGGCGAGCCGGATGCCGCTGCGCTGGCTGCTGCCTATGCGTTCGGGATCGCGCGCAATCATCCTTTTGCCGACGGCAACAAGCGAACTGCGGCGGTCACGATGCTGGTGTTCTTGGGGATAAACGGTGTTGACTACGAAATCGGCGAGGCAGAGCTCGTCGTGATGACGTTAGCACTCGCCGCCGGTGACCTGTCCGAGGACGAAGTCGCCGCGTGGCTGCGCAATCGGCTGACCTAGCCGCTCCATGCCGCGATAGTCGTGCGGTGCAGTTCGCGGCGGTGGCCTTCGTATCCGCCGGTGGCGCGGTGGAGGACCGCGCGGTTGTCCCACAGCACCAGCATCCCCGGCTCCCAGCGCTGGCGATGCACGAAGCGTTCGTCCGATTGCCAGGCGTACAATTCGCGCAACAGGTCCAGTGCCTCTGGGTCTGCCATGCCCTCGATCCCGATGATGTAACCCAGGCACGAGTAGAACCCGCGCCTGCCAGTTTCGGGGTGCGTCGCGATCAGGGGATGGCGCTGTGTTGCGCGTGCCTCCTCGCTGGGCCTGATCGCCATGCTGCGGCCCTTGTCCCGCTCGCCGTAGCTGCCGTCGGGGGCATAGGCCAGGCGCGCCGAGTGGATTGCGATCAGCCCGTCGAGTTCGGCCTTGCGCGGATCGGGCAGGGCCTCCCAGGCGGCGGTCTGGCTGGCGAACAGGGTATCGCCGCCGGTGGACGGAATATCTATCGCCAGCAGGCAGGTTCCCGCCGGTGGCCGCGCCTGGAACGACCAGTCGCTGTGCCAGTTCTCGGCAAACAGCGGGCTCTGCTCGTCCGCTTCGCGCAGGATCGCGGCGATGTGCTCGCGGCCGGCGATCGGGGCGAAGAACGGGTCGTTCCCGAAACCGCCCAGCAAAAGCGTCAGGCGCTCAAGCGCATCGTCGTCCATCGCCTGATCGGGGAACGCCAGAACCTGATGCGCGAGCCAAATGGCCCGGATTTCCGCGACCGATGCGGGCGAGAGCGGCTGCGCCAGGTCGATCCCGGTCACCCGCGCGCCGCAAGCCGCACCCGATGGCTCGACCCGCAGCATGGTCAGGTTTCGCTGTCCGGCGTGTCCCCGCCCTCATCATCGAAGGCGCCGTCTTCGATGCTCTCGTCCGCGACCGCATCCACGCCTGCATCGGCCAGCCGCACCGCGCCGACAACGTGCTCGTGATCGGCGACGTTGAACAGTCGAACACCGGCGCTGCCGCGTCCGATTACGCGCAGGCTGCCCAAGGGAAGCCGGATAAGCTTGGCTTGGTCGGTAACCAGCATGAGCTGATCGGCGCGGGTCGCGGCAAAGCTGGCAACAACCGGGCCATTGCGGCCGATGTTGTCGATGTTGGTAATGCCCTGACCGCCGCGACCGGTGCGACGATATTCATAAGCCGAAGACAGCTTGCCATAACCGTTGGCGCAGACCGTCAGGATGAACTGCTCCTTCTCTCCCAGTTCGGCGAAGCGTTCGGCCGACATCGCGGGTTCGCTCTCGCGGCCCGTACCCTGTTCAGCCTTCCAGCTGGCATGGCGCAGATAGTCTTCGCGCTCGTCCTGATCCTTCACGCCCACACGGTGGAGGATCGACAGCGAGATAACCTCATCGTCCTTCTTGAGGCTCATCCCGCGCACGCCGGTCGAGGTGCGGCTGACGAACTCGCGCACGTCGTCCGCCTTGAACCGGATCGCCTTGCCCTGGCGGCTGGCGAGCAGGACGTCGTCACCTTCGCTGAGCAGCGCGACCCCGATCAGCCGGTCCTGCGAACCGTCTTCGAACCGCATGGCGAACTTGCCGTTGCTCGGAACGTTGGAAAACGCGTCCATCGAATTGCGCCGGACGCCGCCCTTGGCCGTGGCGAACACCACGTTGAGCGCGCCCCAGGTGCTTTCGTCCTCGGGCAGCGCCAGCACGTTCGCAATGGTCTCATCCTTGTCGAGCGCGGGCAGCAGGTTGACGATCGGGCGGCCGCGCGTGGCCGGGCCGCCTTCGGGCAGCCGCCACACCTTCAGGCGATAGACCTTGCCGGCGGTCGAGAAGAACAGCACCGGGCTGTGGGTGCTGGTGACGAACATCGTCGCCACCGCGTCTTCCTGCTTGGTCGCCATTCCGGCGCGGCCCTTGCCGCCGCGGTTCTGCGCGCGAAAAGTCGAAAGCGCGGTGCGCTTGATATAGCCGTCGAGCGTGACGGTCACGACCATCTCCTCGCGCTCGATCAGGTCCTCGTCTTCCAGCCCGTCCCACGCGGCGGCGATTTCGGACACGCGCGGGGTGGCGAATGCGTCCCTCACTGCGACCAGTTCCTCGCGCATCACCGCATACAGCTTGATCCGGTCGGCGAGTATTTCGAGGTATCCGGTAATGGCGCGCGACAAGCCCTCCAGCTCGCCGCCGATTTCGTCGCGGCCCAGTGCGGTCAGGCGGTGGAGCCGCAGGTCGAGGATCGCGCGAACCTGGAGTTCGGACAGGCGATAGACCCCGCCGTCGATTTCCTCGCTGTCGTCGATCGCTTCGACCAGGCGGATATATTGCGCGATCTCACCGACCGGCCACTCGCGTGCGATCAGTTGCTCGCGCGCGGCAGCCGGATTGCGCGCGCTCCGGATGATCTTCACCACCTCGTCGAGGTTGGTGACCGCGATCACCAGCCCCAGCAACAGGTGCGCCCGGTCACGCGCCTTGTTCAGCTCGAACTTGGTGCGCCGGGTGATGACCTCTTCGCGGAATTTGACGAAGGCCTCGATGATGTCTTTCAGGCCCAGCGTCTCGGGTCGGCCGCCACGGATCGCCAGCATGTTGGCGGGGAAGCTCGATTGCGCCGGGGTGTGCCGCCATAACTGGTTGAGCACCACTTCCGGCGTGGCATCGCGCTTCAGATCGATGACCATCCGCACGCCCAGCCGGCTCGATTCGTCGCGGATGTCGGAGACGCCCTCGATCCGCTTGTCCTTGGCGGCCTCGGCAATCTTTTCGACCAGCCCGTTCTTGCCGACCTGGTACGGGATCGAGGTCAGGACGATCGAACGGCGATCCCCGCGACCTTCCTCGATGATGTGGCGGCAGCGCTGGAGGATCGAGCCGCGCCCGGTGGTATAGGCCGCGCGCGCGCCCGCCGTGCCCATGATGATCGGCGCGGTGGGAAAATCCGGGCCGGGGATGATCGCAATCAGCTCGTCCAGCGAAATCAGCGGGTTGTCGATGAAAGCGAGGCAGCCGTCGATCACTTCGCCCAGATTGTGCGGGGGAATGTTGGTCGCCATGCCGACCGCGATCCCGCCCGCGCCGTTGACCAGCAGGTTAGGGAAACGCGCGGGCAGCACCGTCGGCTCTTGTCGCGAGCCATCGTAGTTGTCGGCGAAATCGACCGTGTCCTTGTCGAGATCGTCGAGCAGGCTGTTGGCGACCTTGGCCAGTCGCGCCTCGGTGTACCGCATCGAAGCGGGATCGTCGGGATCCATCGAGCCGAAGTTGCCCTGGCCATCGACCAGCGGCACGCGCATCGACCAATCCTGCGCCATCCGGACGAGTGCGAAGTAGATCGAACTGTCGCCGTGCGGGTGATAGTTGCCCATCGTGTCGCCGACGATCTTGGCGCATTTGCGATAGGGTCGCCCGGCGACGAACCCGCCTTCCTGACTGGCGAACAGGATGCGGCGATGAACCGGCTTCAAACCGTCGCGGACATCGGGCAGCGCGCGGCTGACGATCACGCTCATCGCGTAATCGAGGTAGCTTGCCTTCATTTCATCGACGATGTCGATCCGTTCGATGTCGGGATCGGTCGCCATTGGCGAAGTCGGAATGTCGCTGTCGTCGCTCACGAGGGAAGAGGTCTCGATGCTGGTGAGGAAAGGGCCTTGGCCCTAGGACAATCGGCACGGGATAGCCAGCTTGGTGGCTGGGAACGGGTCGGCCGCGGCCAAGTTTTCCACATGTCGCTGCGCAACGCCGCAACGATCCTGAATATGCGGTACGGGCGTCATTCAAACACGGTTCACCCGCCCGCCACTAGCCGCCGCCATGGTTGCCAAATGGGTCGTTTCGGCCCATTGGCCCAAGGCCTGATACAACATATTCACGCGCCGTCGCAGCGGCACGAACGAGGAGAGAGATGATGCGGATTGCAAGCATGGGCGCCATGAAAATTGGCAAGACCGGTGGGCGAAAAATTCTGAGCGGTGCGCTCGTTGCCGGCGTCGTGCTGGGCCTGAGCGTTTCGCCCGCGTTGGCGCAGAAGAAGGCCAAGGAGCCCAAGGCTGCCAAGGGGCAGGGCAAGACCGCCTTCTCGAAAGAATTCTCTGTCGCCGCGCAACCGCTGCAGGTTTCCCTGGAGGCCGCGCGCCTCGCCCGGGCCAAGGTCGAGGCCAAGGACCCGGCCGGGGCGGCTGAGCTCGCCGCGGCGCTGGTGACGGCCAGACCGCAGATGGCCGCAGCCGAAGCGGCGATCATGAACCCCGATGATCGGCTGGTGGCCGGGCAGTTCCTGATAAACCTCGGCGGTTATCTAAACGACCTTCCGATGCGTCAGCGCGGCGCGAAGAACATGCTCGACAGCGGCAAGCTCGACGCGGCCAAGGTGCCTGAATTCCAGTATTATCTCGGCAATTTCGCCTATGCCAACAAGGATTATCCGACCGCGCAGACTGCACTCGCCGCTGCCTTGGCGGGCGGTCATCCGCAGGACGACGCTGCCGAACTACTGGCTGACAGCTATGCCAAGGCGAACAATCCCAAGGGTGGGCTCGATGCGATGCGCAAGGCGGTCGATGCGCGCCTTGCTGCGGGGAAGCCGATCCCCGCGGGCTGGCTCAAGCGTGCCAACACGATCGCCTATACCAACAAGCTTGGACCTGAGACGATCGACTGGGCGCTTCTCCAAGTGCAGCTTCAGCCCAACAACTTCAACTGGCTGGGCTCCTCACAGCTGGTGCGCCAGTTTTCGGGCTTTGGACCGCAGGAAACGCTCGACCTGTTCCGCCTGATGTTGCGGAGCGGCGCGCTGGATAATGAGGCCAAGTTCGTCAGCAACGAATACAAGGAATATATCGAGGCCGCCGATCCGCGCCGCCTGCCCGGCGAAGTGGTGAGGATCATCGACAAGGGAACCGCGGCGGGCGCCCTGTCCGGCGGGTGGGTGAGCGAAGCTCGTGCCACTGCCAATGGGCGGATCGCGGCGGACAAGGCCTCACTGGGTGGCCAGGCCGGCAGCGCGCGCGACGGCAACGGCGTGGCGGCTGTGGCCGATGCTTACCTGAACTATGGCGATGCGGCGAAGGCGGAGGAGCTTTATGCTTCTGCGCTGGCCAAGGGTGCGGCAGACAAGGACCGCGTCCTGACCCGGCTTGGCATCGCCCAGGTCGATCAGGGCAAATGGGCGGCAGCCAAGGACAGCTTTTCGAAGGTGGCCGGCACGCGCAGCAACCTTGCCAAGATGTGGCTGATCTTCGTCGCCCAGAAAAGCGGCGGAACGGCCTGAGAAACCCGGCAGCCTCCGCTTCAGATGCCTGAAGCGGAGGCTGCCGGTCTATACTTTAATCCGAAGCTTACAGTCTCAGTGGGAAGTGCGGTTCGGAAACAGCAGCTTGCTGATCCCCTTGGCCGCGAACGGCTTCCATTCATCAGCGGGCTGCGCCAACCGGTCGGCAACCACCATCATTACCAGCGGATTGACCCCAAGCCCGCAATGGCTTGCGATCACCTCGACGTTCTCGCGCTGGGGTCCCTCCGGCTGGAGCGAGCCCCGCCAGCCGACCACTCCGTCGGTGCGGGTATAGACCGAGGTTGAGGGCAACGGCGGCGGTGTATCGATATCGTTGAAGCGTCCGGCGCGCTGCGGCTGGGTGACCTTGCCGTTGAGCGCTTCGAACAGCCGCGCGACATTGGTATGGCGCCGATCGGACTTGATCGGGCTGCCCAGTGAGATCACCTGGCGGACCATTTCGGGATGCTGCTTGGCAATCTCGCGCCCCAGCAGTCCGCCGAGGCTCCATCCGACGATCGAGACCTTCTGGCCTGTGCGTTCGTAAAGGCGGACCACGCCTTCAGCCATCAGGGCGACCCGCTTGTTGGTGATCCGCACGTTGCGGCCCAGATCCCATCCGGCCACTTCATAGCCCAGATCGCCAAGCAACGAGCGCATCGGCGCGGTCGACGCGTCCGAGGCCATAAACCCGGGCAATACCAGCACGCCGTGCCCATCGCCGCGCGGCAAGTGATTCATCAGCGGGCGCAGCGCATAGAACGCGGCGAGTTCGCCCAATGCGCGCGGACCCTCGGCAAGGGTCAGCAGCCGGGAAGGCGCGGTGGGGGCCGGATCGACCGAGATGGTGGCAGCAGTCATGCTTTCTTCCTTGTGACGCGGCGCGGCGCGGCTGTTTTGGGGTCCACGGCCAATTTCGGTGGTGGAGCGGGCTTGGAACCCGCCAACGGCGATTTGGTGCCCGATGCTTTCGTGGCGCGCGATTTCGGGGCGGCTGGCTTAACTGCTTCCGCCTTGGGCCTTGCAGCTTTTGCCTTGGGCTTCGCCGCCGCTTTGGGCGCTTGCGGCGCGATCTCGGGGACCGCTTTTGCCGCGGCGAGCAACTCGTCGAAACTGTCCTGAATGCATTGCGCGTAGAAATCGGGGTCGGGCATCAGGTCGCGGTCGGCGGTGAAGGCAATCGTCGCCTCGGCGACATAGCTCTGGACGACATGGCCCAAACCCATCCCGTCGGTCAGGCAGACCAGCCCCATCATGCTGTCGAGCCGCGCTCCTGCCGAATGGATCGGCACGGGCGGACCCGGAACATTGGTGACGACGGTCGAGAACGGCGGGGCCATTCGGTTGGCCAGACCCAGCCGGGTGTAAAGCTGGGCTCCCAGCGCCATGAACAGCGCCGGGCTGACCTTGCTCATCTCGGTCATGTTGCGGGCGCCCAGCGCCTCGGTCATCGCCTTGGAGTTGATCGTCTTGGAATGGACATAGCGCAGCCGCTCGGCCGGATCGGCGATGTGCGTGCCAAGCTGGACGATCATCGCAGCGACCTGATTGCCCATGTCGCCCTTTTCGTTGCCCGAACGGACCGAAATCGGGGCCATTGCAGTCAACGACTTTTCGGGCAGATCGTCCTTCGAGACGAGATAGCGCCGCAGCGATCCGCCGATGATCGCCAGGAACACGTCGTTGACCTTGGCGCCGGGCGACAGCTTGCGGATAGCCTTGATGTCGGCCAGCGCGACGCTGCGGCCCTCGATCACCCGGTGCGGCGAGATCGGCACGTTGAAGCGCGATTTGGGGGCGATCAGATCGCGGCCCACCTCGAGGTCCTTGCCGATGACGCCCTGGACCAGCTTGGCCAGTCCCGGCACAGCCTTGATCCCCGCTCCGATCTGCTTCCACGGGTTACGAACCCCGTTGAGCCACGCGCGGCCCAGCAGTTCCATCGGCTGCGGCACCCGCTCGCCTTTCCATTCGTCGGGTTGATTGGGGGCGGCGGTGTGCGGCTCTACCGTGTGGAGCGCCTCCATCAGGTCGATCCCGCTCATCCCGTCGATCGCGGCATGGTGAACCTTGGTGACCATCGCATAGCTGCCGGGGGCGATACCGGGAATGTTGCCCAGCCCCTCGATTACCGTGAACTCCCACGGCGGGCGGGTCAGGTCGAGCGGGCGCGAGAAGATCCGCGCGGCCTGGATGCACAGCTGGCGCCAATCGCCCGGTTGTGGCAGCGCGACATGACGGACGTGGTATTCAAGATCGAAGTCCGCATCCTCGATCCAGTAGGGATAGTCGAGATCGAGCGGCACGCGCACCAGCCGCTGGCGGACGGTCTTGGAAAACTGCAACCGGCTTTCGTAGAACGAAAGGATGTCCTTGTAGCGGACGAACCCGCCGGGCGCGGTTTCCGGATTGTAGATCAGCAGCGAGCCGATGTGCATCGGCGAATTGCGCGTCTCCAGCGCGACGAACGAGGTGTCCATCCCCTGAAGCTGTCGCAATCGGCGTCTCCCTCTTTGCGTGGCGCCCACAGCTTGGTGCCGGTGGCCCACAGAGGCGTATCATATGGCGGATTCGCGTCAACCTCCCTATCTGGCCGGGATGCCCCCTGCCGACCGACCCGATCTGCCGACTTCGTCCGCGCGCTTCAACGAGGAGCGCGCGAGCTATACCGTGCGCGGCGAAGGCACGCCTGATCTCGATGCCGGAGTCGCCGCGATCCGTGAGGTCGCGCAAACGCTCAAGCCGGTGCCGGGGGTTTACCGGATGCACGATGCGCGCGGCGACGTGCTGTATGTCGGCAAGGCGCGGGCGCTCAAGAACCGGGTCGCCAACTACCTCCAGCCCGACCGGCTCTCCACCCGGCTGCGGCGGATGATCAGCCAGACCCGCAGCCTGACCATCGTGACCACCAATTCGGAAGCTGAGGCGCTGCTGCTGGAAGCGCAGCTGATCAAGCGGTATCGCCCGCCTTACAACGTGCTGCTGCGCGACGATAAAAGCTTTCCGTTCATCCTGCTGCGCGCCGATCACGCGTTTCCACGCATATCCAAGCACCGCGGGGCGCGGCGGGCCAAGGGCGATTACTACGGTCCGTTCGCCAGCGCCGGATCGGTCAACACCACGATCAACGCGCTGCAAAAGCTGTTCCTGCTGCGCAGTTGCAACGACGGATTCTTCTCGCGCCGCGATCGGCCTTGCCTGTTGTACCAGATCAAGCGTTGCTCGGCCCCCTGCGTCGGGCGGATCGATGAGGCCGGCTATGCCGAACTGGTCGGCGAGGCGCGTGCTTTTCTGGGCGGCAAGTCGGGCGCGGTCCAGGCCAGCATTAAGGCGCAGATGGACGCCGCCGCGCAAAGTCTCGATTTCGAGCGCGCGGCGATGCTGCGCGACCGGCTGCGCGCGGCGACTTTCATCCAGGGCAGCCAGGCCATCAACGCCGAGGGCGTGGGCAACGCCGATATCTTTGCGATGGCGGCGAGCGGCGGACAGATCGGCATCCAGGCGTTCTTCATCCGCGGCGGGCAAAACTGGGGCCACCGCGCATTCTTCCCCAGCCATACCGAGGGGCTGGAACCCGAAGATGTGATGATCAGCTTTCTCGCCCAGTTTTATGAGGAAGTGCCACCGCCACGCTGCATCCTGGTCGACCGCGCGCTGCCCGAGGGCGAACTGCTCGCCGAGGCGCTGAGGGAGCGGGCCGGGGGCAAAGTCGAGCTGTCGGTCCCGCAGCGCGGCGATCGGCGGCGGCTGATCGCGCAGGCTCAGCGCAACGCGATCGAGGCGCTCGAACGGCGCTTGGCCGAGAGCGGCACCAAGGCCACGCTCAACCGCGAACTGGCCGAATTCCTCGAACTGGCCGAACCGCCGCAGCGGATCGAGGTTTACGACAACAGCCATATCTCGGGCACCGGGGCATTGGGGGCGATGGTGGTCGCGGGGCCGGAGGGTTTCCTGAAGGGCCAGTACCGCAAGTGGAACATCAAGACCGCCCGGACCGACGACGACTTCGGCATGATGCGCGAGGTGATGTCGCGCCGCTTCGCCAGACTTCAGCAAGGGGATGCGCAGAACGAAGACCCCGCCAGGAATGGCGGAATGTGGCCCGATCTGGTCCTGATCGATGGCGGCAAGGGCCAGATGTCTGCGGTCAAGGAGGTGCTAGGCGAAATGGGGGTCGAGGACGTGCCGCTGATCGCGATCGCCAAGGGCCCGCATCACGGCCGCGACGGGCGCGAGGTGTTCCACTTTCCCGACGGGCGCGAGAAGATGTTGCCGCAAAACGCACCGCTGCTGTTTCACCTCCAGCGGCTGCGCGATGAAGTCCACCGGTTTGCGATCGGCGCGCACCGCGACAAGCGCAGCCGCGCCATCAGCGCCTCGCCGCTCGACGAGATTCCCGGGATCGGCCCGGCGCGCAAACGCGCGCTGCTGCTGCACTTCGGCACGGCAGGCAGGGTGCGGGCTGCCTCGCTCGAGGATTTGCAGCGCGCACCGGGCGTAAGTGGAACTGTCGCCCAGTCGATCTACGACTTCTACCATCCCTCGGGGTAAAAGCGGGCAGGGCGCTAGCCGATCAGGCTTTCTTTGGCGTGATCCGCCGGATCATTCCTTCTTGCGCCGTTTCGGCCACCAGTCGCCCGTCGCGGGTGAAAATCCGCCCGCGGTTGAACCCGCGCGCGTGTCCGGCCCAGGGGCTGTCGGTCGCATAAAGCAGCCACTCGTCGGCGCGGACGTCCTCGTGAAACCACAGCGCGTGATCGAGGCTCGCACCCATGACTTCGCCCCGCATCCATGACAGGCCGTGCGGCATCGTGCAGGTTCCGAGCAGGCTCATATCGCTGGCATAGGCGAGCACGGCGCGGTGAATGCGCGGATCGTCGGGCAGCGGTGCGACGGCGCGAAACCAGCTGTGCGAGACTGGCGGTCCCGGCTCGCCACCCATCCAGTGACGCGGTTCGAGCGGCCGCATTTCGATCGGTCGCGGAGTGAGCATGAGCGGGCGTTGCTCGGGGGGAATCCGATCGAGAAACCGCGCCCGCAATTCGGATTCGCTCGGCAGGTCCTCGGGCGGCGGCACTTGCGGCATGGCATCCTGATGCGCCACCCCCGGCTCGCGCCGGTGGAACGAGGCGACCATCGTCAGGATCGGGCGTCCAAGCTGGCTGGCAACCACCCGCCGGTTGGAAAAACTGCCGCCGTCGAGATCGCGCTCGACCTTGTATTCGGTCGAATGATCCTCGCTGCCGCCGCGCAGGAAATAGGCGTGGAGCGAATGGACCGTGCGGTCCGGATCGACCGTGCGGGTGCCAGCGGCGAGCGCCTGCGCGACCACCTGCCCGCCATAGACCCGGCCGACCCCGCCGCGCTTGCGCCGCCCTTCGAAGCGGTCCTCGCCCAAGTCCTTTACGTCCAGTAGCTTGACCAGCCAGGCGGTGAGTTGTTCGGGGGTTTTTGCAGGCTCCATCCGCGAGGCCTTGGCGGCGCGCGGGCGGATCGTCAACGCTGAGTCAGCGGCGGCCGGTCAACTTCGCATAGGTGCGCCAAGCGGTTGCCTTGATATGATTGCGTGCGGGGTATCGCCCGGGCGCGCGCGGGTTCAGGCCCAGCTTTCGCAGCATGGCATTGCAGCCGCGCGCGTCGGCCTCCGCAAAGCTCCATTCGCTTCGCCAGGTAATCGACAGCGAGATCGACACCGCCGGCCCGTTACGGACGAAATGCGGGGCCATCACCGGAACGAACACGGCCTCGCCGAGGGCGAGTTCGAACGGCGTTCCGTGCGGCAGGAACGCGTCGCGCCAGGCGAGCTCGCGCCCGCCGCCGAGGTGGTAGCTTTCGTGGACGGAATCGGGGGCGAACCGGGCGTCTCCCGCCGGGAACTGGGTCAGCACCTTGGTGCCGCGCAGCTGCAGCAGGATATTGTGCTCGGGATCGAAGTGATAGGGCGTGACCGCGTTAGGCGACGAGACGAACACGAAGCCCTGCGGCTTGAGCATCGCCCCGGTGCGCGCCTCGATGGCAGGGCGCAGTTCGCCGAGCAGGGCAGCCAGCAACGAGGCATATTCGGGGCGCTGCTCGATGTTCTTGAGTACCGCCCAGCTTGCGCAGGTTTCGATTCTGCGGATCGTTTCGCCGATGCTGAGGCCGGTGGCGGCGGGCTTGCCGTCGATCCCGATGGGCAGGTCGCCGCGGTTGTATTCGACCGAGGCGCTCGGCAATCCCTCGCCCAGCCGGGCCAGCGCCTCGATTCCCAGCAAGGGGTGATCGGCCAGCGCGTGAGGCAACTTGTGCGGGGTTTCGGGGTAAGCAGCGGCAAACGTTGCCAGCGCTGCCTCGGAGAACGCCGGGTTGCTCCGCCCTCCAAGGTGCGGGTCTTTCACCGCGCGGTGCCGACAGGATTGCGCCTCAGTTCGGTGTCGACGAACCGGTCGAACGCCGCACGGCGGGTCGCGCCGCCCACAGCGACCGACATCCTCCCAATCGGGCGGCGGCCCTGCCAGATGCCGTCGATCATCGAGTGGTCGGCGGCGGCGCAACTGTCGGTCCACTCGATTCCCGGACGTTCGAGTATCGCCAGGTTTTCGAGCTGGAGCAGCACGCCGGGGGAAAACCGGGAGAACTTCTCGTCGAACGTGGTCTTGAACGAACAGGCACCCGGCGGGGTGATGAAATTGGCGAGCATCGCAATCGGCCGCCCATCAAGGATCAGGCTCAATCGTTCGAGCCGGCCGCGCTCAGCCGCGCCGTGCAGCGCCTCGCGGAACAGCCCCGCGGTGGCCGGATCGCAATCGAGCGCGGAACCCTCGCGGCCCTTCCAGCCCGAAGCCTCCAGCGCCAGGAAGTGATCGATCCACGTCGCCAGGCACTTGTCGTCGGTGTACCGCTCTGTCCGTAGCTTGCCCGCTTCGGACAGGCGCGCGTGCTGGCGGCGCAGTTCCTTGCGCTTCTTGGCGCGCACCGATTGTTCGAGATAAGCGGTCGGATCGAGCGGGGAAACAAGAAGCGCGCGCTCCTCGCGGTGAACCAGTTCGGCGCGTCGGCTTTCCCTTTGGGCCTCGCCGAACAAGGCGCTCGCCAGCAGGCCATCGAGCGGAAGCTGGGCTATGTGCGCGAACAGCGCGGGGCCGCAGTTGTCGTCGGCCCAGGCGAGGAACGCAGCCCAGTAGGCCCGCTCGTGGCCTTTGGCGACCAGCGGCGAACCGGTGAAACAATTGGGATGCAGCCACACCCGCAGATGCGGCACCGGCCAGCGGCCATAACGCCAGGCGCGCTCGACCGGGACCAGCCCGACCAGCTCGCCGCCGCGCTCGAAGCGCAGGATCTCCACCTTGCCGGCCGGATCGAACCGCCGCAGCGCGGGGATCAGATACCAGCTTTCGAAGAACGGATTGGGCTCGGCGACCGAAAGCGCCAGCGCGTCCCAGCGTTGGCAGGCGGCGGCATCGGCCCAGCGTTGCCACGGTGAGGCGACCAGCACCGAATCCCCGGCCACGATCGCGCGCGCAGATTCGGGTCGCTGGCGCGATTGCACCCGCCGCTCGATGAAAAATTCAGCGCCCAATCCGGCTTTCCCATAGCGTCGCAACCCGCGTGGAGAGGGCCGGGCTAACAGAAGGGGGCGAAGGTTCGGTTAACGCAGGGGCGGGGCGAGGGCTCGCCATTTCCCTGTAATCGTCATGCTGAACTTGTTTCAGCATCCAACTTTCGGTTCGCGCCGAAGCGTAAGGATGGGAGCGAGCTTGCCGCGAGGTCGCGCGCTGCGCGCGGCTCCGGTTGCGCGGCGGGCTGGATGCTGAAACAAGTTCAGCATGACGAAGTCGGTTGGTGGAGAGTGACAATGTGGCAATTTATGTTCTCGCTCACCAATGCGGTCGTGCTGATCGGCTGGGTGCTGCTCGCCGCCTTTCCGCGCAAGGCGCTGACGTTTAGCGCGGTGCTGTACCTCGGCGTGGCGCTGCTGTGCCTGTGCTACGCGGCGATGATGGTCGCGCTGGTGGGCGGCTGGGTCGATCCGCGCACCGTGCCGGGCGCCGCCGCGTTCGACGTCGCCGACTATTCGATCCCCGGCCTGCGCGCGCTGTTCATGAGCGACGGGGGGATCGTGCTCGGCTGGACCCACTACCTCGCCTTCGACCTGTTCACCGGCCTGTGGATCGCCCGCGACGCCGACGCCAAGGGCTTTTCGAGGGTCGTGCAGCTACCGTTCCTGTTCGCCACCTTCATGGCGGGGCCGATCGGGCTGCTGGGCTGGCTGGTGGTGCGGGAGCGGCGGTCGCGGGCGGTGGGACGCGCGGGTTAAGCAAGCGATCCCAAGGCCAGGCACGGGCTCATCAAAAACCCCGCCCGGATCCCTCCGGGCGGGGTCTTCGTTTCACCCAACGAGGCGCTT
This sequence comes from Sphingomonadales bacterium, assembly GCA_038256425.1. Lineage (GTDB taxonomy): Bacteria > Pseudomonadota > Alphaproteobacteria > Sphingomonadales > Sphingomonadaceae > Novosphingobium. Next base: position 29,591 of record JBBSKI010000006.1, read on the forward strand.
GAGGCTCACCCCATGCCGTTCGCCGCCAGCGCGGCCAGCAGCAGCAGCGCGACGATGTTGGTGATCTTGATCATCGGGTTCACGGCGGGGCCGGCGGTGTCCTTGTAGGGATCGCCGACCGTGTCGCCGGTCACCGCGGCCTTGTGGGCTTCGGAGCCCTTGCCGCCGTGGTGGCCGTCTTCGATGTACTTCTTGGCGTTGTCCCACGCGCCGCCGCCCGAGGTCATCGAGATCGCGACGAACAGCCCGCCGACGATCACGCCCAGCAGCAACGCGCCCAGCGCGGCAAAGCCATTGGCCTGGCCCGCGACAGCGGCGATCACGAAATAGACCACCACCGGCGCCAGCACTGGCAACAGCGAAGGCACAATCATTTCGCGGATCGCGGCCTTGGTGACCAGATCGACGGTGCGCGCATAGTCGGGCTTGGTCTCATAGGTCATGATGCCGGGGTTGTTCTTGAACTGCTCGCGCACGTCCTTGACCACTTCGCCCGCCGCGCGGCCCACCGCGGTCATCCCCATCGCCCCAAACAGATAGGGCAGCAGCGCGCCGAGCAGTAGCCCGACGATCACATAGGGGTTCTCGAGGCTGAAATTGACCGTCAGATCGGGGAAGTATTCGCGCAAGTCGGCGGTGTAGGCGGCGAACAACACCAGCGCGGCAAGCCCCGCCGAACCGATCGCATAGCCTTTGGTCACCGCCTTGGTGGTGTTGCCGACCGCATCGAGCGCATCGGTCTTCTCGCGGACGGCATCATCCAGCCCGGCCATTTCGGCGATGCCACCGGCGTTGTCGGTAACCGGCCCGTAAGCGTCGAGCGCGACGACCATCCCGGCCAGCGCCAGCATCGCGGTGGCGGCATAGGCGATCCCCATCAGCCCGGCGAGCTGGAAGGCGATAATGATGCCCGCGCAGATCACGACGGTGGGCAGCGCGGTCGACTCAAGGCTGATCGCAAGGCCCTGGATGACGTTGGTGCCGTGGCCGGTTTCCGAAGCCTTGGCGATCGAGCGGACCGGGCGATAGTTGGTGCCGGTGTAATACTCGGTGATCCAGATGATCAGGCCGGTGATGACGAGGCCCAGCAGCGAGCAGTAGAACAGCGTGCGTCCGGTGAAATCGACCGTGCCATCCAGCGCGGTATAGCTCATCGCGGTTTCCATGCCGCCCAGCGCATAGTCGATCGCCCACCAGATTGCGGGAACCGAAAGCACGGCGGTGACGAGGAAGCCCTTGTACATCGCGCCCATGATGTTGGTTCCGCCACCGAGGCGGACGAAATAGGTGCCGATGATCGAGGTGACGATGCAAACGCCGCCGATCAGCAGCGGCAGGCTCATCAACGCGAGCAGGTTATCCGCGCCCTTGAGCAGCAGTGCGGTCAGCACCATCGTCGCGCCGACGGTGACGACATAGGTTTCGAACAGATCGGCCGCCATGCCCGCGCAATCGCCGACGTTATCGCCGACGTTGTCCGCGATCACCGCCGGGTTGCGGGGGTCGTCCTCGGGAATTCCAGCCTCGACCTTGCCGACGAGATCGGCGCCGACGTCGGCCGCCTTGGTGAAGATGCCGCCGCCGAGGCGGGCGAAGATCGAGATCAGCGAAGCGCCGAAGGCCAACGCGACCAGCGCGTCGATCACGGTGCGGTCTTCACCGCCAACGGTATATCCAGCGATTTCGGTGAGGTAATAGAAGAATACCGCGATGGCGAGCAGGGCGAGGCCCGCCACCAGCATCCCGGTGATCGCCCCGGCCCGGAACGCCAGGGTCAGGCCCTGTTGCAGGCCCACTTGCGCAGCCGCAGCAGTGCGAAGGTTGGAGCGAACCGAGATGTTCATCCCGATGAACCCGGCTGCGCCCGAAAGGATCGCGCCGATGATGAAGCCGCTTGCCGAAATCGGTCCGAGGAACACTGCGACGATGATCGCGACGATCACCCCGACCACGCCGATGGCGGTGTACTGGCGCTTCAGATAGGCCTGCGCGCCTTCCTGAATGGCGGCGGCGATCTCCTGCATCTTGGCGTTGCCGGGGTCGGCACCGAGCACCTGACGGCTGGTGATGAAGCCGTAAACGATGGACAAAAGTCCCAATGCAATCGCAATCGTGACGAGATTCACGGTGCAGCTCCCCCTGTTTTTCAGACCATTTGCATAAAACGCGGCCCCGCTTGCGCAGGGCCGTGGACGAGGCAGCTATACGAAGCTGGGCCGGGGGTGCAAGTGTTAAGCGCCGGTTAAACCGACAGAGTTGTCAACTCGGTGCGCGGTGCAGGTAGCCGAGCTGGCCCTCGATCGGTGCCCCGTCGAGCAGGACGGCGACCGGGCCAGGTGTGCAAGCGACACCGATACAAGTCGCGGCGACCGGGGGTTCGAACCCGGCGGGAAGAGTGAACAGCAGTTGATAATCGTCGCCCCAGCGCAGCGCCTCGTCCGTCCGGCCGGCAGCCGCGACGCGGGGAGCAAACGGGATTGCTGCGCTGTCCAGCGCGAGGCAGACATTGCTGGCGAGGGCGATGCGCGAGGCATCGAGCAGCAGTCCGTCCGACACATCCATCATCGCGGTGACCAGTGGAGCAAGCGCGCGGCCTTCTGCAAGCAGCGGCGTGGGACGGGCAAAGGCGCGGGCCTTTTCGGGGTTCGAAAGCACTGCATCGAACCCCAGCATCGCCGCACCGATGGTTCCGGTGACCCACACCGCGTCACCCTCTTGTGCTCCGCCGCGGGATGGCACCGGGCGATGCGTCGCGCGGCCGATCGCGGTCAAGCCGTGGGCGCGGGTGGCGGGCCTGTTCGAAGGGCCACCACCAACCGTATCGCCGCCCAGCAAAGGCACATCGAACGCCGTTAGCGCCTCGCGCAGCCCGTCGATAAAGCGCAGATCGTCTCGGCCGAGGCTATAGCCCAGCAGCACGCCGAGCGGCTCGGCCCCTTTGGCGGCAAGGTCCGACAGGTTGGTTGCGACCAGCTTCCAGGCAACATCGGCGGGGTCTTGGGCGGGTAGCCAGTGGATGCCCTCGACCATCATGTCGTGGGTTAGGACCAGCGTTTCGCCGCCGACTTCGAGGACCGCCGCATCGTCGCAGAGGTTGCGGGCAGCGGGATGGGTGGCCAGCGCGCGCAGGGCCGAGATGAACTCTCCCTCACCAGTCATCCGCTTTAACCCCCATCCGGTCCTCGCCAGGCGAGATCCACCCGGCTGCGCTATCCCTCACCCATTCGGGAGCAAGGGGCAAGGAAGTTACCGTGCTTGAGAAGGTAGCCTGGGCATACTTTCTGGAGATCGCTTCATCGAAAGTCGGCATAGTCCGACTGCTCGGGTTCCACCGCCCCCGGCGAACAGGGTGCCTAGCGCCGGTGCTCTTTTGCCAGAGCATCCAGCAGGCCGTTCACGAACTTGGCCTCGCGCGCATCGAAGAACGCATGAGCCACGTCGAGGTACTCGTCGATCACCGTCGCCACCGTCACATCGGCGCGAGCGAGCAGTTCGTAGGTCCCGGCGCGCAGGATCTGGAGCATCGTCCGGTCGAGCCGGGTGAGCGACCAGCCCTTGGCCAGTTTGCCCGCAATCAGCCCATCGATTTCGTCGATCCGCGCGGCCGCGCCCTGGACGACGTCGTTGAAGAAATCGACGTCGGCCTCGGCGTACTGATCGTCCTCGATCTCCGCGCCGAGCCGGTGCTGGTGAAATTCGTGAAGCAGCTTCGGGATCGGGGTCGCTTCCATCTCGTGCTGGTACAATGCCTGGACCGCCGCCAGCCGGGCGGCCGAGCGCGCCTGAGAAATCGACTTCATAAGCTTGAGATCGCCTTCATATGCCAAGCCTCAATTCGATCGAGCGCGCATGGGCGGACAGCCCTTCGGCCTCGGCCAGCGCAATGGCGGCGGGGCCGATCGCTTCCAGCGCGCCTTCGCCCAGCGAGATGAAGCTGGTGCGCTTCATGAAATCGAGCACCGACAGCCCGGAGGCAAAGCGTGCCCGCCGACCGGTGGGGAGGACGTGGTTCGGCCCGGCGACGTAATCGCCGACCGCCTCGGGCGTCATCCGCCCCAGGAAAACGCTGCCCGCGTGGCGGATCGCGGCAAACAGCGGCTCGGGATCGGCCACGGCCAGCTCGACATGCTCCGCGGCAAGGCGGTTGGCGAGCGCCGGCGCTTCGGTGGCCAGATCGCGCACCACGATGATCGTGCCGTGCGCCGCCCAGCTTGCGCGCGCGACTTTCGCGGTGGGCAGCATCGCCAGTTCCACCGCGATGTGATCGGCCACCCGGTCGGCGAATTTCGCGTCGTCGGTGATCAGGATGGATTGGGCGGCGGGATCGTGTTCGGCCTGGCTCATCAGGTCGGCGGCGATCCATTCGGGATCGTTGGCGCCGTCGGCAATGACGAGAATCTCGGACGGCCCGGCGACCATGTCGATCCCCACCACGCCAAAAAGCTGGCGCTTGGCCTCGGCCACCCAGGCGTTGCCGGGCCCGGTGATGACGTCGACCGGGGCGATCCGTCTGGTGCCATAGGCCAGTGCCGCGACCGCTTGCGCCCCGCCGACACGCCACAGTTCATCCACTCCGGCGAGATGCGCGGCGGCGAGGACCAGCGGATTGACCTGCCCGTTCGGCGTCGGCGTGACCACCACCAGCCGCTCCACCCCGGCAACCTTGGCGGGGATCGCATTCATCAGCAGCGACGAGGGATAGGCCGCGCGGCCACCGGGGACATACAGCCCCGCCGCATCGACCGGGCGCCAGCGCGCGCCCAACCGCACGTTCTGGGCGTCGGTGAAATCGCGTGGCTTGGGGAGCTGGTCTTGGTGATAAACGCGGATGCGCTCGGCAGCCAGTTCAAGCGCGGCGCGCAGCGTTGGGGCTAGCGCGTCGAACGCTTCGCGGCAGGCCTCTGGCGCGATCCGCCAGTCATCGTCCGGGGCGGTGCCAAGGGTATGACCGTCGAACCTTGCGGTATATTCGGCCACGGCTTCGTCGCCGCGAAGTTTCACCTCGTTGAGGATGGCCGCCACGTCGCGCGCGACATCCTCGTCGCTTTCGCGGCGATCCCGGACCAGCCGGTCGAACGCGACGGCAAAGTCCGCAGCCTGGGAATCGAGGCGGCGCATCAGGCTGCCACAGCCGTGGGGGCGACCGACATGCGGAACGCATCGATCAGCGCCGAAAGCCGCGCGCTGTCGGTCTTGAGCGCGGCCCGGTTGACGATCAGCCGGGCCGAGACCGGCATGATGATGCTGGTTTCGACCAGTCCGTTTTCCTCCAGCGTGCGCCCGCTGGACACCAGATCGACGATCCGTTGGGCCAGGCCGAGCGTGGGGGCCAGTTCCATCGCCCCGTTGAGCTTCACGCATTCGGCCTGGACCCCCAGCAGTTCGAAGTGGCGGCGGGTGAGGTTGGGATACTTGGTGGCGACGCGGGCGTGGCTGGCCCACGTGTCACCGCCGTCCAAAGCCGCCCGATCGCGCGGTTCGGCGACCGACAAGCGGCAATGGCCGATCCCCAGATCGACCGGTGCGTAAAGATCGGGATAGGCGAACTCGTCGATCACATCGGAGCCGACGATCCCGGCCTGCGCCGCACCATGCGCCACGAAGGTGGCCACATCGAACGCGCGAACGCGGATCAGGCGAAGATCGTCGCGGTTGGTGGCAAAGGCCAGCGCGCGAGAGGACTTGTCCGAGAACGCCGCCTCGGGCACCACCCCGGCACGCGCCAGCAGCGGCAGCGCCTCGTCTAGGATGCGGCCCTTGGGCACGGCGAAGATGAGCGGTGACGGCATGGCGCGGCCCTTACGGGGCGGGCGGCCAAAGGGCAACCGGGCGAGGCCCAGGCAACCAGAGAAGGGGGTAGCATGGCGCAGACGCTTTACGAATCGGGCGGAGATGCAGTGCGCGAGGCGTTCCGCAACCAGGTGCGCTATTGCCGTGCCAACGACGCGCCGATCACCGCGCGGGCGGTCGAGGCGCTAGCGGTCGCGCTCGACCGGGCCGAGGGCAATGCGTTCCTCGAGCGGGTTCGCGACTGGCGCGGCGCGCCACTGGCCGATGCGCTGCCGCTGCGCGCGGCGGGCGGGCTCCACGCGCTGCATCTGGGTGGGACCGAACCGGCGTTGAGCGCGATCTATCGCGGCGAGGCGGCGGACGATGCGGCGGTCATGGCCGATGTCCTCGCCCGGCGCGTGGCCGATCTGTTGCCGTGGCTCGACGGGCCGCCGCAGACCAACGAGGCGGGGCGCTCGTCCAACTTCATCGCGGCGATGCTGTGGCTGGCGGAACGGGGGCTGCCGGCGCGCTTCGACTGCCTCGAGATCGGTTCCAGCGCGGGGATCAACCTGATGATCGACCGCTATCGGTATGAGCTGGGCGGGATAGGGGTGGGGCCGCGGCCGGGCGCGATGACATTCGATCCTGAATGGCGCGGCGCACCGCCGCCCGACCGGGCAATCGAGTTCGCCTCGCTCAAGGGCTGCGACGTCGCCCCGGTCGATCTGGCCGATCCGGCGCAGGCGCTCCGGCTGAAAGCCTATATCTGGCCCGAGCACACCGTGCGGTTCGCGCGGATGGACGCGGCCATCGCGGCAGCGCGCCACTCCGCGCCCGATCTGGTAAAAATGAACGCCGCCGACTTCGTCGAAGCGCAACTGGTTCGCCCGCAGGCAGCAGGGACCACCCGGGTGCTGATGCATTCGATCGTCTGGCAATACATTCCGTCAGAGCAGAAAACCCGGGTCATCGCCGCGATGGAAGCGGCAGGGGCACGCGCCACATCCGATAAGCCGCTCGCCTGGGTCGCGCTCGAGGCCAACCGCACCGTCCATTACCACGAGCTATCGGTGCAATACTGGCCGGGCGGGGAAGCGCGGGTCCAGCTCGGCACCGCTCACGCCCACGGGGCCTGGCTGGAATTGCGGGATTCGCCTAGCGCCAGCGACTGGCCATAAGCCCGATCCGCTCGCGCCAGCCGCCGTGGAACGAGATCCATTCCCACACCGTCACCACGATCAGGATCGCGATGCTGACTCCGGCGAAGGCAAGCGTCTCGGGCAAAATGAACCAGCCCCACAGCGCCTGCACGGCCAGCAGGGCGAGCCCGATGCTGTGCGATAACGGAAAGTTCTTCAGGCGGCTGGTGGGGCGCTTGAACAGCCCGGTGCCGATCAGGAACACGATCAGCCCACCGCACTGGGTGATGATCAGGGCTTGCGGAACGGGCCCGGCCGGATGCGTCAGCAGCAGTTCGTCGGCCACCGCGGTCAGCACGATCCCCGCCACGATCGGCATATGCAGATAGGTGAAGGTGTTGCGCGCGACCCGGCCCGGCTCAGCGTGATGCTCGATATGTTCCGCTCCGCGCACCGCGCCCACATCGAAATATACCCACCACATCAGCGCCGACCCGGTGAAGGCGATCATGAAAGCGGCGACGTGCGCGGCATCCGGCTCGAGCTTGGCGAAAGTCGCGCCGGTGATGATGATCCCTTCGCCCAGCGCGATGATGATGAACAACGCACACCGCTCAGCCATGTGGCTGCCCGAGATTGCCCAGTCGGATGTGCGCGTACTGCCCAGGAACGGGGTACGGAAGAACATGGCAGGGCCGGCATATTCGATGGCCAGCGCAGCCACCCAGAACATCAGCCGGTTGCCGGGATCGGGATCGAGCGCTCCGACGATCCACAGCGGCGCGCTGGCGCAGAACCACACGGTGATTCGCACCATGCTCATCGAATTGCCCGGATCGCGGCCTCGCATGATAACCGCGGTGAATGCTGTGCGACCGATCTGGATGGCCAGATAGGCGACTGCGAACAACAGGCCGTTGGTGGCAAAAGCCTTTGGCAGGGCAATGGCCAGGATCATGCTGCCCAGCATCACGCCCAGCAGCATAACCCGTATCCGCACCCGATCTGGGTTGATCCAGTTGGCGGCCCAGGTGGTGTAAATCCACGCCCACCATATGGCCAGGAACATCACGATGGTCTGGGCCAGCCCCAGCCAGCTCAGGTGTTCGACCAGATAGTGCGACAGCTGCGTGATGGCGAAGACGAACACCAGGTCGACGAACAGCTCTAGATAGCTGACCTCGGCTGCACCCCCGCCGTGCTCGCGGAGCAGAGACTTCTTCCCGGCATCTCTGGCTGGCAGGGTCACCCCTGCGATCGCGGGCTTCTGCCGACCGGACACACTGTCTTCAGCCGACCCAGCTTCACCCGGCATCGGCAAGCCCAGGCCACCATCGAACGAAATCGGCCGGCGCGCAGGCCGCATTTCCCGGATGCTCTGGCGTCTTACGCCGTTGCATCGCGGATCCTCTCGGCATTCATCCGCTCGACATAACCTTGTGCCATCAGCGCCGCCATCTGATCGAGCAAGGCATCGGGGGTCCGCCGCATTTCGCCCATCTGCGCCTCGGCCCCCTCGGCGATCACGATCTCGCGCTCTCCCGCCAGCATCGCGGCGAGCATGTCCGCTGCTGCCACATCGGGATCGATCCCGTTATCGATCGTTTTGTCGCTGGCACCCCGCGCCGAACCGTCTGCGGTCAGCGCGTTGCGTGAGACATCGGTGCGGATCGAGCCAGGCACCAGCACATGGACCGACAGCCCGAGATGCGCCGTTTCGGCGCGCAGCGCGTCGGCATAGCCGATCAGCCCGTGCTTGGCGGCGCAATAGCCGGTTCGCAGCGGCACCCCGACCTTGCCCGCGATGCTCGAAACGAACGCCAGCCGACCGCGCCCGCTTGCCACCATGCGCGGCAGCAGCGCCTGGGTCAGTGCAATCGGGGCGAGCAGATCGACCGCGACGATCCGCTCGTAGATGGCAAAGGCCGAATCGATCGCCAGCGAGCGCTGTGAGATGCCCGCGTTGTTGACCAGGCAATCGACCCCGCCGCGCCAGTCCCACGCACTATCGGCCAGCGCGGGCAGGGCGGAATAATCGGTGGTCTCGAACGGCAGGACCAGCGTTTCGCCGCAGGCCGCCGCCACCTCGCCCAGCGCAGCCTCGTTGCGGCCCGACAGCACCAGTCGCGCCCCCTGCGCGGCAAATGCCAGGGCCAGCGCCTTGCCGATGCCCGACGAGGCCCCGGTGATCCAGATGGTCTGTCCGGCAAAGGTCATTGCTTCTTCTCCTCTGGCGCGCTTGCCTTGATCGCCAGCGCATGTACCCGTTGGCCGGGCAGATCGCCCAGCGCGCGATTGACCATCCGCTGGCGCTCCAGCCGCGAGACTCCGACGAACGCGGCACTCTCGATCACAATCGAAAAATGCGATTCGCCGCTGCCGTCGTCGCCCGAATGGCCGTGGTGTCGGCCCGAGTCGTTGCTCACGACCAGCCGTGTCGGGGCCAGCGCCGTGGTCAGCGCCGCGAAAATTTCCTGTTCGATCGTTCCGCTCATGCCTTCCCTTCTAACGCCTTGCGTCCCATGTGGAAGCGCGTGAGGCACGATCGCTTTCATGGCCGCGTGGAAAACGCGCAGCGCGCTTGCGACAACCCGGGCTGTGCCGAGCCGGGCGAGTTCCGCGCGCCCGGTTCCCTGCGCCCCTCTTTCGATGGTCCCGGCGAATGGCGCTGGCTGTGCCTCGATCACGTTCGCGCATTCAACGCCGGGTATGACTGGTTCGAAGGGATGAGCCCCGACGAGATCCTCGCGGCCCAGCATCCCGTCTCCGGCTGGGAGCGCGAGAGCCGCGTGTTCGGAAGAAACGGCGGGATCGACACGCCGCCACGCTGGGCCGATTTTACTGATCCGCTCGAAGCCATCGCGGCGCGCGCGCGGTCACGGATGCCGGCCGCTCGCGCCGATGGACGGATGATCCCCCCCGAACAGCGCCGCGCGTTCGAGACACTGGGGCTGGGCTTCGACGCGGACCGCACCGCCCTGCGGAAACGCTACTCGGAGCTGGTCCGCCGCTACCACCCCGATCGCAACGGCGGCGACCGCAGTTTCGAGGAACGCCTGCGCCGCGTGGTTGAGGCCTATCAATTGCTCCGCAAGGGGATGTAACCGAGCCCCCGATCTCAAGAGAACGCCATCAGCCGATCGCTTTTGTCCGGATGTTGAGCTGCCCGGCCAGTCCCGCGTCGCGATGTTTGGTGATCGCCTGATATTCCGCAGATTGGACCATCTGCAGCATCGCCGCACGCGAGGGGTATTCGGCAATCGCGACCATGTCCCACAGGTCCTCCACCTCGCCGAGCATGAGGTCGGTTACGAAGCCGGTAAACCGCGCCTTGCCGCCCACCGCGGCGAGGCAGGCCTGCACCCCCGCGCCATAGCGCAGATAGGCATCGCGACCGGAAAGTTCGGGTTCGGACCCATCGGCATAGGTCGCCCGGTCCTTGAATTTGAGCAGGTTGACCATGCACATCGGCCCATCTTCCGCGCCCCCGAAAAATGCCTTGGCCTGTTCGGGGCTAGGGTGGACCTGGTTGGTGACCTTCATATCCTCGCTACCTCCAATATGGCTTGCACAAAGCCTTGCGGATCGTCTTCCTGGATGAAATGCCCGCCTTTCAGCGTGCGGTGCGGCTGGCCCGCCGTTCCGGGAACGCGGCCAATGAAGCGTGCGTCGCCGCCGCGGGTGATCGGATCGCCATCGCTGAAAGCGCACAGGAACGGCTTGTCCCACTGCTCGAACACCTGCCACGCGCGTTTCTGGGCGGGGATGGCGACATTGCCTTCGAACGGCACGAAGCTGGGGAAGATCCGCGCACCGGCCATGCTGCTGCTGTTCGGGAACGGCGCGTCATAAGCGGCCACTTCGGCATCGCTCAGCGCGCGCTTGGTCCCGAATTTGATGATCCTGCCCGCCCTGAAGACCGGGCTCCATTTTGAAAAGGCACGCCAGATCGCAAAGGCGCGTGGCGCCGGGCCACCTTCGGGCAAGCCGCCGTTCGACAGGACGATTCCGGTAAAGCGATCGGGCATTTCGGATACCAGCCGCAGCCCGACGAGCGAGCCCCAGTCCTGGCAGGCAAGCGTCATGTTGCCGAGGTCGAGCGCCTCGATCCACTGGCGCATCCAGCCGACATGGCGGGCATAGCTGTAATCGCTTTTCCTGGCGGGCTTATCGGATTTGCCGAACCCGATCAGGTCGGGCGCGACCACGCGAAAGCCCGCCGCGACGACTGGGCCGATCATGTGACGGTAGAGATAGCACCAGCTCGGCTCGCCGTGCATCATCAGCACCACCGGCGCATCGCGCGGGCCTTCATCGATATAATGGACGCGCAGGGGGGTGCCGTCGTCCGGATCGGCGATCTCCAGGTAGTGCGGGGCAAAGGGGAAATCGCCGATCCCGGCAAAGGCCGCATCGGGGGTGCGCAGGACTTTCACGAAACTCTCCCTCAAGCGACAGAATTAATTGGCATGGCAAGTGCCATATTAACAACGGTCGGTCAATCCTTTGGCCTGGCCTTCACGTTATCGACCAGCCGGAATCCGATGTGATCCGTCCCAAGCCCGCGTTCCTGAAACTGGCGCGCCGCGGGGCGGTAGCGGGCACAATAATTGGCGGCGCAAAGATAGGATTCACCTTGATCACGTTGACCGGCTCGCTGGCGCCGGGACGCGATCCGCTGGCGCTGGTCCATTCCCAGACGTTGCCGATCATGTCGTAGGTTCCAAAGCCGTTGGGTTCAAAGCAGCCAACAGATGCGCGCCCGACGTAGCCATCGGTATTGAGGTTCTTCACCGGGAAGACGCCCTGGTAATAGTTTGCCCCAGGCTTGCCCTCGGCATCCATTGGTTCGGGCGGGGCTGCAGCACCACCGCGCGCTGCAAATTCCCATTGCTCTTCGCTGGGCAATTGCTTGCCCACCCATTGCGCATAGGCCGCGGCATCCTGATAGGCGATCTGGACCACCGGCTCGCGGGGCCTTCCGGCGATGCTGTCGGCTGGCCCGGAAGGATGCCGCCACTGGGCGCCGGCGGCCCAGCGCCACCAATTGGGATCCTCTTGTGAAGGCGCCTAAAACACCGCCGATCCCGGCACCTCCATCTCGGGCGGCGCGCCGGGCAATCTGGGGGGATCGCGCTCGGCCATGGTCCAATACCCGGTCGCCCTCACAAACCCGGCGAACTCGGCATTGGCCACTTCATACGCATCGATCCAGAAACCCTTGAGCGTGACGGCGCGCGGCGGGCCCTCTTCCGGGTAGTGGGGGTCGGCGCCCATGATGAAGCTGCCGCCCGGCACCCACACCATCTTGTTGTCGGCAAGGCCCATGCAGGATTTGGTAGGTGGCTGCGCTTGCTTTGTGCAACCGGACAGCAGCAACACAGCCAGGACCGCGATCGCCCGACGCGCCATCAGTCGCCCGGCAATCCGGCCATCGCATCGCCCAGCAAGCGCCGCACCACCGCCTTGGCCGCTTCCATCGGTAGTTCCTGATCATGGCGCAGCAGCCGCCAGGTCTGGAAGCTGAGAATGACATTCAGGCCGCGTGCGCCGGCCAGATCGATGCGAACCGCATCGGGCAGATAGGCATCGATCGTCTCGCTCTCCAAACGGAGCATTCGCCGATAGTCCTGCATCAGATAGGGCGATTCAAACCGCCTGAGATTCGCCGAGATGCGGTATGGCATGATCGTCTCGAAGACCTGGGCCCGGCGCTCCGCCAAATCGAAAACCTTGTCCTTCCAGCTTGCGCCTACTGGCGGCTGGAGCAGGATCGGCAGGATCCGCGCCTCGATCACCTCGCTCATTTCGCGGTACAGCGCATCCATATCCTCAAAGTGCCGAAAGACCGAGCGCAGGCCGACGCCGGCCACTTCGGCAACCCGTGCCGCGCTGGGCGAGACATCGCCCTTGCCGACCAGATCGAGCAGCGCGGCGACGATTTTCGAGCGGCTTGAGCGGCTGCGTTCGCGCCGGCCATCGATAAGCGGGGCGTCCTTGGCCGCAGCGGGGGTGAGTTTCGTGGACGCCATCGCTCGGTCGAATAGTGCATGGGCGCCTGCGCGCAAGTTCGATTGACCGCCATTGCTTTATTATGGCACAAATAATGCCAATTAAGTCGCGTTTGGGTGAGGGAAGTCGGGCCGATGACACGTAGGGTAAAGTGGCTGGCGGCATTGGCACTGCTGATCGGTGCGGGCTATTTCGGCCTGAAACACTATGGGATCTTTATTCCCGGCATCATCGGTGAGCTGCGCGAGCCGATTGCGGAAAATCGCCCGGTCAGCTGGGCAAAGGGGCCAGCAACGGCGCCGGTGGGGAAGCGACCTCCCAACGTTATCCTGACTGTCGTCGACGATCTGGGGATGAACGACATCTCGCTGTATGGCGGCGGCGTTGCAGGCGGGGCCGTGCCGACCCCCAATATCGATGCCATCGCCAGGCAGGGCGTAAGCTTCGCCAATGGTTATGCCGCCAATGCCACCTGCTCACCATCGCGCGCGGCCTTGATGACGGGACGCTATCCGACCCGCTACGGGTTTGAGTTTACGGCCGTTCCGGCCACTTTTGCAGCCAATCTGGCGCACGATGACGGCTCGTCGCTCCATCCGCCAATTTATCACAAGGAGCGGAACGAGGGCCTGCCGGCCTATGCCGAAATGGGTGTCCCACATGATGAGATCATGTTGCCCGAGGTGTTGAAAGCCAAAGGCTATCACACTGTCCATATCGGCAAATGGCATCTGGGCGAGGCAGAGCCGTTGCGCCCGACCTCGCAAGGGTTTGACGAAAGCCTTGGCCTGCGGGCAGGCGGCGGCATGTTCATGGCGGAGGACGACGACCAGGTGGTCAATGCCAAACTGCCGTGGGACCCGATCGACCGCTTTCTGTGGGCGAACCTGCCCTATGCAGTTTACTGGGGCGATGATCGGCGCTTCCGCCCCAAAGGCCATCTGACCGACTATTTCACCGACAATGCGCTGGCCGCAATCGAGGCCAACAGGAACCGGCCGTTCTTCATGTACCTGGCCTACAATGCGCCGCACACGCCTTTGTAGGCGCTGAAGTCCGATTTCGATGCGCTGCCGCAGATAAGGGATCACACCCAGCGTGTCTATGGGGCGATGATGCGCCAGCTCGATCGGCGGATCGGCGATGTCATGCAGAAGTTGAAGGACACCGGGCTGGATGACAACACGCTGGTCATCTTCACCAGTGACAATGGCGGGGCCTGGTACACCGGGATCAAGGATCACATCGCGCCCTATCGCGGCTATAAAGGGACCTTTTTCGAAGGCGGCATCCATGTGCCGATGATGATGCGCTGGCCCGGCACCATTGCAACCGGCACCGTGCGCAGCGACGTGGCCCAGCATCTCGACATGTTCGCAACCATAGCGGCGGCAACCGGCGCGGACTTGCCGAGCGATCGCAAGATGGATAGCTTCAACCTGCTTGGCAGCGGGCCCAAACGCGAAATCACCTTCTGGCGTTCAGGGGAATATCGCGCAGTGCGCGCGGGCGACTGGAAACTGCAGGTGTCGAAACGCCCCGATAAGGTCTGGCTGTTCAACCTCGCCACCGACCCGACGGAACGTGTCAATTTAGCCGCGAAAGATCCGGCGCGCGTCACGGAACTGCGCAAGTTGATCGAGGCGCAGAATGTCGATTTGCCCAAGCCGCTCTGGCCCGGGCTGATCGAAGGCGCAATCCGCATCGATGTCCCGCTCAACGTGCCCTGGCAGAAGGATCAGGAATACGTCTACTGGGCGAACTGAACGCGGTGCAAACCAGTCACGGTTGCAGCGGTTCTTTTCCCGGATCAGAAGGCGAACCGAAGGTTGGCGACCACCCCGGCACGCCCCGCGCGACATGAAGAAGGCGTACAAGACCATGGCCGTGACCAACGGTGAGTTTGACGCGCCGGTCGAGGACCCGGTCCCTCGGCGGATGCCCACGCAGTTGCGGCGGAAATTCAGCCGTCCTGCGCCAGCCACTCCTCCAGCCATTTGATCGAGTAATCCCCGTTGAGGATGTCCGCCTCGCCCAGCAGCTTCTGGTGCAGCGGGATCGTGGTCTTCACCCCCTCGATCACCATCTCCTCCAGCGCGCGGCGCAGGCGCATGATGCAGCCTTCGCGAGTGCGGCCGTAGACGATCAGCTTGGCGATCATCGAATCGTAATAGGGCGGGATGCGGTAACCGGCGTAGAGCCCGCTATCGACCCGCACGTGCATCCCGCCCGCGGCGTGGTAATTGGTGACGAGGCCGGGTGAGGGGGCAAAGGTGAACGGGTCCTCGGCGTTGATCCGGCATTCGATCGCGTGGCCCTTGAACTCCACGTCCTCCTGCCGCACCGACAGCGGCTTGCCATCGGCAATGCGGATCTGTTCGCGGACCAGATCGACCCCGGTGATCGCCTCGGTCACCGGATGCTCGACCTGAAGACGGGTGTTCATCTCGATGAAGTAGAACTTCCCGTCTTCCCACAGGAACTCGATCGTCCCCGCTCCGCGATAGCCCATATCGGCCATCGCCTTGGCCACGATCCCGCCCATCCGGCTGCGCTCGTCGGCCGAGATGACCGGCGAGGGCGCTTCCTCCAGAACCTTCTGGTGACGCCGCTGGAGCGAGCAGTCGCGCTCGCCCAGATGGATCGCCGTGCCTTTGCCGTCGCCGAACACCTGGAATTCGATGTGGCGCGGATTGCCCAGATATTTCTCGAGATAGACCGTGGCGTCGCCGAACGCCGCCTTGGCCTCGCTGCCCGCCTGCTGCATCAGCGTTTCAAGGCTCTCCGGCCCGGTACAGACCTTCATCCCGCGTCCACCGCCGCCCGACGCGGCCTTGATGATGACCGGATAGCCCGCCGCTTCGGCAATCGCTTTGGCTTCGGCCAGATCGCTGATTGCACCGTCCGATCCGGGAACCAGCGGCAGACCCAGCGCTCCGGCGGTGCGCTTTGCCTCGATCTTGTCGCCCATCGTGCGGATATGTTCGGGCTTTGGCCCGATCCACACGATATTGTGCGCCTCGACGATCTCGGCGAACTGGGCGTTCTCGGAAAGGAAGCCGTAGCCGGGATGGATCGCATCGGCATGAGAGATTTCGGCAGCCGAGATGATCGCGGCCATGTTCAGATAGCTGTCGCGCGCCGCTGGCGGGCCGATGCAAACGGCATGATCGGCAAGGCGGACGTGCATCGCATCGGCATCGGCGGTCGAATGGACAGCGACGGTCTCGATCCCCATTTCGTGCGCGGCACGATGGATACGCAGCGCGATCTCGCCGCGATTGGCGATCAGCAGGCGGGTAATGGCCACCAGAGAACCCTTACGCGACCACGACCAGCGGCTGGTCGAATTCGACCGGCTGCGCGTTCTCGACCAGGATCGCCTGGACCGTCCCGGCCGTGGGCGCGACGATCGTGTTCATCACCTTCATCGCCTCGATGATCACCAGCGTGTCGCCCGCCGCGACCTTCTGGCCGATACTGGCGAACGGCGCGGAGCCGGGCTCGGCCGAGAGATAGACCGTCCCGACCATCGGCGATTTTACCGCATTGGCAGTCTCGGTCGGCGGCGGCGGTGCGAGCGGTGCCCCGGCGGGCGGGGTCGGCGCGGCGACATGGACAGGTGCGGGGGCATAGGCTGGGGCCGAAACTGCGCGGCTGACCCGGATCTTGCGATCGTCGTCCTCCACCTCGATTTCGGTCAGCCCGGTCTCCGCCAGCAACTCGGCCAGTTCGCGCACCAGCGCGGTGTCGATTTTCATGCCGGATTTGCCGTCCTTATGGTCGCCCATCGGTCTCTCTTTTAAACGTCGATTTGAGGGGTTTCGCTATGCGCGGGGGCGGCGGCAAGGGCAAGGGTGGAGGGCAGATGAAGGGTTCAAAACCCTGCTGCGGCCTCCAGCGCCAGCAGATAGCCCTGTGCGCCCAGCCCGGCGATGGTCGCTTTCGCCGCCATTCCGACATAGCTTTTATGACGGAAATCCTCGCGCTGGTGCGGGTTGGACAAGTGCACCTCGATCACCGGAGTGCGGATCGCCCGGATCGCATCGTACAGCGCAACGCTGGTGTGGGTCAGCGCGCCCGCGTTGAGCAGGACCGCCTTGGCCTCGACGCCTTGCGCCTCGTGCAGCCAGTCGATCAGGTGGCCTTCGTGGTTCGACTGGCGCAGATCGATCTCCAGACCGAGCGCGCGGGCGCGATCCTCGAGCATCCCGGCAATGTCGTCGAGCGTGTCCGAACCATAGATCTCGGGCTCACGCGAACCGAGCAAGTTCAGGTTCGGGCCGTTGAGGACGAAAACGATCGGAGAGGCGGGCGAAGTCGGTGACATGGGGGCGGCGGGCCTTGGCAGTTGCCCCGCGCTGATAGCCGCGTGGGCAAGCCGTGCAAAGCGCCTGCCGTACTTTTCAGGCGGGCATCCGTCCCTGCGGGGCCGGTTCGGGAGCCGGAGCGGCGACCTCTTCGCCGCCCGGATCCTGGTCGGCGGGGTCGAATTCCGCCATTTCCTCTTCCGGCTCCTGTCCCTCGAGGTCTTCGTAATCCTCCGCTTCCTCGGCAAAACTTGCATTGCCAAGGTCGGCGACAGCCTGTTCGGCCCGAACGCGTGCCGCATCGGCGCTTGCTGCCGCTGCTTCGGCAACGACAACCCGCTGCATCAGTTCTTCATCGGTGCTGTCCGAGCCACAGCCGCCGAGCAGAGCGGCCAGTAAAACGGTCAGGATCGGGGCAGATCGGCTGCGGATGGGGGCACGATCGATTATCGCGGGGCAGGTACCTGACATCGCAAAACGGGTCCTTGAAAGAAGCGGCAAGTTGTTGCCTTGTACCGGCAAATCCTTACCGATCGCTAACCGCCAGGCCCCGGCGATGGCCCTTCAGCGATCCACACCCTTCACCTTACCCCACTGGCGCGCGACCGTGTAACCAAGATAGCCCGTGCCGAACAACGCATAGAGCGGTTCGGGCAACCCGTTCAAATAGGC
>JBBSKI010000007.1:0-39637 GCA_038256425.1 Sphingomonadales bacterium
CAACCGCAGCTCCTCGCGATCCTGCAAAAGCTTGTCGTATTGCGCCTTGAGCACGTCATAATCGCGGTTGATCCGCGCGCTCTCGGCCGCGACCATCGGCTCGCCCAGCGATTTGCCGCTGAGCGATCCCATCTCGGCCTGAAGCGACGCCTTGCGCGATTGCAGCCCCTGCAGGTTGGCCTGGCGTTCCGCCTTGATCGACAACAGCGAGCTGTAGGCCGGGTTGGGCACGCCGCTGCGTCCGCCATCGCTGGCCGCCGCGCGGGCAAGGATCGCGATCTGCGCGCGCTGGGTGACCACGTCGGGGTGATTATCGGTCATCCCGCGCGCTTTCATCTGGCCGAGCTGGCCCTGCGCCTGCGCCAGCATGTCGCGCGGACCACCGCCGTTGCCTGTGCCGGGAATGGTTGCGGGAGTTCCGGCGAGTTGCCCTTCGATCGCCGCCAGCGCGCTCTGCGCTGCGCCGAGATCGGCCTCGATGTCGCGCATCTCGCTGCGGGTCGATTCGAACCGCTGGTTGAGCGTGTTGTTGCCGGGAATCATTTCGGCATTCTGCGATTCGAAGGTCAGGCGCTTCTGTTCGGCGCCTTCGAGCTCGCGTTTGCGGGTCTCGAGCTGCTGGTCCATGAATGCCAGCGTATCGACCATGTCGCCGCGCCCGCCCGACAGGTTCTCCTCGCGGAAAATGTCGATCATCTTCTGCACGACATCCTGCGCCAGCCGCGCGTTCTGGATGTCGGACAAGTCGCTGTTGCCCGAAGTCGCGGTGATTTCGAACAGGTTGTCCTCGTCCGATACCACGGTCACCCGCTTGCCGAGATCGGCCAGCGCGAGTTCCATATCGCGGCGGTTGGTCACGGTGTCGCCGATCTTGGTGGCGCGAACCACCTTCTCCAGGTTTACCGCGCTGGTCAGCGTCTGGCGCACCCGCTGCAAATCGCGGCGCGCGTCGTTCGGCCCAATTCCGATCTGCTCAGCCAGCACATCATCGAGCTGGACGAAAATCCGCGCCTTGGATTCATAGGCGTTCGGAAAGAACGCCACCGCCAGCCACCCGATCATGCACACGCCCCAGGCAACGGCCAGAGCCAGCCAGCGGCGCTGCCAGGCACTGTGCGCGGCGGTGCGCAGCTGTTCGATGATCGCGTTCATGCTGGTGCTTCCCCGACGCTCAGAACGTGCTTTCGGGGATGATGATGACGTCGCCGGGCATCAGCAGGACGTTGGCCTTGCTCTCGCCCTTCTTGAGCAGATCGGCGAGGCGCAGGGCATATTCCTTCTGCGTGCCGCCGGCGCGGTCGAAGCGGATCAGGCGCGCCCGGTTGCCCGCCGCGTATTCGCTCAGGCCCCCCACCGCGATCATCGCGTCGAGTAGCGTCATGTTGGCCCGGAACGGGATCGAGGCAGGCTTTTCGGTTGCCCCGACGACGCGGACCTGCTGGCTGAAGGTGCCCGCGAACTTGTTGACGATGACCGAAACGATCGGCTCCTCGATGTATTGCGAGAGCTGGATCTTGATGTCGGCGGCGAGCATCGTGGGAGTCTTGCCGACCGCCGGAAGATCGGTGATCAGCGGCGTGGTGATGCGTCCATCGGGGCGCACCTGAACGTTCGCGCCCAATTCGGGGTTGCGCCAGACGAACACGGTCAGCTCGTCGAGCGGGCCGATGATGTATTCCTCGCCCGGCCCTTCCTCGGTCGCGACGAAACTGGCGGGGGGCAACTGCGGCCCGCTGGAAGTCCCCGCGCAGCCACCCAGCGCCAGGCTGGCCAGCGCGACGCCAGTGAAAAAGCGAGCGGGGGTGCGCAAATTGGCCATGAACTCGTCCTCGCTGGGCGTCTCGCCGTGCCGCCAGGCTGTTCCGGCAAGCGCAAAAACGCCACTTTCGACAGCGAGCTATGGTGTTAAATGGTGAAGATACCGTTAGTCTTGGCAGCCCCGAGGCTGGCGACAAGCACGCAAAACGGCGCGTCCCGGTGCGAGACGGCCGAGCCGCGAAGGTTAATGGTCAATCCGGGGTTAACCCGGAAGCAACATCTCGCGCGCCGGGCCGTGGCCGAGGAAGGCCGAGGGGCTGGCGCTCGCCCCATAGGCCCCGGCACAGAACACCGCGACCAGATCGCCCACTTCGGCGCGCGGGAACAGCGCCTTGTCGGCCAACCGGTCGAGCGGAGTGCACAGGCAGCCCACCACGCTGGCTTGCTCGGTCGCTGGCTCGGCGAACCGGCTGGCGATGGCGACGGGGTAATTGCGACGGATCACGGTGCCGAAATTGCCGCTGGCGGCAAGTTGGTGGTGGAGCCCCCCGTCGGTAACCAGGAACACCTCGCCATGGCTTTCCTTGCGATCGACCACACGCGTCAGATAGACCCCGGACTCGCCAACGAGCCACCGGCCCAACTCAATACATAATTGAGTGTCTGCAAGCGCTTCTGGCAGGTTATCAAACTCAACTGCGAGCTTGTGACCGATAGCCTTGATGTCGAGAACCGAGTCATCGGGAAAGTACGGAATTCCGAAGCCGCCACCCAGATTGAGTTTGGGCAGCGGCAAATGGACTGCATCGGCAATCTGCGCGGCCAGCGCGAGGGTCTGGGCCTGGGTTTTAGAAATTGCATCCGCATCGAGCGCCTGGCTGCCCGCAAAGATATGCAAGCCGCGCCAATCCGCCCCAGCGCCGCGAATGAGGCGAATTACTTCAGGCACTTTGTCCGCATCGATGCCGAACTGCTTGGCACCTCCACCCATTTTCATTCCCGACCCCTTGAGGTCGAACGAGGGGTTGACCCGCACCGCAAGGCGCGGAACCACACCCAGCCGATCGGCGATGGCCAGCGCGCGTGTGGCTTCGCCCTTCGATTCGAGGTTGAGCGTCACCCCCGATCCGATAGCGGCCGCAAGCTCGGCATCGCGCTTGCCCGGTCCGGCAAAGCTGACCCTCTCCGATGCGATCCCCGCCGCATCGACCATCGCAAGTTCGCCGGCAGAAGCAATGTCGAACCCATCGACCAGCCTTGCCATCAATTCGAGAACAGGCGCGTAAGGGTTCGCCTTGACAGCATAATGGATCGACAGCCGCGAAGGCATGGCGCTTCGCAGTCGCGCAACCTGCGCTGCGATCATCGTACTCGAATAGACAAACAGCGGGGTATCGCCCGCGCGCTCGACCAGCTCGCTCGCTCGCTCCCCGTCGATCGCGAGCTCGCCTTCGAGAGTACCGAAACCGGCAGGAATCGGACCGAGCGCCTTCATTCCGCCAAAGTCCCCGCAATGTCCGCCGCCAGAGCCACGCGATCCAGCTTGCCGTTGGCGCTTAGTGGCATCGCCTCGCGCCAGTGGACCGCGCGAGGCTGCATGAAATTGGGCAATTCGCGGCCGAGTGCGGGTAGCAACGCGGCCTCGGCGGCGGCTTGTCCGATCTGTGGCGCGGGGCGTGCGACCAGATGGATGGATTGACCCAGCGCTGCATCGGCCACTCCCAGGGCTACCGCCTCGGCAACCAGTCCGGTCGCCAGCGCCGCATCCTCGATCTCCTGCGGGCTCACCCGGTTGCCCGAGGTCTTGATCATCGCGTCGCGCCGTCCGACGAAGTGCAATAGCCCTGCGCCATCGCGCCGGACCCGGTCGCCCGACCACACCGCCATGCCGCCATAAAGCGAAGACGCCGGTGCGGGGCGGAACCGTTCAGCGGTGCGCGCCGCATCCTGCCAGTATCCCTGTGCCACCAGCGGCCCAGCCTGGACCAGTTCGCCCTCCTCGTCGGCCGCCGCTTCGCTGCCATCATCGGCAACGATCATCAATTCGGCATAGGGAACCGCCTTGCCGATGCTGGTCGGATTGGCATCGACCAGCGCGGGATCGAGGAAACTTGCGCGGAACGCTTCGGTCAATCCGTACATCGCGTAGAGATCGGCCTTCGGGAATTGCGCGCGAAGCCTGTGCACCAGCTCGGCGGTCAGCGCCCCACCGGTGTTGGTCAACCGCCGCAAACTGCTGCCCGCACCGCCCCAGTCCTGTTCGAGCAATTGGACCCACAGCGGCGGCATTCCGGCCAGCGTGGTCAGTTGCCAGCGCGCCACCGCCTTCACCACATCCCGCGCAGTGAGATAATCGAGCGGGGCGATCGATGCGCCCGCATACCATCCCCCCAGCAACTGATTCTGGCCATAATCGAAGCTCAGCGGCATGACCGCGAGGAGCCGATCATCGGCGCCCAACCCAAGATACCCGCCCACGCTCACCGCACCGAGCCACAGGTTGGCATGGCTGAGCATCACCCCCTTGGGCCGGCCTGTCGAGCCGCTGGTGTAGAGGATCTGCGCCAGCGAGACGGGATCGGCGGCCGAGGGTGGCAAGTCTCGGGCAAGCGCCTCAGCCTCGCGCCACGCCGCATTTTCCTCGATCGCCGTCGTCTCCGCAAGATCGCCCGGCTGGAGCGTCGCCAGCCGTGCGGCGTTGGCAATCAGCAGGCTCGCCCCGCTATCGGCAAGAATATGCGCGACTTGCGCGCGCTTGAGCAATGGGTTCACCGGAACGTAGACAAGCCCGGCGCGCGCGGCGGCGAGCGGCAGCAGGCAGGCCAGCTCGCTTTTGGGCAACCAGCATGCAATTCTTGCCTTGGGTTCGCTGACCCTGCCCTGCAACCACCCCGCAAGCCGTGCGACACGCGATCTTAAGTCCTGCCAGCTAAGCGTGCCACCGCGCAGGATGAGCGCGGGCGCATCGCCGTGGCCACGTTCGGCCAGGTGATCGAGCGGCCGGATCGGCTGGTCTGCAGGCGCATTGGGGCTGATTGGTGGCTCCTGAGACGGGGATTGTAACGCGCGTGATCGGCATTTCCTATCACCACGATCTTAAGGAAGTGCAAGGCGACCCGAAGCTCGCCGGCATCATCGCCGCGCGGGCCGATGCGCCGTTCGACCGGCTCGAATGGTGGCAAGGCCTCGAGGCGGAATGTGGGCTCAAACCCATGCTGGTGGTCGCGCGTGACGGCGACGACGTGGCGATCCTTCCGCTCCAGGCGGCCACCAGGCATCTCCATGCCCTGGGCAATTTCTACAATTTCTGGGTCGCGCCGACCTTCAGCGAGACGGGCCAAGCGGTGCCGCGCGCGATCGAATTGTTGACCGCGATTCTGCGCGACCTGCGACGGCGCGCCTGGCGCATCACGCTCTCGCCAGTCCGCGAGGAAACGTTCGATACGGTGATCCTGACCAGGGCCCTGGCGGCGGCTGGCTGGGTGTTCTGGAAAGAACGGTGCGGGATCAATGTGTTCGACACGCGAGGGTGGGGAACCTGTGACACCGAGGGAAGCTTCGAAGCGTTCCTCGCCTCGCGTCCAGGCAAGTTGCGGACTACGCTCCAGCGCAAGGCACGCAAGGTAAAAGACGAGATATACCAGAACTTTACAGCCGATATTTGGAATGATTACGAAGAAGTCTATCGCCATAGCTGGAAGCCCGAAGAAGCCTCGTTCGGCTTTCTCCGCAGGTTTGCCGAGGAAGAAGGCGCGGCCGGGCGGCTACGCCTGGGCATCGCCCGGCACGAGGGCAATCCGGTCGCCGCGCAATTGTGGACCGTCGAGCGGGGCGTGGCCTTCATCCACAAGCTGGCCTACCGTGAGGATGCCAGATCGCTGTCGTCCGGCACCACGTTGACCGCGGCGCTGTTCCGTCACGTGATCGATATCGACCAGGTGGCGGGGGTCGACTTCGGCACCGGCGACGATCCTTACAAGCGCGACTGGCTGAACGGCGTGCGGCATCGCTACTCGCTCGATGCGTTCGATCCGCTGAGCCCGCGCGCCTGGCCGCATATCGTGCGCGCCAAATTGCGCCGGCGCGAGAGCCTTGTTTCACCCTCAGGCGCTGGCTAGACGGCGAAAATGGGACCGCAATGAGCAAGGATGTCGGCGTGAGCGCGATCGATACCGACGCGCTGCTGCGCACGATCCTTCGCGACGTGCTCGGGCTCGACCCGGCACAGGTCGCGCGGTTCGACGCCGATACGGGCCTGTTCGGCGCGCTGCCCGAACTTGATTCGATGGCGGTCGCAGGGCTGCTGACCGAGATGGAGGACCGCCTCTACATCATCATCGACGACGACGAGGTCGATGGCGAATTGCTCGAAACCTACGGCAACCTGCTCGCCTTCGCCAAGGCCAAGCGCGCGTAGCGCCGTGAGAACGCTGGACTGGCCCTGCCCCGCCGCGGACCGGTCCGATCGGGAATTTGCTCTGGTGGCTGGGCCGGAAGACGCGCAGCCCGTTCTGATCGTGCCCGCGCTGTTCGAGGAAGCCAACCGCACCCGCCGCCTGCTGGCGCAGACCATGCGCGCCCTGGCCGAGCGCGGAATAGGCAGCGTGCTGCCCGACTTGCCGGGGTGTAATGAAAGCCGATCGCGGTTGGAGAACCAAAATCTCGCTTCGTGGCGCGCGAGCATGGCGGCAGCAGCACAGCATTTCGGCACAAGCCGGGTGCTGAGCTTGCGCGTCGGAGCGATCCTTGCGCCGCCCGATCTGCCCGGCTGGTGGCTCGAACCGCTGGGCGGAGCGGCGGCGCTGCGCCATCTGGTCCGAACGCGGTTGGTTGCGGCCAAGGAAGCGGGTCAGCCCGAACAGTCCGATGCCCTGATGGCACAGGGGCGCAGCTCGGGGCTGCAAGTGGCGGGCTACCGGCTGAGTGCCGCGATGGTGCGCGATCTGGAAGGTTCCGACATGCCGACACCGGGTCCCGGGGTTGCAATACTGGCACTCGCCGATGTGGGCGGCAGCGCGCTGTGGCTGCGCAGCGAGCCTGGCGAGGACGCCGACATGGCCGAGGCTCTGGCCGCGACTATCGCGCGGGGTATGGCGTGACCCGCCGCCCCATCCAGTTCGTCTGTGAGGGTGCCGCGCTGGCCGGCACGCTCGACGAAGCGCACGGCACCACCGGGCTGCTGATGGTCAGCGGCGGCAACGAAATCCGCTCGGGCTCATGGGCCGGACAATCGCAACTGGCCGCGCGGATCGCCGCCGCCGGGTATCCGGTGCTGCGCTTCGACCGGCGCGGAATCGGCGACAGCGAGGGCGAAAATGCGGGCTTTCGCGGCCAAGAAGCCGACATCGCCGCCGCCCTCGTGGCCTTCCGGTCGGCGATGCCACAGGTGCGGCGGGTGGTCGGGTTCGGCAATTGCGATGCTGCGAGCGCGCTGATGCTCTCTGCTGCCGAACTCGGTTTCGATGCGCTGGTTCTAGCCAATCCGTGGGTCATCGAACCAGGCGACGAAAGCGTCCAGGCTCCTGCTGCAATCCGCCAACGCTACGCACAAAAGGTGACCGATCCGGAGGAGTGGCTTCGACTTCTGCGCGGCGGTGTGAACCTTCGCAAATTGGCCTCGGGATTGCGCCAAGCGAGTGGTCCCGCCCCGCGATCCTCGCTGGCCGATGCGATGCATGCGGGACTGGCCGGGTTCGGCGGGCCGGCCACCATCCTGCTCGCCACGCGCGACCGCACCGCCCAACTGTTCGAGGCGGCAGGGCCCGCCGATGGCACGCCGGTGCACCGCATCGACAGCGCCTCGCACAGCTTTGCCGACAAGGAAGCGCGCGAGTGGTTGTTCGAACGGATTATCGAAGCACTCGGCTAACCTACTCGGCAGACTGCATAACTTTCTGCGTGGCAAATTCGCGTTCCGCCAGGAACCGCTCGGCGTCGAGCGCGGCCATGCAGCCTGTGCCGGCCGCCGTCACCGCCTGGCGATAGACATGATCCATCACATCGCCGCAGGCGAACACGCCCGGGATCGCGGTCTTGGGCGTGCCCGGCTCGACCAGCAGGTATCCTGACCCGTCCATCGCCAGCTTGCCCTTGAACAGTTCAGTGGCGGGCGCATGGCCGATCGCCACGAAGGCCCCGTCTGTAGCGAACGTGCTCGCCGCGCCGGTGATGGTATCGATCAGGTCCAGCCCGGTCAGCCCCGCCCCGCCCAGATCGCCGGTGAATCGTTCCACCTTCTGGTTCCACAGCACCTTGATGCTGGGATGCGCGAACAGCCGGTCCTGCAGGATGCGCTCGGCACGCAGATGGTCACGGCGGTGGATCAGGGTGACATCGGGCGAATGGTTGGTGAGGTACAGGGCTTCCTCGACCGCCGTATTGCCCCCGCCGATCACGGCAACTTTCTTCCCGCGATAGAAGAAGCCGTCGCAGGTGGCGCAGGCCGAGACGCCCTTGCCCGCAAATTCGACCTCGCCCGGGGCGCCCAACCACTTGGCTTGTGCCCCGGTGGCAATGACCAGCGTCTCGCCCTCGTAGATATCGCCGCCGTCGCCGATGGCGCGGAAGACCGTTCCAGGTTCTCCCCGTCCGGCGAGGTCGACGGACATGACCGTGTCCCACAGCATCCGCGTTCCGACATGTTCGGCCTGGGCCTGCATTTCCTGCATCAGCCACGGCCCCTGGACCACATCGCGAAAGCCGGGATAATTTTCGACATCGGTGGTGATGGTCAGCTGGCCGCCGGGCTGGAGCCCCTGGACGACAATCGGCTGCATCCCAGCGCGCGCGCCGTAAATCGCAGCGGACAGCCCGGCCGGGCCTGAGCCGATTATCAGCATTTTCGTGGTATGAACGGTCGCCATGAGTCCCTCCGAAACAAGGGCCAGATAGGGATGTCCGGGCGATTAGGCCAGATGGTTGGCGCGGATCGCGGCGATCTGCACCTGATCGAGCGCCAGAACCTCGGCCAGATAGGCATCCACCGTACCATGCCGCGCGGCGATGGCCTTTCGCGCGGTCTCGAGATACTCGGGGCGGACCGAAAGCAGCGCGCGCATGGCGTCATCGCTCATCCCCGCGCCCATGCCCGACACGGCATGAGTCCCGGTCGCGATGCGGCGTTCGATGCTGGCGGCGCGATTGGTCAGCAGATAATCGGCCATCGCCTCGTCCGGGTGGACCCCAAGGATGTGGTGAAGCAGGTCTGCGGCAAGGCCGGTGCGATCCTTGCCCGCAAAACAGTGCAGCAGGCTGGGACTGTCGTGTGCGGCCAGCGCAGCGAAATAGAGCTTGAACGTCTCGACCAGCACCGGCCGCCAGGGCATCCCGTCGTAAAGCCGGATCATCACCGCTTGCGCGTCGGCAAATTCGCGCACTTCGCCCGCCAATTCCTCGTGCGCGGCCGCGGCCTTGAGCCCGGCAGTCTCGCCCGGCGCAAACACCACCCTGCCTTGAAAACGCGGGTGGCGAAGGCAGGGATTGGCATCCCGTTCGCTGTCGCCGCGCAGATCGATGACGGTAGCGATGCCCAGGTCATGGACAGCGCGCAGATCGGATGGAGACGCCGCGCCATGATGGCCCGAGCGCCACAGCACGCCCGACCTGACAGTCGCGCCGTCCAAACCGGCATAGCCGCCATAGTCACGGAAGTTGTCGATGGCTTCGAAGGCCAGGATGCGGTCGGTCATCGCTGCCTCATTGCCGCCTCCACCGCGTCGCGCAACCGGTCCTTGCCGAAATAAAGCGCTTCGCCGACAAAAAAGCTGGGCGAGCCGAACACGCCGCGATGCACCGCATTGGAGGTGGTGGCGGTGAGCGATTGCTTCGTAAAGTCGGACTGCGCCTCGGCCAGAAGTTCGGCAGCGGGCAGTCCGGCCGCGTCGAGCGTTGCGGCGATCACCGCCGGATCATCGAGTTTCAGGCCCTTCGCCCACATTCCGGCGAACATCGCTTCGACATAAGCCTCAAGCAGCCCGAGCCCATGGGCCGCCACCGCGCCGCGCATGATCGCCAGCGTGTTGACCGGAAAATGCGGGTTCATCGCAAAGTCGGCGATGCCGTGAGCCGTGCAGAACCGTTCAATTTCGAGCCGATCGTAAGCGCGTTTGGGCGCGACGTGGCCCCAGGCCTGCATGGGCGACTGGTTTCCGGTCGCCTTGAAAATGCCGCCCAGCAATACCGGGACGTAGGTGAACTGCACCGCGCCCTGCGCTTCGATCGCCGGGATCGCGCGGTGGACGAGGAAGGCGTTGGGACTGCCGAAATCGAACAGGAATTCAATCTCGCGCATCACCACGGCTCCTTGAATGGGCGGATTTCCTGCTCGAAAGTCCAGGCGGCGCGCGGCTGGTTGTAAAGCGCCCAATAGGCATCGGCGATGGCATGCGGGGGCATCAGCCGGTCGGGATCGAGCGTTTCGAGCGCGGCTTCGCCTTCCGCCTCGGCGATGCGGGCACGGACAAAGGCGGTGTCGACCCCGGCGTCGATCACCAGGTGCGCCACATGGATACCTTGCGGCCACAACTCGCGCGCCGCCGACTGGGCAGTGGCACGCAGCCCGGCTTTGGCGGCGGCGAATGCGGCATAGCCGGGATTGCCGCGCATTGCGGCGGTCGCGCCGGTGACGAAGATCTTGCCGGCCCCGCGCGGCACCATGATCCGCGCCGCCTCTCTCACGGTGACGAACCCCGCAAAGCAGGCCATTTCCCATACCTTGCGGAAAACCCGGTCGGTGGTGTCGGTCAGCGGGAAGCGGACGTTGGCGCCGACATTGAACACGACCAGTGCCAACGGAGCGATCGCTTCGGCCTCGGCGAGAAACGCGGCGACATCATCGGGCTGACGTGCGTCGAGCGCGCGCCCGGTGACTTTGCCCCCGAGCAGCGGTGCGAGCTTGTCACCGTTGCGCCGCCCGGCGTGAACGGCAAAGCCTTCGGCGGCGAACTTGCGGACGATTGCCGCGCCGATATGATCGCCCGCACCGAGGACTGCAACGCTGGACGCCCCAGCGGTCATATCCGGGTCTCGCTCATTTGCGGTCCAGGGCAATCACCGCCATAGTCAGGCGTGAAATGCACACCAGCTTGCCCGCCTCGTCCTCGATCCGGATCGACCAGACGTGCGTGGTGCGGCCGATGTTTTCGGGTCGCGCGGTCGCGTGGACCCAGCCGGCATAGGCCGGGCGGATGTGATTGGCATTGATCTCCATCCCGACGACCGCATGGGTCTCGCGGTTGACGCACAGCCCCGCGGCGGTCGATCCGACCGTCTCTGCCAGCGCCACCGATGCCCCGCCATGCAGCCTTCCGTATGGCTGGTGCGTGCGCGCATCGACCGGCATCCGCATCGTCAGCCAGTCATCGCCAATTGCGGTGAACTCCATGCCGAGGTGCCCCGGCATCGAGGCATCGCTCAGCAAACCCATCTGCGCGATGTCCGGCGTCTCACCATTCCACCAGATCGTCGCCACAAGCTTTCCTTCGTTGCCTTCACCACTTGACACTTTAATCGCACGATTAAATAGGGCAAGACCTGCCTTCGACCAAGGCGAGAGGATAAGCCATGTCGCTGTTGTATGACGAGAGCCAGCAAGCGATTGCCAGTGAATCGCGGCGGGTTGCCGATGCCTGCGCCGACAAGGCTCGCTTGCTCGCCTTGCTCGAGCAAACCGGCGATTACGACACCGCGTTCTGGGACTCGGCGCGAGAACAGGGCTGGACCGCGCTGGCCCTGCCCGAGGCCTATGGCGGGCTCGATCTGGGTCTGGTCGACCTGGGAATCGTCGCACAGGCCAGCGGCGCGGCGACTGCGGGCGCACCGTTCCTGACCACGAATTACGGCGCCGCGCAGGCGCTGCTGAGGAGCGACGACGAGATCTTGCGCCAGCGCTGGCTGCCGCCGCTGGCGAGCGGAGAGGCCTTTGCGGCGGTCGCCTTTGCCGAAGGCCAGTCGCCACTGCCCGACCGCCCGACCACGCGGCTGACCACAGCGGGGCTGACCGGCGAGAAGCCGGGCGTCACCGCGGGCGCGCAAGCCCAGATCGCGGTCGTGTGGGCGCTGGCCGAGGGCGAACCCGCGCTGGTCCTTGCCGAACTGCGCGACGAGCAGCGCACCGTGATCCACGGCTATGATAACTCGCGCGGATACGCCGATCTGAACTTCGCCGCCGCACCGGCGAGCTTGATCCTGAAGGGCGATGCGGCGCTGGACCTTGCCCGCGATGTCCTTGCGCGGATGGCCGTCGTCACCGCGCATGAGCAGACCGGCGGGGCCGAGGCGCTGATGTTCATCGCGCGCGACTATGCGGTAACCCGCAAGGCGTTCGGCCAGCCGATCGGCGCGTTCCAGTCGGTCAAGCACCGCATCGCCGAACTCTACGCGCTGGTCGAGATCGCGCGCGCCAACTGTATCCATGCCGCCAGCCGCGAGGGCCAGCCCGACTTCCTCAAGGCCGCCGCTGCCGCGCGGCTCTCCGCGACCGAGGCTTACGATACCGCCGCGCGCGATTGCGTGCAGGTCCATGGCGGGATCGGGGTGACCTGGGAAAGCGGGCTGCACCTCCACATGCGTCGCGCGCGCAGTCTGGCGATCGAGCAGGGCAATACGATGTGGTGGGAAGATCTGCTGGTATCCCAACTGACCGGAGTGGCGGCATGACCGATCTGAATGCTTACCGCGAAAACGCCCGCGCCTGGCTCGCTTCGGTGGCCGACCAGTTCGGCCGCGACGCGCGCCGGGGGCTGGCGGTTGAGGACGATCTGGCACTGGGACGGCGCTATATGGCGGCCCGGTTCGACGCGGGCTACGCCGGGATCAACTGGCCGGTCGAGATGGGCGGCCAGGGTCTCGGGCACCTGGAAAAGGTCGGTTTCGACGGCGAGGAAATGAGCTTCGGGATGCCCAGCGGCTATTTCGGGATCTCACTGGGGATGCCGGTGCCGATCCTGATCCGCTTCGGCGAGGACAAGGCTTGGGTGAAGGAGCGCGTGCTCGCCGCGCTCAAGGGCGAGGAAATCTGGTGCCAGCTGTTTTCCGAACCGGCCGGTGGTTCCGACCTGGCCGGGCTTCGGACCAAGGCCGTGCCGGATGGTAACGGGTGGAGCCTGACCGGGCAGAAGCTGTGGACCAGCTGGGCGCAGTATTGCGATTACGGCGTGATCGTCGCGCGGACCGATCCGACCGTCCCCAAGCACAAGGGCCTCACCTATTTCTGGGTCGACATGAAGGCGCCCGGCGTCGAGGTCCGTCCGATCAAGCTGGCGGGCGGCGACAGCCACGTCAACGAGGTGTTTTTCGACGATGTGAAGCTCACCGACGCGCAGCGGATGAGCCCGGTCGGCGGCGGCTTCGGGGTGGCGATGACGACGCTTATGATCGAGCGCTACGTTGCCACCGACAGCGGCGGATTCGGCCCGCATCTCGATCTGTTCATCGATATGGCGCGCGAAATCGAGGTCGGCGGCAAGGCGGCGCTGGAAGACGGGCGGGTGCGTTCGGCCATCGCGCGCAATTATGCGATGCGCTCGGGGCTGGAGGCGATCACGCGGCGCGCGATGCTGATGATGGAAGCGGGAATGGTTCCGGGGCCCGAAGGCTCGCTGAACAAGCTGGTTGCGGTCCGCAGCCGCCAGCGCTTGTCCGAACTCGCGCTCGATCTGCAAGGCAACACCGGCCTGGCCTTCGATGCCCATGCCTTCGTCAAGGAGGACTGGGCATCGAGCTGGCTCAACGCCCCGACCGGGCGGATCGCCGGGGGTGCCGACGAGATGCTGCTCAACACCATTGCCGAGAAAATCCTCGGCCTTCCTCAGGATCACCGCCCCGACAAGGCCGTTCCGTTCAATCAGATACCCGCATAGGAGAGCCCCAATGCCCGAAGCTTATATCATCGACGCCGTCCGCACCCCGCGCGGGGTCGGCAAGCCCGGCAAGGGCGCGCTGAGCCACCTGCACCCGCAGCATCTCGCCGCCACCGTGCTGAAGGCGATCAAGGATCGCAACCACCTCGACACCGCAACCGTCGACGACATCGTCTGGTCGACCTCGTCGCAGGTAGGCAAGCAGGGCGGCGATCTGGGACGGATGGCCGCGCTTTCGGCGGGTTATGACGTCAAGGCCAGCGGCACCACGCTCGACCGCTTCTGCGGTGGCGGGATCAGCTCGGTCAACTTCGCCGCTGCCTCGGTCATGTCCGGCATGGAAGACTGCGTGATCGCGGGCGGGACCGAAATGATGAGCTTCACCTCGGCTCACGCCGCCGAGCAGGCCAACGCCGGACTGCCGCCCCGCATGATGGGATCGGGCCATGACGCACTCGACGAACTGCACCCGCAATCGAACCAGGGCGTGTGCGGCGATGCCATCGCCACGATCGAGGGCATCGACCGTCAGGCGCTCGATGACTTGGCGCTGGTCAGCCAGCAGCGCGCAGATGTGGCAATCAAGGAAGGCCGCTTTGCCAGGTCGATCGTCCCGGTGCTCAATCCCGATGGCTCGGTCGCGCTCGATCACGAGGAATTCCCTCGCCCGGAAACAACTGCCGAGGGGCTTGCCAGCCTCAAGCCGGCCTTTTCGGGGCTCGCCGATTTCGATCTCGGCAACGGCACGACCTTTCGCAAGCAGATCAACCGGCGCTATCCCGACGTCGAAATCGTGCCGGTTCATCATGCGGGCAATTCATCGGGCGTGGTCGATGGCGCGGCGGCGATCCTGCTGACCTCGAAGGACTATGCCGACAAGCACGGGCTGAAGCCGCGCGCGCGGATCGTCGCTTATGCCAATCAGGGCGACGACCCCACGCTGATGCTCAACGCACCGGTTCCTGCGGCGAAGAAGGTGCTGGCCAAGGCCGGGCTATCGAAGGACGACATCGACGTCTGGGAAATCAACGAGGCCTTCGCAGTGGTCGCCGAGAAATTCATCCGCGATCTCGATCTCGACCGTTCGAAGGTCAACCCCAACGGCGGAGCAATGGCGCTTGGCCACCCGATCGGGGCAACCGGATCGATCCTGATCGGAACCGCGCTCGACGAACTGGAGCGCACCGGTGGCCGTTACGGCCTGATCACCATGTGCGCGGCGGGCGGGATGGCTCCGGCGGTCATCATCGAGCGAATCTAGCAAAACTCGCAGGGGCGTCTTGTCCGCCGGAAGGTTGAACCGGACGCCCGCCTGTGACAGAGCAATGGATCAAGTCCGCGTGTCGAAATCGGGAATATCCTTCCGATTGCGCGTTCGCAGGCTCACCGAACCTGTGCAGGAGTATGTTGCCGTGGCCACCGCTTACAAGCTCGACCAGTCTCCCGAAGCTGCCGAGATCGCAGCGCTTGTCGCTCGCTCGCGCGCCGCGCAAGAGCAGATCGCCAATTATACGCAGGACCAGGTCGATAACCTGATCCGGGCGATGGTCTGGTCGGTCTGCAAGCCCGGCACCGCCGAGATGATCGCGCAGCACACCCTCGATGAGACCCGCCTGGGCAATTACGACGGCAAGTACCTCAAGATCTTCCGCAAGACCCGCGCCACGCTGTTCGACATCATCGATGACAAGTCGGTCGGGATCATCGAGGAAGACGCCGCGCGCAATATCGTCAAGATCGCCAAGCCGGTCGGTGTGATCGGCGCGCTCTCGCCCTCGACCAACCCCGAGGCGACCCCGGTCATCAAGGCGATCTCGGCAGTCAAGGGCCGCAACTCGATCATCGTCGCGCCGCACCCGCGCGCCAAGCTGACCAACAAGCTGATCTGCGACCTGATGCGCGAAGCGATCGTCAAGATGGGCGCGCCCGCCGATCTGGTGCTGTCGATCGATACGCCTTCGGTCGAAAAGACCAACGAACTGATGCGCCAGTGCGACCGCGTGCTCGCCACCGGCGGTGCGGCGATGGTCGATGCGGCCTATTCGAGCGGTACTCCGGCGCTGGGCGTCGGCGTGGGCAACGCGGTAATCACGGTCGACGAAACCGCCGATCTCGACGATGCGGCCGAAAAAATCCGCATGTCCAAGACGCTCGATCTGGCGGCTTCCTGTTCGTCTGACAACGCGGTGATCCTGGTCGATGCTATCTACGAGCCGATGCTCGAGAAGCTGAAGGCCAAGGGCGGGCTGGTGCTCGACGATATGCAGAAAGCCCGGCTCGAGAAGGCGATCTGGGTCGATGGTCACATCAATGCCAAGGTCGTCGCGCAGACTCCGCAGTTCATCGCCGAATACGCCGGGTTCAGCGTGCCGGACGATACCCAGTTCTTCATCGTTCCCGAAACCGGTGCCGGTCCCGACCACCCGTTCTCGGGCGAGAAGATGACCGTCACGATGGCGCTGTATCGGGCGAAGGACCTCGACGATGCCATCGCACTCACCAACACGATCCAGGCCTATCAGGGCCAGGGCCATTCGTGCGGGATCTATTCGACCAGCGACGCCAACATCATGAAGCTGGCCAATGCCACCCGGACCAGCCGGGTGATGGTCAACCAGCCGCAGGCAGCCTCCAACAGCGGCAACCTGTGGAACGGCATGCGCCAGACCTTCTCGCTCGGCTGCGGCAGCTGGGGCGGCAATGGCACCAACAACAACATCACCTGGCGTGACCTGATCAACGAAACCTGGGTGTCCAAGCCGCTTGCGGTGGCCAAGACGCTGCCGAGCGACGAGGAGCTGTTCGGCGAGGTGATGGCCCGGGTCGCCTGAGGCGAAAGGAGCGTCGGCTGAGGCGCAACAGGCCAATTTTCCCGACCTTTGACCGTTGCGCGTCGAAGGACGGCTCGGCAAAGGCATGGCATGACCGACCAGTTCCAGCTCACCGACGACCAGCTCGCGATCCAGGAGATGGCGCAGCGCTTCACCGCCGATGCGATCACGCCCCATGCCGCGCAGTGGGACGAGGACCACACGTTCCCTCGCGAAACGATCCAGGCGGCGGGGCAGCTTGGCTTCGGCGCGATCTATATCGCCGAGGAGATCGGCGGGATCGGGCTGGGGCGGCTTGAAGCGGCGTTGATCATGGAAGCGATGGCCTATGGCTGCCCCGCGACCAGCGCCTTCATCTCGATCCACAACATGGCAAGCTGGATGATCGACCGGTTCGGCGGGGCGGAGATCAAGGCGCGCTATCTCCCCCAGCTTGTCGGCATGGACAAGATCGCCAGCTACTGCCTGACCGAGCCGGGCTCTGGCTCCGACGCCGCCGCGCTGAAAACGACCGCGCGGCTGGATGGCGATCACTACGTCATCAACGGCACCAAGCAGTTCATTTCGGGCGGCGGGTTCAACGACATCTACGTCACGATGGTGCGCACTTCGGATAACGGCGCCAAGGGCATCTCCTGCGTGGTGGTCGAAAAGGACACCCCCGGCCTCAGCTTCGGCGCGCCCGAGCGCAAGCTGGGCTGGAACGCCTCGCCCACCGCGCAAGTGGTGTTCGAGGATTGCCGCGTGCCGGTTGCCAACCGGGTCGGCGCGGAGGGCGACGGGTTTCGCTTCGCGATGGCCGGGCTCGATGGCGGGCGGCTCAATATCGGGGCCTGTTCGCTTGGCGGCGCCCAACGCTGCCTCGACGAGGCGGTGAAATATACCAAGGAGCGCCGGCAATTCGGCCAGCCGATCGCCGATTTCCAGAACACCCAGTTCACCCTGGCCGACATGGCGACCGATCTGGAAGCGGCGCGGGCGCTGCTTTATCTCGCCGCCGCCAAGGTCAATGCCGAAGCGCCCGATAAATCGCGCTTTTCCGCGATGGCCAAGCGGCTGGCGACCGACAACGGTTCTAAAATCGTCGATCAGGCGCTGCAGTTGTTCGGTGGATACGGCTACCTGAAAGACTACCCGATCGAACGCTTCTGGCGCGACCTGCGGGTTCATTCGATCCTCGAGGGCACCAACCAGGTCATGCGGATGATCGTCGGGCGGGACCTGTTGCGGCAATGACCGCCGAGACAGATTTCAATGAGGTCCTGATTCGCCGCGAGGGTTCGGCGGGCATTCTGTCGCTCAACCGGCCCAAGGCGATCCATTCGCTGACGCTGCGGATGGTCCACGCGATGACCCAAGCCTTGCTCGAATGGCGAGGCGATCCGGCGATAGAAGCGGTGATCATCGATCATGCCGCCTCGCCGGATGGCGATCTCAAAAAATCCCGGGGTTTCTGCGCGGGCGGTGACATTGCCGAACTGCGCGAATCCATCGTCAACGCGGGCGGGGTGACGGCGCGTCAGTTTTTCCACGATGAATACCTGCTCGATCACCTGATCTACTCGTACGCCAAGCCGGTGGTGTCGTTCATGGACGGGATCGTGATGGGTGGCGGGGTCGGCATCAGCCAGCCTGCGAAGTTCCGCGTGGTCACCGAGAACACCCGGTTCGCCATGCCCGAGACCGGGATCGGCCTGTTTCCCGATGTCGGCGGCAGCTGGTATCTGGCACGACTGCCGGGGCGCACCGGGCAATTTCTGGTGTTGACCGGGGCGCGGCTCGATGGCGCAGAAAGCCTGTGGGCGGGATTGGCGACGCATTATCTGCCCGCGTCCGCCCTGCCCGAAGCAAAGGCACGGATTGCCGCCGAACCGTCGAATATCGCGGAAATCCTCCGCGAATTGTCGGTTGTGCCGCCGATCGCACGGATCGCCGCCAATGCGGAAAAGATCGACCGCCTGTTCGCCGCCGACCGGTTTGAGGACATCGTCGCCGCGCTGGAAATCGATGGCGGCGAATGGGCGACCAAGGAGCGCGCCGCAATCGCGCCCAAAAGCCCGCTTTCATCCAAGGTCGCGATGCGCCAGTTGGTCGAAGGCCGCGCGATGACCGACTTCGCCGATGTCATGGCAATGGAATACCGCATCGCCAGCCGCCTGATCATGCGCCCCGATTTCGCCGAGGGCGTCCGCGCGCTGATCGTCGACAAGGACAATGCCCCCCGCTGGGACCCGGCGACTGCCGAGGCAGCAACCGACGATCTGGTCGACACGATATTCGCCCCCCTGCCCGCCGATGAGGAATGGAAACCCCTATGAGCTACGAAACCATTCTTGTCGAAACGCAGGGCCCGGTTACGCTGGTCACGCTCAACCGCCCGCAGTCGCTCAATGCGCTGAATAGCCAGGTGCTCGAAGATCTGATCGCCGCCTTCACCGCCTACGACGCCGATCCCGGCCAGCGCTGCGCGGTGCTGATCGGGATGGACAAGGCTTTTGCGGCAGGCGCGGATATCAAGGAGATGTCGGGCCAGGGCTTTGCCGCGGTCTATGGCGGCGCGCTGTTCGCGGGATATGACAAGGTCACCGCCACGCGCAAGCCGTGGATCGCGGCGGTATCGGGCTTTGCCCTGGGCGGCGGGTGCGAGCTGGCGATGATGGCCGATTTCATCATCGCAGCGGACAACGCGAAGTTCGGGCAGCCCGAGATCAAGCTGGGCGTCACCCCTGGCATGGGCGGCAGCCAGCGCCTCACCCGCGCAATCGGCAAGGCCAAGGCGATGGAAATGTGCCTGACCGGACGGATGATGGGCGCGGCGGAGGCTGAGGCCGCCGGGCTGGTCGCGCGGATCGTCCCGCTCGCGGAACTGAAGGAACAGGCGCTCAAGACGGCAAACGAGATCGCCGCGATGCCGCCGCTCGCCGCTATGGCGTGCAAGGAGATGATCGACGCCGCGTTCGAGACCTCGCTCAGCCAGGGCGTCCGCTTCGAGCGCCGCCTGTTCAACGGCCTGTTCGGCACCGAGGACCAGAAGGAAGGCATGGCCGCCTTCGTGGAAAAACGGCCGGGCCAATGGACGGGGCGCTGACCATGAAAATCGCTTTTATCGGTCTCGGCAATATGGGCGGCGGGATGGCCGCGAACCTGGTCAAGGCGGGGCACGAGGTTCGCGCCTTCGATTTGAGCGAAGAAGCCGCCGCGCGGGCGCGTGAGAACGGGGCGGAAGTTTCCGGTACCGTCGCCGAAGCCGTCGCCGGGGTCGAGGCTGTCGTGACCATGCTGCCCAACGGCGCGATCGTCGAGAGCGTCTATACCGGCGATATCTTCGCCAACGCACCGCCAGCCGCGCTGCTGCTCGATTGCTCGACCATCGACGTGGCGACCGCCAAACGCGTCGGTGCGGCGGCGCAGGCGGCAGGGTTTGCGATGGTCGATGCGCCGGTCTCGGGCGGGATCGCAGCGGCCAATGGCGGCACGCTGACCTTCATGGTCGGCGGCAGCGGCGACGCTTTCGCCCGCGCCGAGCCGATCCTGTCGAACATGGGCAAGACGGTGATCCACGCCGGGGCCAGCGGCTCGGGTCAGGCGGCGAAGATCTGCAACAACATGATCCTCGGTGCGAACATGATCGCGACCTGCGAAGCCTTTGCGCTGGCCGACAAGCTGGGGCTCGATGCCCAGGTGTTCTTCGACATCGCCAGCAAGGCGAGCGGTCAATCATGGTCGATGACCTCGTACTGCCCGGTCCCCGGCGTCGGCCCGACAACCCCGGCGGACAACGGCTATCAGGGCGGTTTTGCCACCGCATTGATGCTCAAGGACCTCCGCCTCGCGATGGCCGCCGCGCAGGATGCGGGCGCACAGGTGCCGATGGGCGAGCGCGCCGAAGCGCTTTACGCCGCGTTTGCCGATGCGGGTAACGCCGGGCTCGATTTCTCGGCGATCATAAAGTCGCTTTGAACGAATAGCGGGAGCGGAACATGGGCGTACTCGACGGCAAGGTCGTGCTGGTCACCGGCGGCGGCAACGGGATCGGGCGCGAATGCGCGCTGATGGCCGCGCGTGAAGGTGCTGCTGTGGTGGTCAACGATCTGGGCGGATCGCTGAAAGGCGACGACGACGGATCGACCGCACCGGCCCTGACCGTGGCCAAGGAAATCATTGCCAACGGTGGCCGCGCGGTCGCCAACTTCGACAGCGTTTCCGATTACGCTGCAGTCGAGGGGATGCGCGATCAGGCGCTGAAGGAATTTGGCGGGCTTCACGCGGTGATCAACCCCGCGGGCATTTTGCGCGACGGGATGTTTCACAAGATGACCCCGGCCGACTGGAAAGCGGTGATCGACGTCCATCTGACCGGTGCGTTCAATGTCTGCCGTGCGACGATCGAAATGTTCCGCGAGCAGCAGGACGGGGCCTATGTGCTGTTCACCTCGACCAGCGGCCTGATCGGCAACATCGGCCAGGCGAATTATGCTGCTGCCAAGCTCGGCGTGCATGGTCTCAGCCACGTCATCGCAATGGAAAACGCCGCCAAGAACGTGCGCGCCAATGTCATCGCGCCGTTTGCCTGGACCCGGATGATCGGCTCGATCCCGATCAAGGATGAGGAATCGGCCAAGCGCGTCGAACGCTTCAAGACCAGGATGCGCGCCGATCAGGTCGCCAATTTCGCGGTGGCGCTGGCGGCAGACGGGGCAAAGGATGTCTCGGGCCAGATTTTCGCGGTGCGTGGCAGCGAGATTTTCTTGTTCAACCAGCCCCGTCCAATCCGCGGCATGGCGCGCGACTGGACCCCTGCGAGCGTGATCGAACACGTCCTGCCCGCGCTGGCGGGCGATTTCACCAATCTGGGTGCAAGCGGCTCGGTGTTTACGTGGGACGCGGTTTAACGCGCTCACTCGCTCCCACAAACCCGCTTGTCCTGAGCCTCTCGAAGGACTGCCTTGCCTCTTGCAACGTAGCGCGCTGCTTCAAGAAAAAAGCAGTGCTTCGACAAGCTCAGCACGAGCGGTGTTGGGGGGCTGTGGTGCTCAGGGGAGGGGTGGCCCTCTCTCACCCCGGCTTCTTGCGCTGCAATCCCGAACGCTTGCATGAGGCTACCAGATCGCCGTGCTGGTTGAACGCCTTGTGCAGGAAGGTCACGATCCCCGCTTCGGGCCGTGACTTCGATTCGCGCAGCTCGATGACCTCGCTGGTCACGTTGACCGTGTCGCCATGGAACAGCGCCTTGGGGAACCGGACCTCGTCCCAGCCGAGGTTGGCGATCGCGGTGCCGAGCGTGGTCTCACCCACCGAAATCCCCACCATCAGCCCCAACGTGAAGCACGAATTGACGATCCGGGTGCCGTATTCGGTGCCCTTCATGTACTCCTCGTCGAGGTGCAGCTGTGCCGGGTTGTGCGTCATCGCGGTGAACAGCACGTTGTCGGTTTCGGTCACCGTGCGGCGGATCGGATGAGCGAAAGTTTGCCCCACCGACAATTCGTCGAACCACAATCCAGCCATGTCCTGTCCTTTCGTTAGCCGCGCTCGACCGCATCGAGCGGCTCGCCGTCGACCGGATAGCCATGGCCCTCGGAGATAAGCAGCCAGCGCTTCCCGCCCCGCTCACCCATGAACGGGGTCACCGTCCGCGCCGGAAAGGCCTCCGCATGGGCCTTGACCTCGGCAAAGGTCGCGAACTGGGCGAGGCGTTCGAGATTGCGCCGGGTCGGGAAGATCACCGAAATCTGCCCCGCGTCGGCCAGTCGCAGGGCCTCGGCGGCGCTGGCCCAGAACAGGTGGGTATTCTCGGTCGAGTCGACCAGCAACTCGACCGCGCCGGTGCCAAGATCGGCGAGAAAAAAGCGCGTGTCGAATACCCGCATATGCGCGTGCTTGGGCCGCCAGCGCGCGAAATAGGTCAGCTCCTGCGGCGCCAGCGACCAGCCGTGGCGCACCAGCACCGGAGCCAAGGCGCCCTGCTCGAGCAGGAAGGCCCGCGCCGCAAGCGCCTCGTCGAGCGACACCGCGCGGTCGATCCCGACCACCAGTCCGGTTTCCTCAAGCGTCTCTCGCACCGCCGCGATCCGCGCGGCAAGATCGTCGATGGCATCCTCGTCGGCTGCGCTATCCGACAGTTCGCGGGCAAGATCGAAGTCGGCAGGATCGATCCGTCCGC
Organism: Sphingomonadales bacterium; assembly: GCA_038256425.1. Classification (GTDB taxonomy): domain Bacteria; phylum Pseudomonadota; class Alphaproteobacteria; order Sphingomonadales; family Sphingomonadaceae; genus Novosphingobium. The sequence continues at coordinate 22,611 of JBBSKI010000007.1, forward strand.
CGGGAAACACGGCTGCCCCGCCGGCAAAACGCATCGTTGCGGATCGTTCGACCATCAGCAATTGCGGCGGGCCGCCCGCGCTATCGTGGCGGAAGATGACCAGCGTCGCGGCCGGGGTGGCCGGCGGCAGCTCGTCCAGTTCGGCATATTCCTGATTAATATCCATCGTTCGGCCATGCGGAACGCACGCACGCTTGCCAAGACCAAATCTTGCGAGCGCTCGTGTCGGCAAACTTTACAGGGTGGGCGGGGAGCGTGGCTGTTGGCAGCGAAAAAATGCAGCTTTTCAGCCATTTATGGAGTTTGGCACGGCCCCTGCATTGACTAAGGCATCCCGATAAGTCTTCCATGAGGCGGAGCCGACCACCCCCCGGTCTCCACGGCTCCGCCTCCCCGGGACTTTCCCCCCAAAGCAACCCACACAAGGCAGTCAGAAAAAGCGGCCGCAAACCTGAGCCCGGCCTGCTGGACGAACTGGGATGGGGAGCAGTTATTCAGGCAGGCAAACGTCAATCCGGCATGCGGCTTACTTGCGGCCCTTGCTGCCGGCTTTCCGCGCGGCATAGCGCCGGTCGCGTTCGGCCTTGGCCTCGGCTTCGGCGTCCAGCACGGCTTGGGCAGCGGCAATCACGGCGGCTTCGGCTGCGGCCTTGGCCGCCTCACGCGCAGCTTCTTTCGCAGCGCGGGCTTCTTCGGCGGCGATGCGTTTGCGTTCGGCGGCTTCACGGCGCGCCTCAAGCACTTCGGGTGCTGGCTGGGGACGGGCCTTGAGCTTGGCAATCGCCTTGTCGCGCGCGGCGGCGGCGGCGGCCTGACGGTCGGCGAAGCTGGGAGCCTTGTAGGGGGGCATTATCGATGTCTCGCTTGATCTGGATGTGTGCAGCCCCCTAGTCCAAGTGCCCGTCGCTGGCCAGTCCCTCAAGTTCGCGCCCTCTTTCGCGCGCCCCTTGCCCAATTCCGCCCCGCCCCCTAGCGGCGGTCGCTCATTCCCGCTCACCCGGAGTCGTCCATGATCCCCCGCTATTCCCGCCCCGCGATGACCGCGATCTGGGAGGCCGAGGCGCGCTATCGCATCTGGTTCGAGATCGAGGCGCACGCCACCGAAAAGCTGGGCGAACTGGGCGTGGTGCCTCCGTCTGCCGCCAAGGCCCTGTGGGACTGGTGGGCGACGGATCCAAAGATCGATGTCGCCGCGATCGATGCCTACGAGGCGATTGCCCGGCACGACGTAATCGCGTTCCTGACCTGGGTGGCAGACCAAGTGGGTGAGCACTCTGGTGGGGATTTGGCCCGCTTCATGCACCAGGGCATGACCAGTTCGGACGTGCTCGACACAACGCTGGCGGTCCAGCTTTCCCAGGCCAGCGACATCCTGCTGGCCGATCTCGATGCGCTGCTGGCGGCGCTGAAGCGGCGGGCGATCGAGCACAAGCACACCCCGACGATCGGGCGCAGCCACGGCATCCATGCCGAACCGACCACCTTCGGGCTCAAGCTGGCGCAGGCCCATGCCGAATTTGCCCGCTGCAAGGTGCGGCTGATCGCGGCACGCGCGGAAATCGCCACTTGCGCGATTTCGGGTGCGGTCGGCACTTTCGCCAATGTCGATCCGGCGGTGGAAGAATATGTCGCGGACAAGCTCGGGCTGGTTCCCGAGCCGGTTTCGACCCAGGTCATCCCGCGCGATCGCCACGCGATGTTCTTTGCCACGCTGGGCGTGATCGCGGGTTCGATCGAGCGACTCAGCGTCGAGATCCGCCACCTCCAGCGGACCGAAGTACTGGAGGCAGAGGAATATTTCGCGCCGGGGCAGAAAGGCTCGTCGGCCATGCCGCATAAGCGCAACCCGATCCTTACCGAGAACCTCACCGGCCTCGCCCGGATGGTCCGTTCGGCGGTGGTCCCCGCGCTTGAGAACGTTGCGCTGTGGCACGAGCGCGACATCAGCCATTCGAGCGTCGAGCGCTTTATCGGCCCCGATGCCTGCATCACACTCGACTTCGCGCTCCACCGCCTGACCGGGGTGATCGACAAGTTGCTGATCTACCCCGAACGGATGCGCGCCAATCTCGACCGGATGGGCGGGCTGGTCCACTCGCAGCGGGTGCTGCTGGCACTGACCCAGGCCGGGGTCAGCCGCGAAGATGCCTATGCCATCGTCCAGCGCAATGCGATGCAGGTGTGGGAAAGCGACGGAAAACTGTCGCTGCTGGCTCTGCTCCAGGCCGATCCGGCGGTGACCGGCCGGATCGCGGCGGAGGACCTGGCGGCGAGTTTCGACCTCGAATACCACTTCGCGCAAGTCGACCGGATCTTCGAACGAGTGTTCGGCGCCTAAGCCTATCCTTCCCTTCACGGCCGATCCGCCCTAGCATCGCCGCAGGGTAAAGCCGGCAAGGGTCAAGGGGGCGATAACGCCATGCAAATCGTGCGAACCATATTGTGGGTGCTGCTGGCAGTCGTGCTGGTGCTGTTCGCGATCAACAACTGGCAGACGGTCGAAGTGCGGATCTGGAATTCGCTGATTCTCGAAACCCGCCTTGCTGCGTTGACCATCGCCGCCTTTCTGCTTGGGCTGGCGCCGATGTGGCTGCTCCATCGCACCGTGCGCTGGCGGCTCAACCGGCGGATTGCCACGCTTGAAGCCTCCGTCGGGGCGGCGGCAACCACTGGCGTGGTGGCCCCACCCCAGGCGGCTGAGACATCAGCGCCCCTGATGTCGCAGCCATGAGCAACCCGGTCTATCTGGCGCTCGACCTGCCGCGCCTCGATTCCGCGCTCGATCTGCTGCGCCGGGTCAAGGCGCATGTTGGCGGGGTCAAACTGGGGATGGAGTTCTTTTACGCGCACGGCCACCACGGGGTCCACGAGGTGGCCAAAATCGGCCTGCCGATCTTCCTCGACCTCAAGCTGCACGATATCCCCAACACCGCCGCCGCAGCGATGCAGGCGATCCACGTTCTCGAACCGGCGATCGTCACGGTCCACTGCAGTGGCGGGCGCGCGATGATGGAGGACGCCAAAGCGGCGGCCGGGAGCCAGTGCCGCGTGATCGGTGTGACCGTCCTGACCAGCCTCGACGACCACGATTTGGCCCGCACCGGCGTTCCTGGCGGCGCGCACGATCAGGTGCTGCGGCTGGCTGAGCTGGCGCACGACGCCGGGCTCGACGGCGTGGTCTGCTCTGGCCAGGAAGTCGCGGCGGTGCGCGCGACGTGGAAGGACGGGTATCTGGTGGTGCCGGGGGTGCGACCTGACACTGGCCCTGCGGGAGACCAGAAGCGCACGATTTCGCCGCGGGCAGCGCGCGATGCGGGGGCAAGCGTGCTGGTGATCGGCCGTCCGATTTCGCGCGCGGAGGACCCGGCGGCGGCGGCCCGGGCGATCGAAGCAACGCTGTAGGAAACCGCTTCGTCGCCTGGCAGTTCAGGCTTGGGCAAGTCCCGGCCCGCCAGACGCCGCGCAGATTAATCCCGGGAGTCCCCTATGAAACGTGCTCTATCCCTCGCCCTTGCCACCGCGCTCGGTGCTCTGGCCGCTTATCCCGCCGCCGCGCAGAGCGTGGTTCCGGCGATCGAACGCGGCAACGCGCTGCTCACGGTCGTCGCCGAAGGCCGGACGACCCGCGAGCCCGAACTGGCAGTGTTCAGCGCCGGGGTCACCACCCAGGCCAAGACCGCAGGCGAGGCGCTGGCGGACAATTCGCGCGCGATGACCAGGGTCGTTGCCGAACTCAAGCGCGCGGGAATCGCGGCGCGCGACATCCAGACCAGCAACCTCTCGATCAACCCGGTCTATTCGCAGCAAACGCGACCGATCGATGAGCCGCAGACCCCGGTAATCGTCGCTTATCAGGTGTCCAACCAGGTCTCGGTCCGCCAGCGCAAGCTGGGCGATTACGGCAAGGTGATCGACACGCTGGTTTCGGCGGGTGCCAATCAGGTCAACGGCCCCAGCTTCCAGCTCGACAACTCGGATGGTGCGCTCGATGAGGCGCGCGTCGCGGCGATGAAGACGGCGCGTGCGCGCGCCGAGCTTTATGCGAGGGCGGCGGGGCTGCGCGTGGCGCGGATCGTGTCGATTTCCGAGGGGCAGAACTACCAGCCCGGACCGCCGGTGGTCTATGCGCGGATGGCGATGGACAAGGAAAGCAGCGCGCCGCCGGTTGAGTCCGGCCAGTTGGAGCTGACCGCCAACGTGACGGTGATGTTCGAACTCGCTCCGTAAGGCTCTGCGATCCCCGTTTCCAACCAATCCCGCTCGTGCTGATTTTGGGTTAAAACTTCATTGTGACTAGCCACGCTGCGGCTGGCAGCTAAGAGCCGCGACATGGCCCCGGGTATCAAGATTTGCGGCATCAACACCGCCGCCGCACTCGATGCGGCGCTGGGCGCGCGTGCAGACCATGTCGGGCTGGTGTTCTTTGCGCCGAGTCCGCGCAACGTATCGCTGACCGATGCCGCGCAGCTCGGCGCGCGCGCTGCCGGGCGGATCGGCAAGGTCGGGTTGTTCGTCGATGCCACCGATGCGATGATTGCAGATGCCGTGGCGGCGGGCGGGCTCGACGCAATCCAGCTTCACGGCATCGAGAGCCCGGCGCGTGCCGCCGAATTGCGTGCGCGCCACGGACTGCCGGTGTGGAAGGCCCTTCCGGTGACGCAGGCCTCCGATCTCGACGGCGCCAAGGCCTATGTCGGCGCGGCCGACCTTATCCTGTTCGACGCGCGCGCCCCGGTGGGGGCAGACCTGCCCGGCGGGTTGGGGCTGGTGTTCGACTGGTCGCTGCTCGCCGGATACCGTGCGCCGCTGCCCTGGGGGCTTGCTGGAGGGCTGTCACCGGACAATGTCGGCGAAGCGATCAGAACTACGGCAGCCCCGCTGGTCGATGTCTCGTCCGGCGTCGAAAGCGCGCCGGGGATCAAGGATGTGGACAGGATCGCGGCCTTCTGCAAAGCGGCCCGGAAAACCTGAAGGCAATCATGACCGCAGCCCCCAACAGCTTCCGTAATCAGCCTGACGATCGAGGCCATTTCGGCCAGTTCGGCGGGCGCTATGTCGCCGAGACCTTGATGCCGCTGGTGCTCGAACTGGAGCGGCATTACCGTGCCGCCAAGCTCGATCCGGCGTTTCAGGCCGAGTTCGACGACCTGCTCGAGCATTACGTCGGCCGCCCCAGCCCGCTCTATTTCGCGCCGCGGCTGACCGAGGAACTGGGCGGCGCGCAAGTGTGGTTCAAGCGCGACGAACTCAACCACACCGGCGCGCACAAGATCAACAATTGCGTCGGGCAGATCCTGCTGGCGATCCGCATGGGCAAGACCCGGATCATCGCCGAGACCGGCGCGGGCCAGCACGGCGTCGCCACCGCTACGGTCTGCGCGCGGTTCGGGCTGCCTTGCGTGATCTACATGGGCGCCAAGGACGTTGAGCGCCAAGCCCCCAACGTGTTCCGGATGAAGCTGCTGGGCGCGCAGGTGGTCCCGGTGACCAGCGGCGCCAACACGCTGAAGGATGCGATGAACGAGGCGCTGCGCGATTGGGTCGCCAACGTCCACGACACTTTCTACATCATCGGCACCGCGGCGGGTCCGCACCCCTATCCCGAGCTGGTCCGCGATTTTCAGAGCGTGATCGGGCGCGAGGCGCGCGAACAGATGTTGTCGCGCACCGGCCGCCTGCCCGACCTGCTGGTCGCGGCGATCGGCGGAGGGAGCAACGCGATCGGGCTATTCCACCCGTTTCTGGATGATGCCGAGGTCAAGATGCTGGGCGTCGAAGCTGCCGGCCACGGGCTCGACAAACTTCACGCCGCCAGCCTTGCCGGAGGCTCACCGGGGGTGCTCCACGGCAACAAAACCTATCTGCTGCAGGACGAGGACGGCCAGATCGCCGAGGCGCATTCGATTTCGGCGGGGCTCGACTATCCGGGGATCGGGCCGGAGCACGCCTGGCTCAAGGACATCGGGCGGGTCGCCTACACCAGCGTGACCGACCGAGAGGCGCTCGACGGTTTCCAGCTGCTCTGCCGCACCGAAGGCATCATCCCCGCGCTCGAGCCAGCCCATGCGATTGCAGCAGTGGCCAAGATCGCGCCGACGATGGACAAGGACGCAATCATCCTGGCCAACATGTGCGGACGCGGGGACAAGGACATCTTTACGGTCGCCGAGGCGCTTGGGGCGGAACTTTGACCCGCCTCGCCGCCGCCTTCGCCAAGACGCACCCCGCGCTCGTCTGCTTCGTCACCGCAGGCGATGGCGACACTGCCGCCGTCCTCGATGCGCTGGTGGCCGGCGGGGCGGACGTGATCGAGCTGGGGATGCCGTTCACCGATCCGATGGCCGATGGCCCGGCGATCCAGGCGGCCAACCTGCGCAGCCTCGCCAGGGGCACGACCACGGCGGACATCTTCGCGCTCGCGGCCGCCTTCCGCTTGCGTCAACCGGACGTTCCGCTGGTGCTGATGGGCTATGCCAACCCGATGACCATTCGCGGACCCGAGTGGTTCGCTGCCGAATGCGCCAAAGCCGGGGTCGACGGGGTGATCTGCGTCGATATTCCGCCCGAGGAGGACGATGCGCTCGGGCCCAACCTGCGCGCGCATGGCATCGCCCCGATCCGCCTCGCCACGCCGACCAGCAATGCAGCGCGGCTGCCGACGATCCTCGATGGCTCGGCAGGGTTCCTGTACTATGTTTCGGTCGCCGGGATCACCGGCAAGCAGCAGGCGGCGCAAGGATCGATCGAAGAGGCCGTCGCCCGCCTCAAGGCGGCGACCGACTTGCCCGTCGCGGTGGGCTTTGGCATCCGCACGCCCGAACAGGCCGCCGCCATCGCCCGCGTCGCCGATGGGGTAGTGGTCGGCTCGGCGATCGTCGAGCTGGTCGCGGAGCATGGCGGCGAAGCGCCCGAGATGGTGCGCGAATACGTCGCGGGACTTGCCAAAGCGGTTCATTCGGCGCGATTGGTGCCTATGAAACAAGAGATTGGCGCATGAGCTGGATCACCCGCGTTCGCAATGCGCTGCCGTTTTCGCCCAAGCGCGAAACCCCCGACAACCTGTGGACCAAGTGTCCGGGTTGCGGCGAGATGCTGTTTACCAAGGAGTATGAGGAAAACCTCTCGGTCTGCCCCCAGTGCGAGCATCATGGGCGGATCGGAGCCAATGCGCGGCTGGCGCAATTGCTCGATCCCGGCTTCGAATTGCTCGCCGCGCCCAAGGTCAAGGAAGACCCGCTCAAGTTCCGCGACAGCAAGAAATACATCGACCGGATCAAGGCTGCGCGCGCCGCGAACCCGCACGCAGACGCGCTGACCAATGCATTCGGCACCATCGATGGGCAGCGCGCGGTGGTCGGCGTGCAGGAATTCGCCTTCATGGGCGGCTCGATGGGAATGGCGGTGGGCAGCGCTTTTGTTGCGGGCGTCCGCAAGGCGGTGGCCGAGAAGTGCCCCTACGTGGCGGTTACGGCGGCAGGCGGCGCGCGGATGCAGGAGGGCATTCTGAGCCTGATGCAGATGCCGCGCACCACCGCCGCGCTGCAACTGCTCAAGGCCGCGGGGCTGCCCTATGTGGTCGTGCTGACCGATCCGACCACCGGCGGCGTCACCGCCAGCTATGCGATGCTGGGCGATGTCCAGATCGCCGAGCCGGGCGCGCTGATCGGCTTTGCCGGGCAGCGGGTGATCCAGGACACGATCCGCGAAAAGCTCCCCGAAGGCTTTCAGCGCGCTGAGTACCTGTTCGCGCACGGGATGATCGATATGGTCGTGCCGCGGTCGGAACTGAAGGCCACGCTGGCGCGGCTGCTCGGGTATCTGAGCCCGGCCAAGCTGGCCGCCTAAGCGCAGGGCAACGCGATGCGCGACTTCGCGGTTTCGGATAACCCTGCCGTGCAGGCTCAGCTCGACCGGCTGGGCGCGCTATCGCTGCCGCAGGGGCGGTTCGGGCTGGAGACGATCCGCGAACTGTGCGCGCGGCTGGGCGATCCGCAGGACCGCCTGCCGCCGGTGTTCCACGTTGCCGGGACCAACGGCAAAGGCTCGACCTGCGCGTACCTGCGCGCGATGCTGGAGGCGCAGGGCTATTCGGTCCACGCCGCGACCAAGCCGCATCTGGTGCGCTATAACGAGCGCATCCGCATCGCGGGGAGGCTGATCGAGGATGTCCTTCTAGCCGAACTGCTGTGCGAAGTCCTCGATCTGGGAGCGGACCTGTCCCCCAGCTTCTTCGAGGTAACCACGGCAGCCACCTTCCTCGCCTTTGCGCGCCATCCGGCGGATGCCTGTGTGATCGAGACCGGGCTCGGCGGGCGGTTCGATGCGACCAACGTGCTGGCCGCCCCGGCGGTCTGCGGGATCGCCAGCCTGGGGATCGATCACGAAGCCTTCCTGCTCGCGCCGGAGGATGGCGTGCCGAAAGAGCCGCTGTGCCGGATCGCGTTCGAAAAGGCAGGCATCGCGAAGCCGGGAGTGCCGCTGGTGACGCAGGCCTATCCAGCCGAAATGGCGCGAACGGTGTTCGAGACGGCTGAAAATCTGCGCGCGGTACCCTTGTTGCGCGGGCGCGACTGGTTTGCCGACATCGGCGCGGCCATAGCCTATCGCGATTCGACCGGCGAGCTCGAGCTGCCGCTCCCCGCGCTGGCGGGCGGGCATCAGGCCGACAACGCCGCGCTGGCGGTAGCCATGCTGCGGCATCAGAGCGTGCTGACCGTGTCGCCCGAGGCGATGGCCCGAGGCATCCTTGCCGCCCGATGGCCCGCACGTCTGCAATTGCTCGGCCCAGGTCCGCTGACCGCGCTGGTGCCGGGGCGGCGGGTGTGGCTCGATGGCGGACACAATTCCGATGCGGGCGAGGCGATTGCGCGGTTTTTTGCAGAGGGTAACGATCTGCATGTCATCGCGGGGATGCTTGCCGCCAAGAACCCCGCCGCAATCATCGGCCCTTTTCGCAACCGTATCGCCAGCTTGACCGTGGTTCCGGTGGCGGGCCATGACAGCCACCCCGCCCCCGCCTTCGGCCCCGCCGCCAAGCCAGCTTCCGACATCGCAGCCGCTTTGCGTTCGCTCTCCGCGCCCGGAGATGTCCTGATCGCCGGGTCGCTCTATCTCGCCGGATCGGTACTGGCCGCCAATGGTGAAATTCCCGACTGAGGCTCCAACCCTTTGGCCCGCGCCGTCCGCGCCCATTCGATCGCGCAGAGCACCACCGCGATCAGCCCCAATGCGGCAGTCAGGAAGAACACCGGCGCGTAGCCGCCGCTGTCGATCTTCTCGCCCAATGCCGCCCGGCCGAGCGAGCCGACCAGCACGGTCAGCGACGAGAGCAGGGCATATTGCACCGCCGCGTGGCTTTTGGAGGTGATCGATGAGAGGTAGGCGACGAACGCCGCCCCGGCGAACCCGCCAGCCAGGTTCTCACCGGTGATTGCCAGCAGCAGCCGCGAGAAACGATCGTCCGAGCCGAACTGCGATGTCAGCCAGTAGAACCCGCTGTTGTTCCCGAACAGGTCCAGCCCGCGTCCGCCCAGCGCAAGATCGGCGTAGAGCAGGTTGCTCGCCGCCGCGACCGTCGCCGCGATCACCAGTGTCGCCATTCGCCCTATCAGCGCGAAGCTGACCGCGCCGAGCGCGATCCCCGCCATCGTCATGCCGACCCCGAAGAACTTGGAGGCGACCGCCACCTCGTCGTTGGTGTACTTCAGCTCCTGAAGGTAGAACGGCAGCGCAAACGGGCCCCAGATGCTGTCGGTCAGCCGGAATGTCAGGATGATCGCCAGCACAAGGATCGCCGCCCAGCGCAGCCGCCCGATCAGCTCGGCCAGCGGCTCGATCAACGCGCGAAAGGCGTGGTCGAGCGCACCCATGCGCCGTTCCTCGCGCGCGGTATCCCCCCCGACATAGCGCCCGTCGCGCCGCCACCCGTCGAGCACTGCGGCGACGATGGAGGGCACCACCACGGTCGCGATCACGATCAGCGGGCCGTAGAGCTTGATGAATGCGCCCGCATCGGGCCGGTCGGCCGGGGCGGCGCCCAGCGAAGTGACCATGAACACGATCACCGTGATGAGCGCCCAGCCCCACAGAGTGCCGACGATGGCCAGCGCAATCGCGCGCACTTTCAGCGGCAGGCCGCTGGTATCGCCCGCCAAGGCGTCGCCCGGCTGCCACTTGGTATCGGGCGCAAACCAGCTCGCCAGCATCGCGAACAGCATGAACAGGCCCATCCAGAAATAGACCGCCGGCCAGCCGATCCGCGCCGCCAGCACCAGCGCCAGCGCGCCCCCGGCCAGCGCCGCCAGTCGATACCCCAGCTGATAGACCGCCGAGAGGAGATCGAGCGTCGCCACGTCGTCGGCGACCTCGACCCGCCAGGCGTCGATCACGATGTCCTGCGTTGCGCTGGCAAACGCGGCAATCCCCGCCAGCAGCGAGAATAGCCCCAGCGAAGTGTTGGGATCGAGTGCGGACAGCGAGACAAGCGCGAGGCCGACCAGCGCCTGGATCGGCACCAGCCAGCCGCGCCGCCGCCCCAGCCGCCACAGCAGCGGAAGGCGCAGCCGATCCACCAGCGGCGACCACAGGAACTTGAACGCATAGGCCAGCCCGATCAGGCTGAACACGCCCATCGTTTCCAGATCGACCCCGGTCTCACCCAGCCAGGCATAGAGCGTGCCCAGCAGCAGCGCATAAGGCAGGCCCGAAGCCATGCCCAGCACCAGCATCACCCCGGTCTTGCGGTTGGTGAAGGCCGCACCGATGAGCCGCAGGCCCTTTGGACGCGGTGTTGCGGCTGCCGGCTCTGCTGTTGCCACTTTTGCCGAATGCTGGTCCGCCATCTTTCCTCCGCAACCCTTTTGTGGGAGACTTGCACCCCGCCCGAGGTTTTGGAAAGTCCGCTATGACCATCGCCACGACACCGCGCGCCTTGGAACGGACCCCGACCAGCGGGCAGCTCGACCTCGCGCGGCGCATTTCTGCGGGCGAATCGCGGGCCGAGGCGCGAATCGCGAAGGTCCCGGCGAGCGTCTACACCGACCCGGCGTGGTGGGCGCGCGAGCGGGCGGCGTTGTTCGACCGCCTGCCGCAAGTGCTCGCGCCCTCTGCACTGCTGCCCGAGCCGGGCATGGCGGTGGCGCATGACGGGACCGGACGACCATTGCTCATCACCCGCGACGGCGCGGGCGCGGCGCGGGTGTTCCTCAACGTCTGCCAACATCGCGGCACGCGGCTGGTGGAGGGCGGCGAGGTCCAGTGCGGCAAGCGGCTGACCTGCCCCTACCATGCCTGGACCTATGCGTTCGACGGACGGCTGCTCGCCCTGCCCCGGCCCGAAACTTTTCCCGGGCTCGACAAGGCCGACCACGGCTTGCGCGAACTGCCCAGCATCGAGGCCGGCGGGATGATCTGGTTCGCGCCCTTTGAAGGTGCCGATTTCACACAGGCGCAGGTGCTGGGCGAAGATTTCGACGCGCTCGGGCTAGGCGGGCTGCACCTGTTCGCGCGGCGCACCCACGATGTCGCTTCCAACTGGAAGCTGATCATGGACGCTTTCCTCGAAAGCTATCACGTGCTGCGCCTCCACGCTGGCACCATCGGCCCGTTCTTCAAGGACGGGGTAACCACCGGCGACCGGATCGGACCGCACCAGCGCAGCCTGGTTGGCCGCGCGGCGGAGATGCAGGGGGTCGATGTCTCCGACATGGACGCACTGCGCCGCGTCGCGACCTTCGCTTACCAGTTGTTTCCCGGCACCGTGGTCGTGGTCAGCCCCGACTACGTCAACGTGATGACCCTGATGCCGCAGAGCCACGAACGCACCCTGGTCGAGGATTTCATGCTGATCCCCGAGGCTCCACAGACCGACAAGGCGCGCGATCACTGGCAACGTTCATGGGACCTCCTCGACGGCGGCGTTTTTGCCGGCGAGGATTTCCGCGCCGCGGCGCTCGGCCAGCAGGGACTGGCGACCGGGGCGGTGCCCGAATTGACTTTGGGCACGCTGGAGGGCGGAATTGCCCGCTTTCATGAGATACTGATCGAGCAGTTGGCTTATGCTGAGGGGGCTTCGACAGGCCCGGCCTGAGCGGACTTTTCATCATCTTTCTACCCGTCTGCTCAGTCTGAGCAAGTCGAACACGCCGCTGACCCGCGCAACGCTGGCCCAATCCGCCCTCGCCCGCTAAGGCCCCCCGATGTCCGACACCCCCCGCCCCGGCGCCCCAATCGGCGAACGCATCGCCAAACTGCTCGCGCGTGCCGGGATCGCCAGCCGCCGCGAAGTCGAACGAATGATCGCAGAAGGGCGGGTCAAGCTGAACGGCACGGTCCTGACCACTCCGGCGACCGTCCTCGAAACCCTCGCCGGGGTGACCGTGGACGACCAGCCGGTTGCCAAGGCCGAAGCGGTCCGGTTGTTCGCGTTTCACAAGCCGCCGGGCCTGATCACCGCCGCCAGCGATCCCGCCGGACGGCCCACGATCTACACTGCGCTGCGTAACGCCATGCCCAAGGGCGCCCCGCGCGTCATGCCGGTCGGGCGGCTTGATCTGTCCACCGAGGGCCTGCTGCTGCTGACCAACGACGGCGGGCTGAAGCGCGCAATGGAACTGCCCTCCAGCGGGGTGCCCCGCACGTACCGCGCGCGCACGTTCGGCGCGGTCAGCCAGGCGCAACTTGAAGGACTGGCCGAGGGGGTGACCATCGAGGGGATGCGCTATGGCAAGATCATCGCCGATCTCGAGCGGCGCACCGGCCGCAACCAGTGGGTCGTGCTGACCCTGACCGAGGGCAAGAACCGCGAAGTCCGCCGTGTCCTCGAATATCTGGGGCTGCAGGTCAGTCGCCTGCTTCGCACCGGCTATGGCCCCTTTGCGCTGGGCGACCTGCCGCGCGGCGCGGTGGTCGAAATACCGGCAAAGGAAGTCGAGCGCTTCGTCGGCAAGCTCAAGCTGTGAGGATCGTCGCGGGACAATGGCGCGGGCGCAAGCTGAGCGCACCGCCGGGAGAAGTGACCCGCCCGACCGCGGACCGCACCCGCGAAACATTGTTCTCGATGCTGGTCAGCCGGATCGGCGATTTCGAGGGATTGTCGGTCGGCGATTTCTTTGCCGGTTCGGGCGCGTTGGGGATCGAAGCGCTCTCACGCGGGGCGGCTTCATGCCTGTTCGTCGAGCAGGATGCTGCCGCGCTTCGGGCCCTGCGCGCCAATCTGGCTGCGCTGCGCGCGCAAACCGCCGCCGATGTTCGGGCCCAATCGGTGCTCGCGCTGGGCCTGGCCAAAGCGCCGCTCGACCTGCTGCTGCTCGACCCACCCTATGGCAGCGGCGCGGGACATGTCGCGCTCGACAAGCTGCTGCGGCTCGGCTGGATCGGCCCGGCAAGCTGGGTCAGCCTGGAAACCCACGCCGACGAGGTGATTGCCATTAAAGGATTCGTGACCGAGGCCGAACGCAAGGTCGGCAAGGCGCGTATTACCTTGCTGCGGCCCACGCCTCTACGCTCTCCCGCCCAAGCACCAGAAGCCCAAACAGGCTGAGACCTCCGGCCAGGGCCAGATAAACGCCGACCGGCCCGAGGCACCTGCCCTCGCTCGACACCCATTGTGCCGCAACTGGCGTCAAGCCGCCGCCCAGCACCTCGCGGAGGCGTCAAACGCGCACGAAAAGGGCGCCGGTTGCCCGACGCCCTTCCCTGCGACCCTTCAGGGGACGGGTATGCTTAAAGCGGGCGGTTCCCGAAATTCTTGCCTGCCTCGCGCGGATTGATGCAGCTGTCCTGCACGGTCCTGCTGCAAAGCGGATAGGTCTTGTTCATGGCCGTAGCGGGCGGCGGTGCATAATTTCCACTGGACGTTATTACCGTAGTGACCTGCGGCAACATCTCGGAGCCGGGCTGGGTGACGGCGGTCGTCATGGTATCGCCCGAACCCATCACTGTCGCACTGGTAGGAGCGGGAGCGCCGGCCATTTGCGCCTCGATCGAGGCCCAGATTGCGAGCCGCTGATCGGGCGACAGCCCCGCGATGGTTGCGCGCTGCTCGTTGGTCAAACGCCAATAACCGGTCTGTTGATTGGGGCTCAACGTCCAGAAATAGGTACGGTAATCGACCGGCCAGGTATCGAAACCGGCGCGCTGATCGGTAGGCCAGGTGTCATAGGCCATCTGTTGCTCTGCGCTCATCGTGGTCATTGCGTCCTGCGCAACCAGACCAACGGGTAAGGCGGCAAGAGCCAGAGCGAGCGCTCCGCGGATCGCGAAAGTTCGCATGGTGGAATCTCCTCAAAATCTTTGTCGTTCGGGGTCAAATACGCCGCGGTGGTCGGAAAGGTTCCCTGCGGGAGGTTATCCGCTGCCCTTGCACGGGTTGCGCCAAGGCCCTGCGTTCCCTAGCTGTTCACCCGTGACCGAACCCGCCATTCATCCCCTTGTGCCCCCCGCGGATGCGCCGCCGGCGTGGCTTGCGGGGCTCAACGCGCCGCAGATCGAGGCCGTGCTGACGACCGAAGGCCCGGTGCTGATGCTGGCCGGAGCGGGAACCGGCAAGACAGCGGCGCTCACCGCGCGGCTCGCCCATCTCGTCCGATCCCGGCGCGCCTGGCCCAGCGAGATCCTGTGCGTCACCTTCACCAACAGGGCCGCGCGCGAGATGCGCCACCGCGTCGGCGAACTTATCGGCCCGGCGGTCGAAGGGATGCCATGGCTCGGCACCTTTCACGCGATTGCCGCCAAGATGCTGCGCCGCCATGCCGAGCTGGTCGGTCTGCAGAGCAATTACACGATCATCGACACCGACGATCAGCTGCGCCTGCTCAAGCAGTTGATCCAGTCGAACGATCTAGACGAAAAGCGCTGGCCTGCGCGGCAACTGGCCGGGCTGATCGACCGCTGGAAGAACCGTGGGCTCAACCCTGCCGATCTCGATGCGGTCGAGAACGAGGCCTATGCCAACGGCAAGGGCCAGCAGTTCTACCGCCTCTATCAGGATCGCCTGAAGGCGCTCAACGCCTGCGATTTCGGCGACCTGACGCTGCACATGCTCAATATCCTGCGAACCCACCGCGAGATTCTGGAGCAATATCAGGCACGCTTCAAATATGTGATGGTGGATGAGTATCAGGACACCAACGCGGTTCAGTACCTGTGGTTGCGCCTGATCGCGCAGGCCCGGCGCAACCTGTGCGTAGTCGGCGACGATGACCAGTCCATCTATTCATGGCGCGGCGCAGAAGTCGCCAATATCCTGCGGTTCGACAAGGATTTTCCCGATGCCAAGGTCATCCGGCTCGAACAGAATTACCGCTCCACTCCCGATATCCTCGCCGCCGCCTCAGGGCTGATCGCCGCCAATGGCGAGCGCCTCGGCAAGACGCTGTGGACCGCTGCCAACGGTGGTGACAAGGTTCGCACCATCGGCGTATGGGACGGACCCGAAGAAGCGCGCCGGATCGGTGAGGAAGCCGAGGGCCTGATGCGCGGCGGGGCTTCGCTCAACACCATGGCGATCTTGGTCCGTGCCCAGTTCCAGACCCGCGAATTTGAAGACCGGTTCATCGCTATCGGACTTAACTATCGGATAGTTGGTGGTTTTCGCTTTTACGAGCGTGCCGAGATACGCGATGCTCTGGCCTATCTGCGGGTCATCGCCCAGCCCTCTGACGACCTTGCATTCGAGCGTATCTGGAACGCCCCCAAGCGCGGGCTGGGCGACAAGACGCTGGAAAAGCTTCACCGCCACGCGCGCGGCCAGGGACTGCCTCTGGCCGCCGCTGCGCTCGACATCTGCGACAGCGACGAGCTGCCCGCCCGCGCGCGCGGCACCCTGCTGGCGCTGATGCGCGATTTTGCGCGCTGGCGATCGAGCGTGGCGACCACGACCCCGGCGGAACTGGCCCGCACGGTGCTGGACGAGAGCGGCTATACCGCTGCGCTTCAGGCCGAACGCTCGGTCGAAGCCTCGGGGCGGCTTGAGAACCTGTCCGAATTGTCGCGGGCGATGGAGGATTACGAGACGCTGGGCGACTTTCTCGAGCACGTCAGCCTGGTAATGGACAACGACGCCGCCGAGGATGTCGACAAGATCACCATCATGACGATCCATGCCGCCAAGGGCCTGGAGTTCGAGCATGTTTTTCTGCCCGGGTGGGAGGAAGGGGTATTCCCATCCCAACGCGCGCTCGACGAGGGCGGGCTCAAGAGCCTCGAGGAAGAACGCCGCCTCGCTTACGTGGCGATCACCCGCGCGCGGGTGCGCTGCACGATCCTCCATGCCGCCAACCGGCGCATTTATGGCCAGTGGACCAGTTCGATCCCCTCGCGCTTCATCGCCGACCTGCCGCCAGCCCATGTCGAAGCCGAAACGACGCTGGCCGGCGGGGCCTCGCTATGGCGCGCGCAATGGTCGGAGCGCGACGATCCGTTCGCCCACCTGGCGCGCGATGCGCCCGACCGCGCCACCACGCGCGGCCCGGGCTGGAGCCGTGCGGTCGCCAGCGGCTATGACCCGGCCCCGCGCCGGATCGTCGAGGCAACCCGCAGTGCCGCCAGCTTTGCTGCCAAGCCGCGCGGCGATATCGAGGTCGGCCAGCGCGTGTTCCACGACAAGTTCGGCTACGGCAAGGTCATCGCGCAGGAAGGCAACAAGCTGGAGATCGAGTTCGAGAGTGCCGGGACAAAGCGGGTAATCGACAGTTTTGTGCGGGTGGCGGAGTAAGGCGCGACCTGCCCCTCCACCTGAAAGAGGGAGGTTAGCGCAGCTTGGTAGGGGTAAACCACCCTCGCGCGCGGGGCTCCACCCCAACCGACTGCGACTGGCGAGCAACCTTGCAAGTCGCCGTATCCTTCCTCTCAAGAGGCAGGAGCAAGTGCCTCAGACCAGAGCCGATTTCCCCAGGAACCCTGGAACCGGACCGTTCCAGGCCTCGTCCTCGACCGGCTCGGGCGCACGGCGCGGTTCGGCGGTACGGGGAGCGGGACGCGCTTCGACGGGCGCCGCGCGTTCCTCACGCGCTGGCTCAGCGCGGGCC
>JBBSKI010000008.1:0-39296 GCA_038256425.1 Sphingomonadales bacterium
CGCGTCGCTGGCCGGGGCGACATCCGGGATCGCGCCGATGTCATAGTAGCGGTCCAGCTTGCGCGCGTTCGGATCGTCGCCAGGCGTCACCGTCACGGTGCAACCGAGCGGCACCCGGTGCACGCCCTCGAACCACGATTCCTCCTGCGAGGTATAATTGATCCAGGCGCTGTCGGCGACCTTGGTCCGGTTGAGCCGCTCCTCCACCCCCGTCGCGAACAGCGCTCGCGGGACCGAGGCTGCAGCGATCCCGCCTCGGTTACCGTGATAAACCAGCGGCGGCGCGCGCAGCGGCGAGCGCGAGAGGCGGACCTTGCGGTGCTCGGGATAGACGACGATCGCGCAATATTCCCCGATGATGCGGAGATCGGCGTCGCGGCCCCAGCGCTCGACCGCGCGGCCATATAGCCGGGCGCGGTCGCCCGGATCGGTGTTCAGCGCAGCGGCAAGCGTGGCGGCATTGTCGATATGGCCATGGAACGCGACGATCGCGCCGCTATCGAGCACCGCAGGACGCCACCCGCGCACTTGCGTCGCGTTGCCGGCCAATGGCCGAAAAGCGAAATTGGTGCCGTCGATTTCGGCATGGCCCGCAGATCCGCCGATCCCCGCGCACAGCGAAGCGGCGAGACGCTGGGCGAGGCTGTGCCCGAGGCTGGGGCCGAAGCTGTGAGAAGTGTCATGGCCCGAATGGTGCCAGAACCAGGCGAAGGCGAGCAATGGACCGGTTAACGCTTCGACTGCAGCATCGGAATGTACCGCATCGGAATTTGTCGTTTCGGTGAACGCGGCACGGGAGACTGCGGAACCGCCGGTTGCAGGCAACCAGCCCCCACGACCGACGCTGAACTAGGGGTCCCGGTCAGGACTGTGCAATCAGGACTTCTGCGCACCAGCTTGAGGACCGATGCCCTGCACCGCCGCAACGTCTGCGATCTTGCCGAGGCGAACGAGTTCGGGACGGGTCCACGCTTTGGCCGAAGCTTCGCGTGGGGTGCTTGGTTTCCGCATCTTAGGCTCTCCACGACCAACTTTTATGTTCCGGCTGCCGCGTTAGCCGAAACTGCGTTCCAAAGGAAGTGCAGTTTTCCGCATGTGCGAACGGAATCGGGTGTGCGATCAGGGCATTGGCGCGCTTGGCGGCTCGGTCGAGAACCCGACCAGCGGCACATGGCGGGTGTCGGTACCACCGATAAGCGTCTCGCCTTGCCGCAGCACCCAGGCGTGAAGATCGTCGAGACTGCCGCGCTCCGCGCGCGGGCGCACCCCGATCACCAGGATCGCGCCGATCCGGCGGCGACGCAGCATGGCATGCAGCGCGAGCGCGCGGGCGAGGCAGCGGGTTTCGCCCGGCAGCCGCCCCGCACCGCGATCGACCGCGCTGGCCAGCCGTCGCGCCGCGAGATTGGCGGGGAGCGGCCCGGCTTTAGCTAAAGAAGCCGGGTCCACCTGCCGCCCCAGCGCGCCGCGCCAGCGCGCCAGCGGGATCGTCGCAATGGTCAGCCGCGCGGCGACCAGCGCCGCGATGGCTTCGGCAACCTGCGCGCGCGCGCGCCACACACCATGCGGCGGGGCTGCCCCGTCAGGCGAAACGGCGTCGGGATCGAGCGAGTCAGGCGGCAAGGAGGTCCGCCGCGCGCAGCCGTGCGACGAATCCGGTAACGTCGGTGGCGAGATCGGCGCGGTCGGCATCGGAAAATTCGCCCGCCAGTGCCGCGCAGATCGCCGCCTCGTCGCGATGGCCGTCGATGGCCTCCCAGATCGCCCGCGCACTGCCGCTCAGGCTGAAGAAATCGCCGCTGTCGAGCTGCATCACCACGATCTCCTCGTCGATGACGGTCTCGACGAACCGCGCCGGGTCCTTGGCGATAGCTGTGGTCATGTCGGCGTTCCTTTCCGGATATGCGCGCCTTTCCGGATATGCGCGGCCATTGCGGTGACCCCCTCGCCAAACCGGGCCGGATCGAACGGGCGGACGAACCGCCACAGCGCGATCCGCCCGGCAAGGCCCGCAAACCGCGCCGCGCGATCCGGGCGCGCGGCGGCCAGCCACAGCTGGGCGGTATAGTGATCGTCCTGCAACCGCGCGATCCGCTCGCCGCCCGCAAGAGCTGAAATGCAGGGGTCACCGCCCGTCTCGAGGAACACCAGTTCGCCCAGCGGAAGCGGCTCGGTGGCGATCCCACCGGCCGGGTCGACGAATTGCTTGGGATAGTCGCCTGCCACCTCGCCATGCCCCTCGACCCCGGCCAGCGCCAGCGCCTCGGGCCACAGCTTGAGCCGCTTGTGCCCGGGCAGGCACAGCGGCGGGCCATCTCCCGACAGATCGAGCAGCAGGGTATCGTCCGCGAACTGGGTGAAGCCTTGCTGGCCGAGGGCGGCAACGAGCGTCGATTTGCCCGCCCCGGCAGCGCCGGTAAAAGCATGGACCCGGCCCCGATGGGCGATGGCCGAGGCGTGGAGCGGATAGAGCCCGTTCAGCGCGGCCACGGCGGCATGGACGCTGCCCGCCAGCCACAGCCACGTCACGCGGATCGGTCCCTGCCGGCGCCTCGACGGCGATCCCCTCGCCGCGCCGATAATGGAAGCCGATCCCGGCGACAGTGTGCAGCAGAAACTCATCGCCATAGAGAAAATGCTGGCCCGGCTCGACCACAAATCCGCCCAGCGCACGGGGAACGGAGCCTGCGCGAGGGCGGGTCTCACGCTCCATAAGCGCCAGTGCCGGATGGGGCTTTGGCGGCGCGTCGGAGGCTCTGAGGGCGGCGTGGGACACCCCGCGTCACTACGGCACGCGCTTTCGCATCGTCAATCGCGCCGAAACGGAACAGGTCTGGCCATATCCGGTGTGGAAAACGCAAGGTTTTGCGCTTGTTACCCCAAGGGGTGGTGGCTAACGCCCATGAGGCATGACCGTGCCGCTCATCGCCCCGTCGATCCTCTCCGCCGATTTCGCCCGGCTCGGCGAGGAAGTGCGCGCGATCGACGCCGCCGGGGCCGACTGGATCCATATCGACGTGATGGACGGGCATTTCGTTCCCAACCTCACGATCGGTCCGGCGGTGGTCAAGGCGCTGCGCCCGCACACGACCCGGCTGTTCGACGTCCACCTGATGATCGCGCCGGTCGATCCGTTCCTCGAAGCCTTTGCGGCGGCGGGCGCGGACATCATCACGTTCCATCCCGAAGCGGGGCCGCACAGCCACCGCACGGTTCAGGCGATCAAAGCGCTGGGGGTCAAGGCCGGGATTTCGCTGAACCCCGCGACGCCGGCCAAGATGCTCGATTACCTGATCGACGAGATCGATCTGGTGCTGGTGATGAGCGTCAATCCCGGCTTTGGCGGGCAAAGCTTCATCGCCAGCCAGCTCAAGAAGATCGAGGCCATCCGCAAGATGATCGACAAGACCGGGCGCGATATCCGGCTCGAAGTCGATGGCGGGATCGACACGGCCACCGCCCCGCAGGCGATCGCTGCCGGGGCCGACGTGCTGGTTGCGGGCACCGCGACATTCCGCGGCGGACCCGAATGCTATGCTGCCAATATCGCCGCGTTGCGCGGCGGGGCGGCCAATATCGCCGCATTACGCGGCGGGGCGGCTTGAGGCCTTGCCCGGGCGCGGCGATCTGGGCCTGCTGTCGCGCAGCGGGATTGCGGATCGTCCGGCGATGAGGCTGGAGGCTTCGGGTGACGGCGATACCCCGCACATCGCCGCTGCGCCAATCGCGCCACCTTTCGCCGGGCCGCCGGGCGAGCTGATCGAGCCGGGCCGCGCGCTGGCGCTGGCCGATTTCGCCCCGCCCTCGCTGGGGGCGGGCGAGCGGCTGATCCGGCTTGCCTACCGGTTGGGGGTACCCGGCGGGGCGCTGTCGGCCCCGTTCCGCAAACCCGCCAAGCCGCGCCTGCTCGCCACGGTAACCAACCCGCTGCCCGGCAACCGCTCGGCCGGAACCGCGTTGCGCGCGGGGCATCTGGCGGTCAACGGCGGCAAGCTGGCGCTGGCCGAGCTCGATTTCGCCAGCCGCATCCTGACCCCGCCGTTTGAACGCGCGATCCACCGCTTTTCTTGGCTCGACGATCTTGCCGCCAGTGCCCCGCGTGAAGCCGCCGCACCGGTCGCCGAACCCTTGCTCGCCGCCTGGCTCGCGGTGCACCCCGCCCCGGCGAAGGGCCCGGCGTGGAACCTGGGCAATGTTGCGCATCGCCTGCTTGCCTGGCTGATCCACGCGCCGCTGCTGCTGTCGGGACACGACAAGAATTTGCGCGCCCGTGCGCTGGGCGCGCTGGCCGAGACCGCGCGCTGGCTCGATCGCCATGTCGGACGTTCGCCGCGCAATGGCGGGCCGGAGGATCGCCTTGCCGAGGTCGCCGGCTGGTGCGCCATCGTCGCGGCCGGGCTGCTGCTGCCCGGCGGCAAGCCGCGCCGCCTGTTCGGCGAGGCCGGGCTGATGCACGCGCTGGGAGAGCTGGTCGGCGACGACGGCGGGGTCCTGTCGCGTAGTCCGCTGGCGCAGATCGAGGCGATCGCGCTGCTGGTCCGGCTCAATGCCTGCTATCGCGCCACCCGCAGCGATCCGCCCGAGGGACTGGGCACGATGCTCGGCCTGCTGGTCCCGCCCTTGCTGGGGGTGCTTCACGGCGACGGCTCGCTGAGCAACTGGCAAGGCGCGGGCGGGATCGAAACGGGGCGGATGGAGGCGCTGATCGCCGCCACCGGCGTTCGCGCGCGGCCTCTGCGCGATGCCCGGCAATGGGGCTATCAGCGCGTTTCGGCCGGGCTGCCGGGTCGGGCCACGGTGCTGATCTTCGATGCCGCCCCACCCCCGCTCGCCCGCCACGCGCGCGATGGCTGCGCCTCTACCCTGGCGTTCGAGCTTTCGAGCGGACGGCAGCGGCTGGTGATCAACTGCGGCGGCGCGGCGCTGGCCGGCGGCGCGATTCCGGTGCGGCTCACCGCGGGTCTGCGCGCCACTGCCGCGCACTCCACGCTGGTACTCGACGATACCAATTCGACCGCGGTGCTGATCAATGGAAAGCTCGGCGCGGGCGTCAGCGAAGTCGAGGTCGACCGCCGCCAGGTCGCGAGCGAAGGCACCGGGCCCAATGCAGGGTCCAATGCAGGGCCCAATGCAGGGAGGGGCGCCACCCGGATCGAATCGAGCCACGATGGCTATGCCGCGCGTTTCGGCCTCGCCCATCGCCGCATCCTGATGCTGCGCGACGACGGGACCGAGCTGCGCGGCGAAGACCTGCTGGTCCCGGTCGGGCGGCGCGGGCGGCGCGGCAAGGTTTCGTTCGCGATCCGCTTCCACCTTGCGCCCGGGGTGGATCCTTACGTCTCGGATGACGGCAAGGGCGTCGCGCTGGCGCTGCCCGACGGCAGCCATTGGCAGTTTCGCTCGGGCTCCGGCCCGAACGGGGAAGACGAGGGGATGAGCCTCACGCTCGACGACAGCCTGTGGGCCGATGGCGAGGGCCGCCCGCAAGGCGCGCAGCAGATCGTGATCGCGGGGCTGGTCTCGCGCGGCGGCGGCAGCTTCGCCTGGCTGTTCAAGAAGATTTCCTGAAGCAAAGGACCCTACCATGACTGACGTCATCATCCGCCGGGCCCTGCTCTCGGTTTCGGACAAGACCGGGCTGGCCGAACTGGGCGCGGCGCTGGCCGCAAGGGGGGTCGAGCTGGTCTCGACCGGCGGAACCGCCAGGGCCTTGCGCGACGCGGGGCTGACGGTGCGTGACGTGGCCGACCTGACCGGCTTTCCCGAGATGATGGACGGGCGGGTCAAGACCCTCCACCCGATGGTCCACGGCGGGCTGCTGGCGGTGCGCGACGATCCGGCCCATGCCGCCGCGATGACCGAGCACGGGATCGGCGGAATCGATCTGGTGGTGGTCAACCTCTACCCGTTCGAGGCGACGGTGATGAAAGGCGCGAGCCGCGACGAGATCATCGAGAACATCGATATCGGCGGCCCGAGCATGGTCCGGTCCGCAGCCAAGAATCACCGCTATGTGGCGATCGTGACCGATCCGGGCGATTACCCGGCGCTGCTGGCGGAACTCGGCGAGACCGGTGGCGCAACCCGCGAGCCGTTCCGCAGGCGACAAGCCGCGCGCGCCTTCGCCGCGACCGCCGCTTATGACGCGATGATTTCGCAGTGGTTCGCCTTTGCCGATCAGCAACAGCTGTTTCCCGAGATGATCGCGATCAACGGCCACCGCGAAACCGAGCTGCGCTATGGCGAGAACCCGCACCAGCGTGCCGCGCTGTACACGCCGGTCGGGCCGCACGGGGCGGGGATTGCGCAGGCCCGTCAGGTTCAGGGCAAGGCGCTGAGCTATAACAATTACGCCGATGCCGACGCCGCGCTCGAACTGGCGGCAGAGTTTCGCGGCGGCGCTCCGGCAGTCGTTATCGTCAAGCACGCCAACCCCTGCGGCGTGGCGCAAGGCGCGTCGCTTCGCGAAGCGTGGGATGCGGCGCTGCAATGCGATTCGGTTTCGGCTTTCGGCGGGATCGTCGCGGTGAATACCCGGCTCGACGCCGCGACGGCAGAGGCGATCTGCGCGATCTTTACCGAAGTGGTGGTGGCGCCCGAAGCCGATGATGCCGCGCTGGCGGTCTTCGCCCGGAAAAAGAACCTGCGGCTGCTGCTGACCGGGGCGCTACCCGATCCGCGCCGCAGCGGCCTTGCGATCAAGCCGATTACCGGCGGCCTGCTGGTTCAGTCCCGTGATAATGGCGCAATCACCGCCGCCGACCTCAAGGTCGTCACGCAGCGCGCGCCGAGCGAGCAGGAACTGGCCGATTGCCTGTTCGCCTGGACCGTGGCGCGCCACGTCAAGTCCAACGCGATCGTCTATGCCAAGGACGGGGTGACCGCCGGGATCGGCGCGGGCCAGATGAACCGGCGCGATTCGTCGCGGATTGCCGCGCTCAAGGCGGCCGAGGCGGCGGAAACCTATGGGTGGGCGACATCGCGCACGATCGGATCGGCGGTGGCCTCCGATGCGTTCTTCCCGTTCGCCGACGGGCTGCTCGCCGCCGCCGAAGCCGGGGCCACGGCGGTCATCCAGCCGGGTGGCTCGATCCGCGACGACGAGGTGATCGCGGCCGCCGATGCGGCCGGGCTGGCGATGGTCTTCACCGGAATGCGCCACTTCAGGCACTGATCGTGGTGCGCATTCGACATCCGTCGAACGCTTGCGGCACCAGCCGCTTCCACCGAGAGGCGGAACAGGATTTACGCAAACACCCCGTCGCTGCGCATGCCCTTCCAGCCCAGGGCCAGCACCGAGCCGCACAGCACCAGGATCGTGCTCCACGCCACCCACGGCGAGGTGTTGTAGAGCCATACCCCGAAAGCCGGGGCGGCCACATAGGCCGCGCCGTTGACCGCCGCGACGATGCCCGCCGATTGTCCCTGCTCGGCACGGCTGACCGCCAGGCTCGCGCCCGCGGTAAAGCCCGGACGGTATAAACCAAAGCCCAGCGAGGCGAGCGCGAAGCCGATGGCGGTCGAATTGAGTTCGGTCCCCAGCGCGATCACCAGCGTGCCCGCGGCCGCCAGCACCATGCCCCACAGCGCCGCCGAGCGCGGCCCGAGATGCAGCATCGGGATCAGCCCCCACTGCGCCAGCAGCGTCGCCACCGCGCCCAGCATCAGGACCAGCCCGATCGGCCCGGCCCCGGCATCGGGATTGCTGCGCAGGCCAAGGCGGTCGAGCAGCAGGAAGCCGATGATCCCCAACACCATTGCCTGGGCATGGCCGCCGAGCAGCCCGGTGATCAACCACGGGCGGATGCGCGGATCGCGCCAGCGCAAGCGCGCGGCGTCCTCTGGCACCGCTTCGGCCCGGCCGGCATCGACCGCGACTGGACCGGTTGTGTCGTTCTCGTCGGTGTCCCCCGCCTCCAGTTCGACCTCGCGGCGGCGTCCGTCGGAGTTCGACGAGGCCGAGAACGGCGCGGTCATCACCTCGCCGCGCCCGGCATACTGCGGATCGTCGTCGGGCAGCCGCATCCGCAGGGCGATCAGGACGACCACCGCGAACAGCGCGAACGAGAAGAACGGGCTGACCAGACCCACGCCGGGCAGGATCAGGAACGGCGCGAGCGCAGGGCCGAGCACGGTGCCCAGCCCAAAGCTCGAGGTGATCAGCGACAGCGCCTTGGTCCGTTCCGCCGGGCTGGTGCGGCTGGCGACGTAAGCCTGGACCGCAGGCGGCGCGGCCGAGCCGAACCCGCCGTAAAACGAGCGCGCCAGGGCGAACAGCAACAGCGTTGCGGTCAGGCCATACCAGCCCGCCAGCCCGCCCAGCAGGACCAGCCCGCACAGCCCGAACGAGGCGATGAAGCCAACGAGGCCGATCGCCATCATCGCCTTGCGCCCGCGCCGGTCGGAGCGCCGCGCCCAGAACGGGGCCATCGCCATCCACAGCAAGGCCGACCACGAATAGGCCAGGCTGATCCAGAAATCGGGCACCTGCAGCCGGGTACCGATGGATGGCATCACGCTCTGCATCGCGGTGTTGCCGGCGGCGGTCACCAGCATGACCAGAAACAGCAGCACCATCCGGTCGCGCGGCAGCTTCACGGCATCCTGGCTCACCGCGGAATCGCCCGGTGGCGACACCGCGGCGGGACCGGTAAGGCCCTGAGAGGGGCCGGGATCATCGTAAGCGCTCATCTGCCGGGCGGTTACGCGCGGCTCGTGCAGCTTGCAATGGCGCGCCGAATTTGCCAACGCGCAGGGCTTCCGGCCGGGTCGCCTGGCGCTAGAGAAATCCCCCTTTCATGGATTCGACACCAACAGTGGTTCGGGCTGCCCCGGCGGCGCTCGGGCAAAAGATCAGGCGAAAGGTGCAGACGATGCTTGGTCCCTGGGGCGTGTTCTTCAAGGGTTTCGTCAAGCATCCGGTGATGGTCGGCTCGATCATCCCATCGTCGGGGCGGACCATCGCCAAGATGCTGGCCCCGGTGAAGTGGGACGAATGCCGCCTTTTCGTCGAGTATGGACCCGGCGTCGGCACTTTCTGCCGCCCGGTGCTGGAACGGCTGCGCGGCGACGGCGCACTGATCGTGATCGACACCAATCCCGACTTCATCGAATATCTGCAGGCCACGATCCGCGACAGCCGCTTTACCGCGGTGCTGGGCTCGGCCTCGGACGTCGAGGAGATCGTCCGCGCGCACGGTCACGACCATGCCGACTATGTGCTGTCCGGGCTGCCCTTTTCGACCCTGCCCGACGGCGTGGGTCCGGCCATCGCGGCATCGACGCACCGCGTGATCCGCCCCGGCGGCGCGTTCCTGGTCTATCAGTTCAGCGCCAAGGCGCGCGACTACATGGCCCGCCACTTCACCCGCATCGATCAGGGCTTCGAGCTGTGGAACGTGCTTCCGGTGCAGCTGTTCTGGGGCTGGAAAGACTGATTTTTGCGACCAAAGCCCCTCCCCCTCGCGAGGGGGAGGTAGCGCAGCTTGCGAGCGTAGCGAGTTAGTGAAGCTGGGTGGGGGTGGTCTGCGCTCTCAACCGTGGCGCACCCCCTCCAACTTCAGCTAGGCAGCAAGCTGCCAAGCATTCGTATCCTCCCCCTCAATAGGTGGAGGGGGAGGTGGATCGAAGATTCTACCCGAAAGTCTCCACCAGTCCGGCCGTCCCCGGTCCGGCGAGTTGCCGGTGGATCGCCGCGATGATCCCGATCACGTAGGTCACCACGATGGCCGTCAGCACGCTGGAAACGACAGCAGCGAGGAGACGCTGGGTCTCGCCCGAGGCGAACAGCGCCAGGACTACGCCGACCACCAGCATGATCACGCTCAGCACCACCAGAAACAAAATCATCACCAGCGCCAGGAAGCCGAATATGCGCCAGAACTGGCCCCTCGTCAGCGTCCATGAGCGTTTTATCGCAACCAGCGGATTGCGTTGACCCTCGACCGCAATCACCGGCGCAACCAGGATCATCCTGACGACGAAGAACAGCGCGACGATGAACAGCAGGAGGGCGCCCACCGGGGCCAGCGCAGGGAAGACCGCCGCGGCCAGACCGATCGCCAGTCCGCCCACCAGCCCCAATACCATTGCGAACAGCAATTGCGCCCCCAGATACGGCAACAGGCCGCTCAGCGCATTTCGGATCGCCTCGCCCACCGTCGGCCGGCTGCGGTCGCGCATCAGGGTGAGGATCGCCAGCACCCCCACCACTTGCAGCACCGCGCTGGCGAGGATCAGCCACCAGGCATCGGCATAGAACGCGGATATCGCCGCCATCATCGCCTCGCGCTGCATCCCCGGCACCACTGCCGGCTCGCCGCCGATCACGCTCAGCGCTAGGCTCGGCACGACGAAGAATACCCCTGCCAGCGCGAGGAACACATCGCGGTTGGCCGAGACCTGGCCCGATGCCTCTTTCCATGCGGCGTTGCTGTCGAGCTTGGTCATCTGGATCTCGCTTTCGCCTCTTGATAGGCTGCCGCTTTGCCGCCACGCAAGCTACGATCATGACAGGCTCCACCATGACAAGCCCCGGCACCATCGAATGGGCGAGCGAGAGCGAGCCGGTGCCTTACCGCGCCGCGCTCGATCGGATGACGCTTCGCAACGCAGCGATCCACGAAGGCACGGCGCGCGAGCTGATCTGGTGCCTCGAACATCCCCCCGTCTATACTGCCGGGACCAGCGCCGACCCCGCCGAACTGCTCGATCCGCGCTTCGAGGTGGTCGAGGCCGGGCGCGGTGGGCGCTATACCTATCACGGGCCGGGTCAGCGGATCGGCTATGTCCTGCTTGACCTGACGCCCCGCCCGCTGTCGCCCCGCGCCCGCGACGTACGCGGCTTCGTCCACGCGCTCGAAGGCTGGGTGATCGCCACGCTGGCCGATTTCGGGGTCGAGAGCTGGCGCGCCGACGGTCGGATCGGCATCTGGACCCGCGACATCGACGGGCGCGAGGCCAAGATCGGCGCGATCGGCGTGCGGGTGCGCCGCTGGGTCACGATGCATGGCTTCTCGGTCAATCTCGACCCGGACCTGGCCCATTTTGGGGGGATCGTGCCGTGCGGGATCGAGGCGTTCGGGGTCACCAGCATGGCCCGGCTCGGCAAGCCGGTTGCGCCACAGGCATGGGATGCGGCATTGCGCGCGCGCGCCGGCGATTTCCTCGGCGCGCTCGAACGCCCCTGTCCGCCGGTGGAGCCGACCCGATGATCCGACTTTCGATTGTTGTCCTTGCCCTGGTTCTTGGCGGTTGCGGGAGCGGCGGCAAGACCGACGAGCGCGACGCGGCGGCGGGCAAGATCCTGCCCGGCTCGGCCAGCGACGCGATGCTGCAAACCGACCGTCTGCAATCCGAAGCACCATTGGCCGCGCCAAAGGTGGCGGATGGGGATGAGACGGCGGATGCGCCGGGGGTGAGAACCCCACAGGCTGCGGAGGAGGCAGACGCGAGTGAAGCGCCTGAGGCGGAAGCGGCGGCTCCTGTGGTGGCACCTGCGTCGGTTGCTGCTCCGACGCCCCCACTAGCCCCGTAAACCGCCTTTACCGACGAAAAATCGCCAAAACCCTCAAACCGCTCATGCTGAGCCTGTCGAAGCACTGTTCTTCACTTCGTGCCGCACTGCCAACCCCACGAAGAAAAAGCAGTGCTTCGACAAGTTCAGCACGAACGGGTTTGGGGTGGTGGGAGGGGGCAGGAGTCCCTCACCCCTCGCCCAGCAACCGTCGCGCCAGTTCGAGGTGCGGCTTGTCGAGCATCTTCCCGTCGAGCGACAGGGTTCCCGCCTCCGGCTGCGCGGCGAAGGCGGCGATGATCGCACGTGCACCCGCCAACTCGGCTTCGTTGGGGGTGAATGCGGCGTTGATAACCGGCACCTGTCCGGGATGGATCGCCAGCATTCCGGCAAAACCATCGGCCCGCGCCGCCCGGGCGAAACGTTCGAGACCGGCCTCGTCGCGGAAATCGGCATGGAGCGTGTCGATCGCCGGAATTCCGCAGGCATGCGCAGTCAGCAGCACGGTCGCACGGACCATCCGGAAAGTGTCGGTCCAGTGCCCGTCGTCGCCATACTTGCGCGCCGCCCCGATCGCTGCCGAAAGGTCTTCCGCGCCCCACATCATGCCCGCCAGGCGCGGCAGCGGCGCGCCGAAATAGCTCGGCACCGTGATCGCCGCCGATGCGGTCTCGCTGACCAGCGGCAGGATTTTGGTGCTGCCGGCAGCGATGCTGCAGCGACTTTCGAGTTCGGCAAGCTCGACCGCAAACCGTTCGAGTTGCGCGGGTCCCTCGGCCTTGGGCACGATCAGGCCAAGCGGTGCGGATCCCAGCACCGCGACCACGTCGTCGCGCCAGTAGGGGCCGTCGAGCGGGTTGATCCGCACCCACAATTGCTGGGCTGAACGGTCCGCGCCGCGCAGCCACTCGCCCGTCAAGGCGCGCGCTGCCGGCCTGTTCTGCGGGGTGACCGAATCCTCCAGATCGACGATGATCGCGTCGGCCCCGGTGGCGCCGGCCTTGCCAAGCTTTTTCTCGCTGTCGCCGGGGACAAACAGCCAGGAGCGTGGGGTTTTTCCCATCCCTGTCAGTCTGCCGCTGCCGCAAGTGGCTGAGACAAAGCCTCGTCCATAGCCGGATAGTCGATGTAGCCAGCCGGCCCCGACGCATACCAGCTTTTGGGAGCGCCGATGTTGGGAGCCCATTCGGCCCCCACAGCGATCCGTTCCGCCAGATCGGGGTTCGAGATATAGGGCCGTCCGAAGCTGACCGCATCGCAGCGGCCTTCGGCAAGCAACGCTTCGGCGCTCGCGGCGGTATGATCGCTGTTGAGGATCAGGGGCCCGCTGTAGATCGAGCGGATATGCGGGCTCTGCGCGGGTACCTCGGTTGCGCCGAAGGTCCCCTCCGGGCCGGGCTCGCGCAGTTCGAGAAATCCGATCTTCAACTCCTCCAGCACGCGCGCTGCCGCGCCGAACACGGCGGCGGGATTGCTGTCATCGGCGCCCTGCGATTCGCCGTTGGGCGAGAGGCGGATCGAGACCCGGCCCGAATCGCCCCACACCGCGATCAGCCGCTCGAGCACTTCGCGCATCAGCCGCACCCGGTTCTCAGGGCTGCCGCCATAGGCATCGTCGCGCAGGTTGGTGTTGTCGCGCAAGAACTGGTCGATCAGGTAACCGTTGGCCCCATGAAGCTGGACCCCGTCGAACCCGGCATCCTTCGCGTGCTGGGCAGCGCGGCCATAATCGTCCACGATCCGGGGCATCTCGTCGAGCCGTAACGCGCGCGGGGTCACCAGTTCCTGCCGGCCGGTGGGGGTGTGGCCGTGGCCCGGCGCGCGCACCGCCGAGGCCGAAACCGGCAGCTCGCCGCCGAGGAAATCGGGATGGACCAGCCGCCCCATGTGCCACAATTGCAGCACGATCCGCCCGCCCGCCTCGTGCACCGCCTCGGTCACCGGCTTCCACGCTTCGGTCTGCGCGGCGTTCCATGCGCCCGGCGCGGCGGGCCAGCCCAGCCCCTCGACGCTGATCCCGGTTGCCTCGGAAATGATCAGCCCGGCCCCCGCGCGCTGGCGGTAGTATTCGGTCATCATGGCATTGGGGACCGATCCCGGGTCCGAACGACCGCGCGTCAGCGGGGCCATGATAACGCGATTGGGCGCGGAAATCGCACCGAGTTCGATGGGCTGAAGCAGGGCGGTCGTCATTGGGCGGGTGGCTTTCGCAATCGTGGGAACGGGGGTCGCATGGCGAACTTCGCCGGCTCGGGCAAGACGAGCGGTGCTTTCGTCGCGCATAGTTGCGCTGCTGGCACCTCGCGAAAATGCTTGGCGCTCGCCCCGCGGCGGTTAGAGCCCTTTCCGGCTGGCTAGACCCACCGTGACGGAGACGAAGTTGGCCCAGTGCAAGACGCGAGGAGGGAGCAATGCAAGCCTATTGTGACCCCAGAGAGTTCCGGCTTGCAACGCAGCAATGGGCCAAAAGCGGCCCGCCCCGGAGGGGTTGGTGGGTCTAGCCAGCCGGAAAGGGCTCTAGGGGCTGGAACGATGAGCGCTGCGCACCACGAAGGACGGGAACGGCCGCGCTGGGTCTATCTCGCCGCGCTGCTCGCCGGCAATTTCGCGCTGGCGCTCGGGCCCTGGTCGGTGCGGCTCACTGACAGCGGGCCGATTTCGGCCGGGTTCTGGCGGCTGGCGCTGGCGATCCCGCTGCTGGCGCTGCTGGCGCGGCGCGAAGGGCAGGCCCTGACCGGGTTCGGCACGAAGACCTGGCTGGCGATCGTTGCCGCAGGCGTTTTTTTCGCGCTCGATCTAGGGGCCTGGCACATCGGGATCGGCCAGACCCGGCTGGGCAATGCCGCGCTGTTCGGCAATGCGGGCAGCGTGATCCTGATGGCCTGGGGGCTGATCGTGGCGCGGCGTGGGCCCCGCGCGTTCGAAGCGCTGGGCGTCCTGTCCGCACTGGCCGGAGCGGCCATCCTGCTCGGGCGCAGTCTCGAGATCGGCGCCGCGACCCTGGCGGGCGATCTGTTCTGCATCCTCGCCGGGTTTCTCTATGCGTTCTATATCCTGCTGCTGCAAAGTGCCCGGGCAAGACTGGGCAGCTGGAGCCTGCTGACCTGGTCGAGCATCGCCGGGGCGCCGGTGCTGCTGGCCATCGCGCTGGCTCGCGGCGAGCCCATCTGGCCGGGCTCGGCTGGGTCCGGTTGGGGCCCGCTGCTCGCGCTGGCACTGGGCAGCCAGGTGATCGGGCAGGGGCTGCTGGTGTACAGCCTCAAGCATTTTCCCCCGCTGGTGGTCGGGGTGGCGCTGCTGACCCAGCCGGGCGTGGCGGTGCTGGTCGGCTGGTTCGTGTTCGGCGAAAGGCTCGGCCTGCTCGATCTGGCGGGGATGGTGCTGCTGGGATCCGCGCTGGTGCTGGCGCGAATGGGCGATCAACCGGCGGCGCGGGGCACCCGGGCGGCATCGGTGTCGACGCCGCCCGGATCGCTTGATAACGAATGAAATCAAATCGCGGGGAGCGCACAATGAAGCATCTTCTTCTGGCAGTATCGGCACTGGCACTGACCTCGTGCGCGACGATTGAGCCGCGCGAGACGTCCGTTGCCCAGGCCACCAGCGCCGACGCGCAGTTCCAGGCGATCGGGCAGCGCTACATCGCCTCGTTGACCCGCCTCTCGCCGGTCGAGGCGACGGGCCTTGGCGAACATCGCTATGACGACAAGCTGCCCGACATTTCGGCCGCCGGCCGCGCCGCGCGCGAAAACGAATGGCGCGCGCTGCTGGGCGAACTGGCCCGGGTCGACCGCGGCGGGCTTAGCCGTGACAACCAGGTCGATCTGGCGCTGCTCGACAACGAGCTGCGCTACAAATTGTGGTCGAACGACCGGATGGAAAACTGGGCGTGGGACGCGACCGGTTACAACGACGAGGCCGGCAGCAGCCTCTACCGCCTCGCCGCGCGCGATTTCGCGCCGTGGCCGGTGCGGCTGCGTTCCGCGGCGGCCCGGATGGAGGCGCTGCCCGGCTATCTCGCCGAGGTCCGCCGCCAGCTCGTCCCCGCCCGCGTGCCCAGGGTCTGGGCCGAGACGCTGGCGAAGCAGAACGGCGGGATCGTCGAGATCGCACGCGACATGCTGGTGCCGCAGGCCGGCGCGCTGGCCGGGGCCGAGCGCGCGCGCTTCGACGCAGCCTTTGCGGGGCTGGAGCGCGCGGTCGCCGAACACCAGCGCTGGATCGATGGCACGCTGGTGCCGCAGGCGCGCGGCGAGTTCCGTCTCGGGGCCGAACGTTATGACGAGAAGATGCGTTTCGCGCTTCAGTCCGACCTGACCCGGCCCGCGCTGAAAGCCCGTGCGGTGGCTGCCAAGGCCGAGGCCCGCGCCGAGATGTATCAGATCGCACGCGACCTGCTCGGTCCCAGCGCGGCCCGGCCCGACCGGCCCACCGCGGAGCAGCAGCAGGCCGCGATCGAGGCCGCGCTGGCGCTGTCCTATGCCCAACGCCCGTCGCGTGACCGGCTGGAGGAGCGCGCCCGCGAAACGCTGGCCGAAGCCACCGCCTTCGTCCGCGCCAAGGGCTTCATCCGGATGCCCGACGGCCCGGTCAAAATCATCACCATGCCCAAGTTCCAGCAGGGCTTCGCGGTGGCCTATGACGATGCGCCCGGCGCGCTTGAACGGCATCTCGACAATTTCTACGCAGTCTCGCCGATCCCGGCCGAATGGAGCGACGAACAGGCGACCTCGTTCCTGTCAGAATACAACGACTACATGATCCATGATCTTTCGGTGCACGAGGCCGTGCCCGGGCATTACCTCCAGCTCGATCACGCCAGCCGCGACCCCTCGGTGCTGCGCGCGGTGCTTCAGTCGGGACCGTTCATCGAAGGTTGGGCGGTCTATTCCGAGCGGCTGATGGCCGAGCACGACTACCTCGGAGCCGATACGGTCGCGGGCAAGCTCTACAAGCTCACCGTGCTGAAGATGCGGCTGCGCTCGATCACCAACACGCTGCTCGACCTGGGCATCCATACCGAGGGCATGACCCGCGACCAGGCGATGACGCTGATGATGCAGGGCGCGTTCCAGCAGGAGCGCGAAGCGGCAGGCAAGTGGACCCGCGCGAACCTGTCGTCGGTCCAGCTGCTCAGCTACTTCACCGGCTATGCCGAACACATGGCGCTGCGCGAGGAAGCAAAGGCGCGGTGGGGCAAGGATTTCGACCTGCGCCGCTACAACGACGCCGTGCTGAGCCACGGCTCGCCGCCGGTGAAATACGTCCGCGCGCTGGTGCTGGGGCTGCCGGTGGGGTGAGGCTCTAAATCGCCGCCCTGAACGGCATCGCCCCCAGATCGCCCATGCCCACCGTGCCGCTCGCCATTTCTAGCATCCGGTCGAGGCTTTTCTTAGCGGCCAGGCGCAAATTTTCCTCGATCACGATCTGCGGCTGCAGATCGCGCAAGGCCACGTAGAGCTTCTCCATCGTGTTGAGCGCCATGTAGGGGCAGATGTTGCAGTTGCAGTTGCCGTCCGCACCGGGCGCGCCGATGAAGGTCT
This sequence comes from Sphingomonadales bacterium, assembly GCA_038256425.1. Classification (GTDB taxonomy): domain Bacteria; phylum Pseudomonadota; class Alphaproteobacteria; order Sphingomonadales; family Sphingomonadaceae; genus Novosphingobium. The sequence continues at coordinate 17,059 of JBBSKI010000008.1, forward strand.
TGTCGGGTACCGCCAGCTCCATCTGGTGGATTATGTGCGGCTCGGTCGCGACGATCAGGGTGTCGCCGGGAAAGGTTTTCGCGAACTGGAGAATACCGCTGGTCGATCCGACATAGTCGCAATGATCGATGATGTGCGGCGGGCATTCGGGGTGCCCGGCAACCGGCGCGCCCGGGTGGCGCGCCATCAGCTTGAGCAGCTCGGTTTCCGAAAAAGCCTCGTGAACGATGCACACGCCCGGCCACAGCAGCATCTCGCGGTCGAACTTGCGGTTGAGATAGCCGCCCAGATGCCGGTCCGGCCCGAAGATGATCGGCTGGTCGCGGGGGATCTGGTCAAGGATCGTCTCGGCGCTGGAGCTGGTGACGATCACGTCGCTCAGCGCCTTCACCTCGGTCGAGCAGTTGATGTAGGTTAGCGCGATGTGATCGGGATGCGCCTCGCGGAACGCCTTGAACTTGTCGGGCGGGCACGAATCCTCGAGGGAGCACCCGGCATCGAGATCGGGCAGCACGACGATCTTCTGGGGCGAGAGGATCTTGGCGGTATCGGCCATGAATTTGACCCCGCAGAAGGCGATCACTTCCGCATCGGTCGCCGCCGCCTTGCGGCTGAGTTCGAGGCTGTCCCCGACAAAATCGGCGATGTCCTGGATTTCGGGGCGCTGGTAATAATGCGCGAGGATCACGGCGTTGCGCTCCTTGCGGAGGCGGTCGATTTCGGCGCGGATATCAACGCCGGTGAGGGTCTGGGGCTGTGCGGTCATGGCAACTAGGTGGCCGCTCAGCGCCCGGTGCGCAAGGGTGTGTCGGGCGGCGCGGGGAAGACTAGCCCCGGAACGGCCCCGCCGGGCGAGCCAGCGGTGACGGCGGCGTAGATCGCGTCGCCAATCGGGCTGCGGGCGATGATGTTCGACAGGACCATCGTGGCAAGGATCGCGCCGATCCCCCACCACCAGGCCGGATGCGCCCGCCCCAGCACTCGCCGGTCGCGCAGCGCCCCGGCCAGCGGAAACAGCAGTCCCCCTGCGACGGCCCACTCGAACGCCCAGGGGATCAGCAGCGGCATCGGCAGCATCCGCCCGAAGGCGGGCCCCATGATCGCCGCCATACCGCAGATGTGCAGCCGGGCATGCCAGAGGGTCTCGCGCCGCCGGGCGATCGCGGTCCCGGTCAGCGCGACGAAGCATATCATCGAGGCCGGGTTTGAAACCACGAAGCGCTGCGGGGCAAAGAAGAACGGCACGGTGCCGCCGCGCGCCGACGCGACGATGACGGTCAACGCCGTCCCTACCATCAGCACCATCCAGCCCGCCGCGATCCAGCCGAGCCTGCGGTGCAGCGCCAGCGGACCACGGGTGGCCAGCCAGGTCTGCGCCACGAACAGCGCCACCCAGCCCATGAATGCGACCGCGTGGACATGGACCCGCAGCGGCGATTCGAAGGTCGAGCGGCCCATCGCCAGTTGCAACGAAAATCCCGCAACCACGACCACCGCCATCGCGATGGCCAGAGTGGCGGCGAAGCGGTGGTCGGCGGCGGGCGCGTCGCCGCGCAGTGCAGTGCCGAATGCGGTCGTTGCCATGAGACCTCCCCCGATGTCCCACGGAGTTTACGTCTTTGGTGGACATTCTCAACCAGGTAACCGCAAATCAACCATTGTGGCCGACAGTTCCGTGACGAGCGCAGTCGGAGCACCACGGGTGGACATCATCACCATCGACGGAATGGTCGAGAACGACTTTAGATTTTCGATCGAGGACATGCTTCGGCTCGACCAGGTCGACGAAGCGGTGGAGCGGTTGCGCGGCTTGCTCGGCTCTGCCGCGGGCGTGGGGAAAATCCTGCCCGAACGGTTCCTGGAAATCACCTCGGCAGATCTGGAAATCGGCGGGTGGCATCGGCTCGAAGACCGGTTGCTCGATCATGGACGGTCGAACTTTCCGATCACGGCGATCGGCGTCACACTCGCCGATACGCGGCAGCTGGGTGGGCCTGTCCCGGATGGCGGCAAATTGCGCCCTTTCATCAAGACGTTCTATTTCACCGATGACGCTTACCCGTTCAGCGAGGCGAGCCGCGACGATCTTCTCGATGGCTATTCGCGCGAAGGCTTCGAACTGCAGGGAGATTACCGGGCGACCGACGCAACCCTGTCGGTGAAGGGCATCGACGATCTCTATGGCGCGATCGTCGAACTCGAGGCCCGGCTGTGCGACACGCCCGATCCCGCCGAGGACGAAATCCGGGCCGGATCGATCGGCTCATGCTTTCTGGCGGCGCTGATCCACCAGGCGCTGCGCGACACCATCCGCCAGAAGGGCCTGCCGCGATCGCTGTGCGTCTTTGCGGCCTGCGACGGCGTCTACCCCTTTTTCGATGCGCCGGTGATCGGCAGCGATGAATGCCCGGTCGTGACCTCGGCCGCCGAAGTGGCCGGTGAAGAGCAAGTACCGGACGGCGACGACGAAGTGCAGGCGAACAATCGCCTGGCAGACGATGGAGCGGCCGAAGATGGAGGCGGCGCGCAATTGAAGGGCGAGGCCAGCCTGCTCTCCCTTACCATGCGCCGCGCGGTCAAGGCGCCGGTCATGGTGCTGGACACGCAGGAAGCCGAAGAGGGTGCGCGCTGCACCGAACTGGCGGCAGCTCAGCAGATGGGGATCGATGAGGAGACCATGCTGAGGGCAGTCATGGATTCCGTCCAGTACGCTGAACAGGCCGGCGCATCACCTGAGCTGGATCCGTTCGGTGACCCTGGGGAACCGGACACCGACGCGCCAGGAAACCGTTTCGAACCGCTCAATGCGACTTTGCCGGCGGACTGGTCGCCGGATACCGGTCAACCCGCCTACCCGAAACTCGATGAACGGCCTGTCGAGGCGATCCCCGATGCCGGGGAATACATCGCGGCAAGCACCGACCAGCCCGACGAGCCCCGGCTCGCTCCCGCGTCACCTGAAGCACCGTTAGAAGCGTCGGCTGATACCACGCGGCAAGCTTGGGCGGAGAGCGATCTGCCGGTGGCCGCGACCGCCACTCCGCACAGTCTGCGCACGCGCATCAGATCGAGCCAACCCGAACCCGACGCAAGCTCGGGAGGGTGGCTCAAGACCATTCTGGAGCGTCTGAAGCGGTTCGCCTTCGGAAACTAAAGGCCCGTTTGGAGCCGTCCAGCGTCGGCCCAAGATGACGGACGATGCCTACCCCGGCTCGCCATCGAACCGCACCTGCACCTTCACCTCGCCATAGCCCGCAACCTGCAGGGGGATCGCCAGGTTCTGGCGGATGGCGTCCTTCGCCGCCGCTTTGGCCAGCGCCATCAGCACCGGGTTGGCGGCTTGGGTCGTCGCCTGTTGCTCGGCCAGCCGGGTGGTGTTGCGGTTGAGCTTGTCCTGCGCTTCGCGGGTGATGAACACGCCTTCGCGCAGATACTGTGCGCGAGCCTCGTCGAGGTTGGGGCGGGTAACCTTGAGCGGTGGGAGCAGCACCGAGAGCGTCTTGGCCTCCTGGTTCCACGCCAGCCGATCGCGGGTCATGGTCGAAAGATCGAGCGTGTAATCCACCCGCGCCGGGATGACCGCCACCTGCTTGGACTTGACCAGCCCGAATATCCGGCTGTCGTCGCTCGCCACGACGGGCGCAAGCTGCGCGCTGAACACGGTCAGGCGGTTCTGCTTTTCGAATGCGACGAGGCTGGTGGCCAGCGGATCGCCGAGCTTTTCGGGTTTGAACAACAACCAGCCCAGCGCTGCAACCGCGACCAGCAGCAGCAGCCACGGCAGCGCCGAGGTCCGCGCAAGGCTCGCCACATGGGGGGTGGGCCGCGCGATGGCTTCGTCGCGCTTGGCCGCAGTGGGGCGGGTCAGGCCCTCGCGAACTAGATCTGGATCGTCCATATGTCACCCGAACGGTTCACCCGCCCTTGCCGTTCCAGATCGATCAGATGCGCCAGCACCGAGCGTCCCGCGGCACCCTGAAGGCGCGGATCGAGGCCCTTGTACATTTGCGTCACCATTGCCGGAATTTCGTGCGTTCCGCTGCCGAGCAGGCGGACGATCTGGCTCTCGCGCTGGCGGCGGTGGCCGAGCATCCCGCGCGCCAGTTGGCGCGGGTTGGTCACCGCGGGGCCGTGCGCCGGGTAATAGACGCTGTCCTGGCGGTCATGAAGCTTTTGCAGGCTCGCCATATAGGCCGCCATGTCGCCATCGGGGGGCGAGACCACGCTGGTCGACCAGCCCATCACGTGATCGCCGGTGAACAGCGCGCCGCTTTCCACCAGCGAATAGCACAGATGGTTGGAGGTGTGGCCGGGGGTGGCGACCGCCGCCAGGGTCCAGCCGTCCCCGCTGAGGCACTCGCCGTCGGCAAGGATGCGATCGGGGGCGTAGGTCGGATCGAACGCCGCGTCGGCGCGGGGGCCATCGTCGGCGAGCACCAGCGGCGCGCACCCGATAATCGGCGCGCCGGTCGCCGCTTTCAGCGGGGCGGCGGCGGGCGAGTGATCGCGGTGGGTGTGGGTGCACAGGATCGCGACCAGTCTGGCATCGCCGATCGCGGCAAGGATCGCGCCGACATGCCCACCTCCGTTGGTGTCCGCGTGACCGGGCTCGCCCGTGCCCGCCGGGCCGGGATCGATCACCGCGACCTCGGCCCCCGCGCCGACCACATAGGTTTCGGTCCCGGTGAAGGTGTAGGGCGAGGGATTGGGCGCGAGCACCCGGCGAACCAGCGGCTCGCATTGCTCGGCCAGGCCGGTGGGCCAGGGTTGGGGAGGAATGTCCATTACAGGGATATGGGCGAGGGAAGGAGGCACTTCCATAACAAACTCCCGATCGCCCTGCGCTTGTCGAAGGGCTGCTCTTGTTTCGACCGTCGCGAAAGGCAAGACAGTGGTTGACCTGCGGTCGCCTGCGGCTCGACAAGCTCAGCACGAGCGGGTTGGGGGGAGAACGAATGGATACCGGCCAAGACCTGATTCTCGTGCTCGATGCGGGCACCACTTCGACCCGGGCGATGGCTTTTGCGCGTGACGGGGCCCTGGTGGGGGTCGCACAGCGGGCGCTGGCACAGCACTATCCGCAACCCGGCTGGGTCGAGCACGATCCGCAGGAGATTTGGCAATCGACGCTGGCCTGCGCCCGCGAGGTGGTCGGCGGCGCCGGCGGGGCGGCGCGCTTTGCCGGGCTCGGCATCACCAACCAGCGCGAGACGGTGGTCGCGTGGGATCGCCACTCGGGCGAACCGCTGGCCCGCGCGATCGTCTGGCAGGACCGCCGCACCGCCGAATTTTGCGACACGCTGCGCGCAGGCGGACACGAGGCGGAGGTCCAGCGGCGCACCGGGCTGCTGCTCGATCCCTATTTCTCGGGCACCAAGATGCGCTGGCTGCTCGACCATTCGGGCGAGGTGGCAGCGGCGAACGAGGCCGGGCGGCTGGCCTTCGGCACGGTCGAATCGTGGCTGGTGTTCAAACTGACTGCCAGGGATTCGGGGAGCGGCTTGCATCTGACCGACGCGAGCAACGCCAGCCGGACGCTTCTACTCGCCTTGGACGGAGCGCAGTTCGACGAGGGGCTGTGCGATCTGTTCGGCATACCGCTCGCCAGCCTGCCGCACGTGGTCGATTGCGCGGGAAATTTTGGCGACACCGCACCCGGACTGTTCGACGGCGCAATCGCGATCCGCGGGCTGGTGGGCGATCAGCAGGCGGCGACCATCGGCCAGGGCTGCCTCGCGCCGGGCGAGGTCAAGGCCACTTACGGCACCGGCGCGTTCGTGCTGGCCAACATGGGGTCCGCCCTGCCCCGCTCGCGCCACCGGCTGCTCGGCACGGTGCTGTGCCAATTGGACGGCAAGCGCAGCTATGCGCTCGAGGGCTCGGTGTTCGTCGCGGGGAGCCTGATCCAGTGGCTGCGGGACAGCCTGGGGATCATCGCCAGCGCTTCCGAGACCGCCGCGCTGGCGGCCTCGGTGCCTGACAGCGGCGGGGTGGTGCTGGTCCCCGCATTGTCCGGCCTCGGCGCGCCGCATTGGCGACCCGAGGCACGCGGTGCACTCACCGGGATCAGTTTCGCGACGACCCGCGCGCACCTCGCCCGCGCCGCGCTGGAGGCGATGGCGGGCCAGACGCACGATCTGATGACCGCGTTCGCGGCCGATGGGGCGGTCTGGTCGAAGCTGAAAATCGACGGCGGAATGAGCGCCAACGACTGGCTGGCGCAGGATCTGGCCGATGTGCTGGCGCTTGAGGTGGAACGCCCCGCCTTCGTCGAGACCACGGCCCTGGGGGCAGCGATGCTCGCGGCAGTGGGGGCCGGCTGGTTCGCCGGTCTGGAGGAAGCGGCGGCGGCGATGCGCGGGCCGGTGCGGCGGTTCGACCCGGCGATGCCGGCGGAGGTGCGGGCGGCCCGGCTGGCGGGCTGGGGTGAAGCGCTGGCGAAGGTCTAGCGCCGCTCGAAGCGCTTCAGGCCCAGCCCCAGCCGGTTTTCCCCCAGCGCCAGCCGGTCGCCCGACCAGTCTGCGACGAACACCGTGGCGCGCTCCACTCCGGGTGCGAGCCGCGCGTCGTTGCCCGCAATCGCGAGGCCGTTCGAGCTGTGGACACTACCCTCGGCGGCCACCGCGACAAAGGCGCTGTAGTTTTCCTTGTCGAGCCCCTGGACGAACCAGTTTTCTGCAATCCGCCCGTTGGCCCCGGCGGGCAGGTCGATCATGTAATTGGTCGCCTTCCCGCGCGAATCGTCGAAGCTCGACTGGGTGACCTCGATCCGCGCGGCCCGGCTCTTGACGTAATGCCCGCCGCGCCCGGCCTCGAACCGGCAGCGTCGCACGGTCAGCGCGCCGTAATCGCCGACATAGATCGAATGGGCACAGCCGCCCGGTCCTTCGCAGGTGCCCAGCCGCGTGAAAGTGGACTTTTCGACGAGCAGCGTCGCGGCGGGATCGTTGGCGGTGAGGATGCCTTGCTGGCTGTCGCGGAACCATGACTGGCTGACTGCCAGATCGCCCGCTTCCAGCCGGATCCCCGCGCCGTTGCCGTCGGCCACGCGCACGTTGGCGAAGGTCAGGCCGCTGACCTGCGCGCTGCGCCCGCGCAGCACCAGCGTTGCCTTGCCCTCGCAGGCGGCGCCGTCGAACACGGCCTCGCCCGCGACTTGCGCGACGAAGGTGACCGAGCCGGCCACCTGCACCGCACAGTCGCGGTAGCGCCCTGGCGCGATGCGGATGGTCCCCGCGCGGTCGCCGATCGCATCGACCGCCTGCTGGAGTCCGCCGAAAGTCCGCCCGGTCTCGACCAGCGTGTAAGGTGCGGGGCCGGCTTGTCCGGCGAGTGTGGTGAATGCCAGCGCGGCGAGTGCGGCGCGATTGAAGCGGCGGATCATTGTCGGCAAATCCCCATCGAAGCGGGGGAACCGTTAGCGAACAATGGTTAACACGCGCCTAGCGATTCCCCGGCCGCCCGCTCCAGCGCCGGATCGCGGTGGATATCACCAGGCGACCAGCCCGCTCGCGGCTACAGCCGCAAACAGCATATGCGCTCCGCCGTGTGCAAGCATCGCACTCTCGATCCCGTGTTGGCGATAAAGCCAGCCGAACCCCATCGCCGGAACAAAGTTTCCCAGCAACACTGCTGCCATCAGCGCGAGCGAAGGATGCGGCACCAGCGCGAACAGCGCGCCGAAGTGGCCGAGTGCAAACAGCAGGGCCGCCGCTGCGTTGGCGATCCAGAACGCTGCGTCCCGGCCCCGTCCCAGCCGCATGGCCAGCGCCATGAACCCCGTCAGCAGACCCCAGCGGGCGATGATTTCCTCGCCCACCCCGCCATAGCCGAGCCGCGCGATTAGCGGAATGTAGAGCTCCGGGGTCGCTTTGGCCGCATCCTGCGTCGCCGATCCATAAGCCACCAGGATCGCCGCCGTGGCCGCCGCAACAACCGCCGCACCGGCCACGCCGCGCTGCAACGGACGCAGCCAGTTGTCTCCGGCCAGCACGGCGCGCAGCACCGGTGCGTCCAGCCCCAAGCGCTGCTGAAACCACCATCCCAACGCCGCACAGCCCATTGTCAGGATCGCGGGCTGGATCAGCAGCATCAGCCGCGGAACATGGACGCCGGGCGGAAGAATCGTCTCGAGCGGGACCACGGAAAGCGTCGCGACCCCCGCCAGCCCCAGAACGATCATGGCAATCAGCAAGCGGGGATCGCGGCGGAGTTCGGTGACAGGCAGTGTTGCACTATCGATCATCGTCATTTCCTTTTGCTGGCCTTCCGCGCTTGGGTCCCGGGGTCAGCTCCACCTTGATCCCGCGCCGCGCCAGTGCCTCGCGCAGCAGGCATTCGACCTGGGCGTTGACCGAGCGCAGATCGGCCGCGGCAGCCCGCTCCAGCGCCGCGAACAGCGCCGGATCGAGCCGCAGGGGAAAGGCCTTTCGGGCCGGAGCGGGCGGCTTGGCGGGGGGCATCGGCGCGCTAGGGGTACAACGTGCCCGTGTTCAGCACCGGCTGGGTGTCGCGCTCGCCGCACAGCACCACCATCAGGTTGGACACCATCGCCGCGCGGCGCTCATCGTCGAGGTGGACCACGTTTTTCTGGCTGAGCATCTCAAGCGCCATCTCGACCATCCCGACCGCGCCTTCGACCAGCGTCTTGCGCGCTGCGACTACGGCTTCGGCCTGCTGGCGGCGGAGCATCGCCCCGGCAATTTCCTGGGCATAGGCCAGATGGGTGAAGCCGCATTCGTCGACGCTTATGCCCGCTTGCCTGAGCCGCGCGATCAGTTCGGCGCGCAGTTCGCCGCCGACCTGATCGTGATTGCCGCGCAGGGTGACTTCCTGGTGGGTGAAATCGTCATAGGGATAGCGTGCGCCGATCGTGCGGACGGCGGCCTCGATCTGGACCATGACGAAGGCCTTGTAATCGTCGACGTCATAAAGCGCCTGCGCGGTATCGACCACGCGCCAGACCACTTGCGCGGCCATCTCGATCGGATTGCCGCGCAGGTCGTTGACCTTGATCTTGTCCGAAATCAGATTGTTGGCGCGGACCGAGATCTTGGTCTTGCCCATCCACGGCCAGACCCAGCGCAGCCCGGTGGTGCGATCGGTCCCGCGATAGGACCCGAACAGCGTGATCGCCGCGCCCTGGTTGGGCTGGATCATGTAGAAGCCCGATGAGATCAGAAGCAGCGCAAACACGGCCAGCCCGATCCCGACCCCGAAGCCGAATACCTCGCTTTGCGGAGGATTGCTGCCGGCAAAGGCGATTGTCCGCCAGACCGTCAGCGACAGCAGCAGCAGGAACAGGACAAGCATGAGGTAGCCGCTGGTGCTCCACGCCCTGCGTTCCCGGCTGGCGGTCATGACGTTGTTCGGTTCGGCGTTTGGTTCGGACATCTCGAGTTCCCCCTATACGATATAATTATGATGTCAGATTTATTCCGCCGAGCCGACCTCGTCAAGCCCTCTTGAAATGCACCGGGAAGGTTGCCACATGTATTCCGCAGAACCGGGCCCCTCTGGCGCGGTTCGTCGCCCTAAGGTGACGGACCTCGTGATGTCGGACTGCATCGGATGGTGCCGATGCTTGGGTCCGGGTTCTTGCCCCTTCTCGAATACGGTCCCGGCGCGGCCCATCCGATCGAACGTCCATTCGTTTCGATAGGGAATCTGTCATGTCCGACCAATTCTACTACCTGCTCGAGCGCCATCAGCGCATCGACGATCGGTTGCGGGGCCTGCAATCCGCGCGCCAACGCGAATTTTGGGGGTCCGATACATTCGAGATCGCCCGTCTCAAGAAGCTCAAGCTCGCGCTCAAGGACCGGCTCGCCGGGTTCGTGAAGCGCCGCACCCCTGACCGCTTTGGCGCCTGACGGAGCGACACCATGGAATTTCTGTTCGCCGATTGGCTGGGGACCCCGGCCTGGTTCTGGCTGGCCTTCATCGGGCTTGTGGCAGCGCTTACCGCCTTTGACCTCGGCATCCTCCACAAGGAGGACCGCGCGATGGGGATCGGCGAATCGCTGCGCCTGACCGCGTTCTATGTCGCCATCGCGCTGGCGTTCGGCGCGTGGGTCTGGTTCGCCAAGGGTGCGGACCTTGGCATGAAATACTACACCGGGTTCTTCATCGAAAAAGCGCTGTCGATCGACAACGTGTTCGTCATCAGCCTGATTTTCACGTTTTTCGCGATCCCGGTGAAGTACCAGTACCGCGCGCTGCTGTGGGGGATCATCGCGGTGATCGTGCTGCGCGGGATCATGATCGCCGCGGGTGCCGCGCTGGTCGATCAGGCGTACTGGGTGCTTTACATCTTTGCCGCGTTCCTGGTGTTCACGGGCATCAAGATGTTCTTCGCCGGAGATCATCAGCCGGACCTTGCGAAGAACCCGGCGATAAAGTGGATTTCGTCGCACATGCGGGTGACGAAGGAGCTGCACGACCAGCACTTCTTCGTGAAGGTGCGCGACGAGCAGAGCGGCAAGATGGTCAGGGCAGCAACTCCGCTGTTCCTGGCGCTGGTGGTCATCAATCTTGCCGACCTGGTGTTCGCGGTCGATTCGGTCCCGGCGATCTTCGCCATCACTACCGATACCTTCGTGGTCTATACCTCGAACATCATGGCGATCCTGGGCCTGCGCGCGCTGTACTTCGCGCTGGCAGCGATGATTCACCGCTTTTACTACCTCAAGTATGCGCTGGCAGCGGTGCTGGTGTTCATCGGTTCGAAGATTTTCGTCGCCGACTTCATCCTGGGGGGCGACAAGTTCCCGCCGGTCGCCAGCCTCGCCGTAACCTTTGCGCTGATCGCGACCGGGGTGTTCTATTCGCTGTGGAAGACGCGCGGCCAGCAGCCGGTCAATCCATCCGTCAGTGCTGGCGGATTACCGTGAGGAACGCCTCGCCATAAGCCTCCAGTTTGCGCGCGCCGACCCCGCCGACCTTGCCCAGATCGGCCAGGCTGGCGGGGCGGGTCGCGGCAATTTCGCGCAGCACGGCATCGTGGAAGATCACGTAAGGCGGCAGTTGCGCCTCACTGGCGAGTTCGCGGCGCAGCGCGCGCAGGGCATCGAACAGCGGATCGCCGATCGGGTTGGCGACCTGGCCGGGCCTGTTCCGGTCGGCACCGCGATCCCGCCTGCTGGTACGCTGCGGCGGCACCACGATCTCGACCCGCGCCTCGCCCTTCAGCACCGCGCGCGCTTCCCCCGCCAGCGCCAGTCCGCCGTGCTCGGTGGTGGTCAGCAGGCCGCGTGCTTCCAGGGCGCGGGACAAGGGGCGCAGCAGCCGCGCCTCGTCCGCCCCGATGATCCCGAACACGCTCAGCCGGTCATGCCCGCGCGAGGTGATCCGCTCGTCGTTCGCCCCGGTCAGAACCTTTTCGAGATGGCCGAGGCCAAAGCTCTGCCCGGTGCGATAGACCGCCGAGAGCAGTTTGCGTGCGGTCTCGGTCGCATCGATCACGCCGGGCGCGGACAGGCAGTTGTCGCAGTTCCCGCAAGTCTCGGGCGGGCTCTCGCCGAAATGGCGCAGCAGCACCGCGCGGCGACAGCCGGGGGTCTCGACCAGCGCGCCGAGTGCCTTGAGCCGAACCCGCTCGCCCTCGCGCCGACCTTCCTCGACTTCCGTCATGCGCTGGCGGGCGCGCGCGAAATCGTCTGCCCCCCACAGCATCAGCGCCACCGCCGGATCGCCGTCGCGCCCGGCGCGGCCGGTCTCCTGGTAATAGGCCTCGATCGATTTGGGCAGCCCGGCATGGGCGACGAACCGCACGTCGGGCTTGTCGATCCCCATCCCGAACGCGACCGTCGCGACCATCACCATGTCTTCGGACGCCACGAACGCGGCCTGGTTGGCGGCGCGCACCTGTGGTTCCAGCCCGGCGTGATAGGGGCGGACCGCCCTGCCTTTACTCGCCAACCCCTCGGCCAGCTTCTCCACCTGTCGGCGGGTCTGGGCATAGACGATCCCCGGCCCGGGCTGCTCGATCAGCAGGGCGGCAAGCTGGCGCGCCACGGTGTCGCGCCCCATCACCCGATAGCGAATGTTGGGCCGGTCGAACCCGGCGACGATCGCTTCGGGAATGCCGAGCTGGGCGAGGATATCGGCGCGGGTATGGGCATCGGCGGTGGCGGTCAGGGCCAGCCGGGGGATTGCCGGGAAGGCTTCCATCAGCGGGCGCAGCAGGCGGTAATCGGGCCGGAAATCGTGGCCCCATTCGCTGACGCAATGCGCTTCGTCGATTGCGAACAGGCTGATCGGCGCGCCATTTCTTTCAGCGGCGGCCAGAAGCTGGCGGAAATGCGGCTGGCTGGCGCGTTCGGGCGCGACATACAGCAGGTCCAGCTCGCCGCCCCGGAACGCCTCGATGGTGGCATCGCGGTCAAGATCGGCGCTGGTCAGCGCAGCGGCGCGGATGCCGTTGGCCCGCGCGCCGCGCAATTGATCGTGCATCAGCGCGATCAGCGGCGAGATTACCACGCAGGTGCCCGGCAGGACCACGGCGGGAAGCTGGTAGCACAGCGACTTGCCAGCCCCCGTCGGCATCACCGCGAGCACCGATTCCCCCGCCAGAACGTGGCCGATCACTTGGCTCTGCACGCCGCGAAAAGCACCGAAGCCGAACACGCGTGAGAGGGTTTCGAACGTTGCCGCAGGTAGAATAGTGCTGTTCTGCATTGGATTTTCTGGAACTCTTCGCGGGGTCGAAGGGTATAGGAGGTTACCCAATGGAGCCTGGACCCGTCCCAATGCCTGCCCGAATACTTATCGTCGAGGACGAAACGTTCGTCGCCTTCGAAATGGCTGAAACGCTGTCGGACTATGGATACGATTGCGTGGGCGTCGCCGATGACACCGCTTCGGCGATGCGGCTCGGCAATCGCACCGTCGATGTCGCCTTGGTCGACGTCAACCTGTGCGATGGCGCGACCGGGCCGCAGATCGGTGCACTTCTGGCCGCCAAGGGTGTCCGCGTGATATTCGTCACCGCAAACCCGCGCCAGCTTGGCAACGGAGTCCCGGGCACACTCGGGGTCATTTCCAAGCCGGTCGATTTCAAACTCATCGGCGAGGCACTCGACTTCGTCCTGGCCGACCGGAGCGGTGCCGCGCGGAACCCCGCCCCGCCGCCCGGGCTGGAGCTATTCGCTTCGTACTGAATTGCGTCTCAGACCATGATCCTGTCGCAGCGCAATTGCATTTCCAGGCGCAATCCCTGCGGCAACCAGTGACGTTCAAGCGTACCGCCGAGCTGCTGCCCGACCGCCAGAGACGTCAACTTGGAGCCGAATCCCGATAATTCCGGGGCTGCGGTTATCGCCGGGCCACCGTCTTCGACCCACGACAGACCGATGAAATCGCCGGACCTCGAAATGGTAATCTGGACGGTTCCCGCTTCGCTGGTCAGCGCGCCGTACTTGAGCGAATTGGTCGCCAGTTCATGGACGATCAGCGCCACCGGCGTCGCAGCGCGATCGTGGATCGCAAAGTCTCCGCCCGTGATAACGATCCGTCCTTCGCTCAGCGCCGGATAGGGACCGAGGATATCGCCAAGAAGATTCCGCAGCGAAACATCGACCGGATGAGGCCGTGAATATTCGGAATGCGGGCGCACGAATTCGTGGGCACGGCCCAGCGCGGCGATGCGATCCTGCAATTCCGCAGCGGGCTTGGCAAAACCCGGCGTCGACCGCGAGGTCAACCGGATCAGCGCGGAAATCACCGAGAAGATATTCTTGATCCGATGACTCAATTCGCGACTGAGGATTTCGGTCTGTTGAGCGGCGTCGCGGGCATCCTGAATATCGGTGCAAGTGCCGATCCAGCGGACGATCCCGCCATCGCCGTCACGCACCGGCATCGCCCGTCCCAGCACCCAGCGGTAAACCCCGTCATGGCGGCGCAAGCGGTATTCGACCTCGTAGGGCTCGCCGGTGGCCAGGCTGTGACGCCAGCGCCGCCACGCTTCGGGCTGGTCGTCGGCATGGAACATGTCCGCCCAACCCTCGCCGTCAGTGCTGCCATCGGGCATGCCGGTGAACTCATACCAGCGTGCGTTGTAATAATCGTGATCGCCATCGGGCAGGGTCGACCAGACCATGTGCGGCATCGCGTCCGCCAGAACATCGAAGCGGGGCGCAGACTTGAGCAGCGCGCGTCTCTGGCCGAGGCTGTCGATGGCTCCAGCCGGGTCATTGTTGGCAGTTGCCGGGGAGATCCGATCGTCGATGGTGGTCGTGGTCGCCGATGTGGTCATCTAAAGCTTCTTTGTGTCCGAAGCGTCGAAATCGGCCAGATGGTGGCGCGGGATCTACGCAGTTTGCCGGATCAACGCGGAGGCGGTGATTCGGTTGCACGCCTTTCCCGGGCCCGCCGGACGACGATCTCCTCGCGCTGCGTAAAGGCGCTGGACCCGCGCGGCTCGTCGTCGGACACGGCGCTAGTGAAGAATGCCAGTCCGGTGCCGCCCGCGGGATCGACCCACAGGCCCGAGCGCAACCCGTATGCCTCGCCCGAATGGCCGATCCGCTCGCGCCCGTCGCCGAACAGGTCGTCGCCCGGCCCGCCCTCGTTGCGCGCAGTGCCGCCCCCCGTCCCAATGGTGTGGATTGCCAGGCCATAGACGCGGAACACGCCGCCCGCCTTGCCGTCTTCGCCCAGGCCATTGGCCCCGTCGGAACGCCAGTGGGGGCGGGTCAGCTGGGCAAAGGAGGCGGGGCTGAGGAAGCCCTGGCCCCCCGCCAGCAGCATCTGGCCGACTTTCGCCAGATCGGTCATCGAAATCCGCAGGCCGCCCTGGGGCGAGAAGATCGCGCCGTTGGTGCCGGGGATATAGCCCGCCATGTCGCACGAACCATCGGCGGCGGGAACGCCCGGGCAGGCGGGAGCAATGCCGTTCAGATCGTCGCGCGCCACCTCGCCACCGGCGCGGTACAGCACCACCGCGCGCGCGAGCGTGGCGGGATCGCAGCCGGACCAATTGAAACAGGCCTTCAGCTCCAGCGGCTCCAGCACCTCACGCGCCATCAACCGGTCGAACCGCTCGCCCGTCGCGGCTTCCATCACACTGGCGACCACCGGGAAGTTCATGTTGGCGTAGTGGAACCAGTTGGAGCCCGGCGCGTGCTCCGCATCCCACAAGCGCGGAGACCCCAGCCGATCCCGCAAAGTTTCGCCCACCGGAACGATATAGTCGTCCTCGCCGTCGAGCAGGCTTGCCCGATGCGACAGCAGTAGCCGCAGGGTGATCGGGACTTCGGGAAAGGCCGGATTGCGCAGCCGCCAGCCGAGCGTGTCCGATACGTCGGCATCGAGATCGAGCGTGCCCCGATCGACCAGCCGCATCACCCCCAGCGCGACGACCAGCTTGGAAACGCTGGCGATCCGCACCGGATCGTCGGCAGTCACCGTGCGCCCGGTGGCGCGATCGGCGAGGCCCTCGGCCACGCGCACCTCGCTCCCGCGCAGGTCGAACGCCACGGCGACGGTGGCGGGCGGCTGGGCAAGGGCGGGGGACGACATCAGGACAAGGGCCAAAACAACAAGGAAGCGCATCGGCTGGTGCTAGACGCCGATGAAGGCGGCATCCAGAGTACCCAATTCACTTTTCCCTCAAACCCCGCTCGTGCTGAGCCTGTCGAAGCACTGTTCTGCTCTTTTGAGCCGACGCGCCATGCTGCCCGAATAAAAAAAGCAGTGCTTCGACAGGCTCAGCACGAGCGGTGTGGGGTGGGCGGTGTGGGTAGGCGGTGTGGAGTTGGAAACGGTCCACTTTCGACGGTCGCTCAGTCCAGATTGGGCCGCAGCCAGCGTTCCGCTTCGGCCAGCGGTATTCCCCGGCGCGGGGCATAGTCTTCCAGCTGGTCGCGGCCGATCCGGGCGACGCCGAAATAGGACGCTTCGGGGTGCGCAAAATAGAACCCGCTGACCGCCGAGGTCGGCAGCATCGCCTGGCTCTCGGTCAGCACGATCCCGGCATTCTCGCCGGCGTTCAGCAGGTCGAACAGGATCGGCTTGAGGCTGTGATCGGGGCAGGCGGGATAGCCCGGCGCGGGCCGGATGCCGCGATACTGCTCGCGGATCAGCGCCGCATTGGTCAGCTGCTCGCCCGGCGCATAGCCCCACAGCGTCGTGCGAACATGCTGGTGGAGCCGCTCGGCGAAGGCCTCGGCAAAGCGGTCGGCGAGCGCCTTGAGCAGGATGTCGTTGTAGTCGTCGTGATCGGCGCGGAAGCGTTCGAGGTGCGGTTCGATCCCGTGCATGCCGACCGCGAAGCCGCCCAGCCAATCGCCATCGTGATCGATGAAATCGGCGAGGCAAAAGTTGGCGCGATCGCGGCTCTTGCGGATTTGCTGGCGCAGGAACGGCAGCCGCACCGGGGGCACGTTGCCTTCCACATGCAGGATCACGTCGTCCTGCTCGCGGCGGCACGGCCAAAATCCGACCACGCCGCGCGCGGTCAGCCATTTTTCGCTCACGATCCGGTCGAGCATCGCCTGCGCATCGGCGAACAGGCTGCGCGCGCTTTCGCCGACCACTTCATCGTCGAGGATCGCGGGATAGTTTCCGGCCAGTTCCCACGCGCGAAAGAACGGGGTCCAGTCGAAACAATCGCGCAGGTCGGCAAGATCCCAGGCGGCGAAGCTGTGCAGCCCTGGCTGTTCGGGCGGCGGAGCCTTCTCGCTCATGTCGGCGGGAAAGGCGTTGGCGCGCGCGTCGGCCAGGCTGAGCAGCACGCTCGCCTCCTTGCCCGCGCGGATGTCGCGGACGTGCTGGTAATCGGCGGCCGTGCTGGCGACGAACCCTTCGGCCTGCGTATCGGACAACAGCTGGCTGGCGACCCCGACCGCGCGGCTGGCGTCGAGCACGTGGATCACCGGGCCATCGTAAGCCGGATCGATCCGCAGCGCGGTGTGGAGCTTGCTGGTGGTCGCCCCGCCGATCAGCAGAGGGATTTTCAAGGCCGCGCGCTTCATCTCCTCGGCGACGGTGACCATCTCGTCGAGGCTGGGGGTTATCAGCCCGGACAGCCCGATGATGTCGGCGTCCTGTTCGCGCGCGGTATCGAGGATCTTCGACCACGGGACCATGACGCCCAGGTCGATCACCTCGTAGCCGTTGCACTGGAGGACCACGCCGACGATATTCTTGCCGATGTCATGGACGTCGCCCTTGACCGTCGCCATCACGATCTTGCCCTTGGGCCGCGCGCCGACTTCCTTGGCCGCCTCGATATAGGGGATCAGGTGGGCGACCGCCTTCTTCATCACGCGAGCGGACTTGACCACTTGCGGCAGGAACATCTTGCCCGCCCCGAACAGGTCGCCGACGGTGTTCATGCCGTCCATCAGCGGGCCTTCGATCACCTCGATCGGGCGCCCGCCGCGCGCGAAAACCTCCTGCCGCGCCAGTTCGGTATCATCGACCACATGGGCATCGATGCCCTTGACGAGCGCGTGCTCGAGCCGCCGCGCGACCTCCCAGCTGCGCCACTCCTCGGCCTCCTTCTCGGCCTTGACGTCGGTGCCGCGGAAGCTTTCGGCCAGCGTGATCAGGCGTTCGGTCGCATCGGGGCGGCGGGCGAGGATCACATCCTCGCAAGCCTCGCGCAGCACCGGGTCGATCGCGTCGTAGATGTCGAGCTGCCCGGCGTTGACGATCGCCATGTCGAGCCCGGCAGGAATTGCGTGGAACAGGAACACCGAATGCATCGCCCGGCGCACCGGCTCGTTGCCGCGGAAGCTGAACGACAGGTTGGAGAGCCCGCCCGAGAAGTGGACGTGCGGGCAGGACAGCCGGATCGCCTTGACCGCCTCGATAAAGTCGAGCGCATAGCGATCGTGTTCTTCCATGCCGGTGGCGATGGCGAACACGTTGGGATCGAAGATGATGTCCTCGGGCGGAAAACCGATGCCGGTCAACAGCGCATAGGCGCGCTCGCAGATCGCGATCTTGCGTGCGGCGGTGTCGGCCTGCCCGGCCTCGTCGAACGCCATCACGACCACTGCGGCACCATAGTCCATGCACTTTCGTGCGGCTTCCAGGAACGGCGCTTCGCCTTCCTTCATGCTGATCGAGTTGACGATCGGTTTGCCCGAAACGCACTTCAGTCCGGCCTCGATCACCTCCCACTTGGAACTGTCGATCATCACCGGCACCCGCGCGATGTCGGGTTCGGCGGCGATCAGTTTCAGGAAGGTGGTCATGGCGTGGACCGCATCGAGCAGTCCCTCGTCCATGTTAACGTCGATCACCTGCGCCCCGTTCTCGACCTGGCTGCGCGCGACCTCGACCGCGCGCGGATAGTCGCCCGCAAGGATCAGTTTCTTGAACGCGGCAGAGCCGGTGACGTTGGTCCGCTCGCCGATGTTGACGAAGCTGGAGCCGGATGGGCGGGGGGTGTCGATACTCATGTCCTTGATGCTCAAGCCGCCAGCACGAACGGTTCGAGCCCGGCCAGCCGCGTCACCGAGGCCAGTTTGGGCAGCTTGCGCGGCGCAAACGCCCGCGCTGCTTCGACAATCGCTGCGATATGCGCGGGCGTACTCCCGCAGCATCCGCCCAGCACGTTGACCTGGCCATGCTCGGCCCATTCGCCGACCAGCGCGGCGGTGGTGGCGGGCATTTCATCGTATTCGCCCAATTCGTTGGGCAGCCCGGCGTTGGGATAGACCATGATCAGCGCATCCGCGATGCCCGAGAGCGTGCGGACATGCGGGCGTAGTTGCGATGCGCCGAACGAGCAGTTGAGCCCGATGGTCAGCGGGCGGGCGTGGCGCACCGCGTACCAGAACGCCTCGACCGTGTGGCCCGACAGGTTGCGTCCCGAAAGGTCTGTCAGCGTCATCGACAGCATCAGCGGCACTTCGCGGCCCAGCGCGCGCTCCAATTCGCGCACCGCCATGATCGCGGCCTTGCAATTGAGCGTATCGAACACGGTCTCGACCAGGATGAAGTCCGCCCCGCCCTCGATCAACGAGGCGGCCTGGTCGCGGTACACCCCGACCAGAAAGCCCCAGTCGATCTCACGAAAGCCCGGATCGTTGACATCGGGCGAGAGCGACAGGGTCTTGTTGGTCGGGCCGATGGCTCCGGCAACAAAGCGCGGGCGGCCGTCCTTGGCTGAAAATTCGTCGGCGACCCGGCGCGCCAGTCTGGCCGATTCGAAATTGATCGCGTGAACCAGATGCTCGGCGCCGTAATCGGCCTGGCTGATCGTGTTGGCGGAGAAGGTGTTGGTCGCCGCGATGTCTGCCCCCGCCGCGAAATAGGCGCGGTGGATCGATTCGGGGACTTCGGGGCGGGTCAGCACGAGGATATCGTTGTTGCCCTTCTGGTCGTGACCCAGACCCAGCCCGCCGGCATAGTCGGCCTCGCCCAGCTTGCGGTTCTGGATCTCGGTTCCGAAGGCGCCGTCGGTGATCAGGATGCGCTGGGCGGCTTGGGCAAGAAAGCTCTCACGGGCAGTCATGACGAAATCTCCGAGTGCCGCAGACCCAGCATATGGCAGATCGCATAGCTCAGCTCGGCGCGGTTGAGCGTGTAGAAGTGGAAGTGGCGCTCACCACCGGCGTACAAACGGCGGCACAGTTCGGCCGCCAGCGTCGCGGCGACCAGCTGGCGCGCCTGCGGCTTTTCGTCGAGGCCGTCGAACTGGTCGGCCAGCCAATCGGGGATAGCCGTGCCGCACAGCGCGCTCATCTTGCGCACGGCGGCAAAGCTGGTCACCGGCATGATGCCCGGCACGATTTCCGCGCTGATCCCCGCCGCCGCCACTGCATCGCGGAACCGGAAAAAGGTGTCGGGCTCGAAAAAGAACTGGCTGATCGCGCGGCTCGCCCCGGCATCCAGCTTGCGCTTGAGGTTATCGAGATCGGCCGGTGCATCGGGCGATTCGGGGTGGCATTCGGGATAGGCGGCGACCGAAATCTCGAACGGGGCGATGGCCTTGAGCCCGGCGACCAGTGCAGCGGCGTTCTCATAGCCATCGGGATGCGGAACGAACCGCGTCCCCGGCCCATCGGGCGCATCGCCGCGCAGTGCGACGATGTGGCGCACGCCCGCTTCCCAATAGTCGCGCGCCACGGCATCGACATCGGCACGGCTGGCCTCGACGCAGGTCAGGTGTGCCGCTGCGGGAATTGCGGTTTCGCGCACGATCCGCGCGACCGTGGCATGGGTCCGCTCGCGGGTCGTGCCGCCCGCGCCATAGGTGACCGAGACGAAGCGCGGCTCGAGCGGCGCAAGGGTGGCGACCGATTCCCACAAGGTCGCTTCCATTTTCTCGGTCTTGGGGGGGAAGAACTCGAACGACACCGCGATATCGCCGGGCAGCCCCGCGAATAGCGGCCCCGCCCGCGAACGGCGCAATTCGCTGGATGACTCTGGCAAAGTGCCGGGGATCGTCACACGGTTTCCTTTCTGGGATTTTCGGGCCGGGGGAGGCGGCGCACCGCCGATTCGCGGCGAGTGCCGGTCCAGACCACGACGGTCAGCTCCGGTCCGGCGAGCACTTCGCCCGGCCCCGGTACGAAGCCCGCCTCGTGGAGCAGCGCGGCGATCTGGTCGTCGGCAAAGCCCAGCCGCGCGTGGGCATGACGGTCACGCAACTCTTCGCGGTCGTGCGCCGCGAAATCGACGATCGCGATCCGCCCGTGAGCCCGCGTCACGCGCGCCGCTTCGGCGAGCACGGTCTCGGGGGCCTGGGCGTAATGCAGCACCTGGTGGAACAACACGGTGTCGAACACGGCATCGGCGAACGGCAGCGCGGCGAAATCGCCCTGGACCAGTTCGACCCGCCCCGGGGCGAGATGCTGGAGCCGGGCGCGGGCAAGCCGCAGCATCTCGGGACTGTTATCGAGCGCGACGACCGCCTCGGCCGCAGGCTCGAGCAATTCGGCCATGCGTCCGGTGCCGGTCCCGACATCGAGCAGGCGACCGAGATTTGGAGATTGGGGCGACCTGTCGGCCAGCAGCGCGCTCAGCGCCGCTTCGACCGGGCCGTCGGCGCTATGGAGGCTGCGGAGTGTATCCCATTCGGCGGCGTGGCGGGCGAACCAGTCGGCGGCGCGCGATTCGCGGCCGGCGCGGATCTGGCCCAGCCGCAGCCGGTCGGCTTCGGCCTGCGCGGCGAATGCGGCATCGACCTGTTCGCCCGCATCGAGCAACCGATCGATCAATTGGGCGAACGGCGCGCGCGGCTCGCTGCTCAGGGCGCAGCGCAGGAACACCCACGATCCCTCGCGGCGACGTTCGGTCAACCCGGCTTCGGCCAGAATACGGATATGGCGCGAGACGCGCGGCTGGCTTTGGCCCAGCACTTGCGCCAGTTCGCCCACTGCCAGCTCCATTCCGGTCAACAGCCGGACAATCCGCAAGCGCGTCGGATCGGCCAGTGCTCGCAGCACATCGATCAGCGCAACCGGGGTCGTCGAGGCGACTGAAGGTGGGGTTGGTGAGATCATTGTGAGCATCATATAAAGAATTCTTTATATGATGCAATCGGGCCGTCCGAGGGAGGCTCCGGGAAGGTGAACGGCATATGAATTTTGTCGTTTGCTATGACCGCTGCGAATCGGTAAAAGCCCGCAGCCGTCGCGTATGCGCTTTCCCGGTGAAAGCGGTTCGCGGCGGTCTATGTTTTGAAAGAGGGCCCATTTCATGAAGAAAATCGTTTACGCTGCATTCGCCGCGACCGCTGCCTTGGCGCTTGCCGCTTGCGGCTCGTCCGACACCGCCACCGAAGAAGCCGCTGCCGACACGGTCGAAATGCCTGCTGAAGAAGCCATGCCGGCTGACGCTGCAGCCGCTCCGGCGGAAGCCGCTGCCGCGGGTGCCGAGGCCTCGGCCGACGCCGCTGGCGACGCGAAGATGGATGCCGAAAAGGCTGCCGGCGATGCCGAGAAGGCTGCCGACGACGCCAAGATGGCTTCCGAAGAACCCAAGATGTAATTCGCTTCGGTCGCGCCAGCCGCGCGACCGGAATGGCATCGTAGAAGGCGGGGACCGGGCAACCGGCTCCCCGCCTTTTTCGTTTGGGGCTTTTTTCGTTTGGGGCTTTTTCATTTCGCGCGGTCGTCCTGCGTGGCAAGGTGGCACCATGCGTAAACGTCTGCTCCTGCCGCTGCTCTGCGCCGCGCTTGCCGCCTGCGGCCCCGGCGAGAACGAGCCCGGCCCCGGCGGGGTGACCGTGGGCGAGGCCAAGGCGCTCGACGAGGCGGCAGCGATGCTCGATGCCC
>JBBSKI010000009.1:0-37029 GCA_038256425.1 Sphingomonadales bacterium
ACACCGCAGA
Source organism: Sphingomonadales bacterium (assembly GCA_038256425.1). Lineage (GTDB taxonomy): Bacteria > Pseudomonadota > Alphaproteobacteria > Sphingomonadales > Sphingomonadaceae > Novosphingobium. The sequence goes on from JBBSKI010000009.1 coordinate 11, forward strand.
GACCCGCCCCGGACCCACGGCCGCATCGCAGAAGCAGCCTTCTTCACGCAGGGTCGCATCGAACGACACCTTGCGTTCGCGCGTGGTCCGTCCGGGCCATTGATGCGCGCGTCGCACCCATTACGAGTATGAATTTCATGAGTTATTTTACCGATCTCGGCCTTGCCGAGCCGATCCAGCGCGCGCTTGCCGCGAAGGGTTACACCGATCCCACCCCGATCCAGCGCCAGGCGATCCCCGCGCTGCTGGCGGGCCGCGACCTGCTGGGCATTGCCCAGACCGGCACCGGCAAGACCGCCGCTTTCGCGCTGCCTTCGCTCCACCGCCTTGCCGCCGATCCCAAGCGGCACATGCCGGCTGCCTGCCGGATGCTGGTGCTCTCCCCCACCCGCGAACTCGCCGCGCAGATCGCCGAAAACATGACCGGCTATGCCAAGTACCTGAACCTGTCGGTCGAATGCGTGTTCGGCGGCGTGCCCGTCGGCAAGCAGTCGCGGCGGCTGGTTTCGGGCGTCGACGTGCTCGTCGCCACCCCGGGCCGCCTGCTCGACCTGATCGACCAGCGCGCGCTGACGCTGCGCCATGTCGAGATCTTCGTGCTCGACGAGGCCGACCAGATGATGGATCTGGGCTTCATCGTGCCGCTCAAGCGCGTTGCGCGGATGCTGCCCGAAAAGCGCCAGTCGCTGTTCTTCTCGGCCACCATGCCCAAGGCGATCGCCGAGCTGGGCCGCCAGTTTATCGACAACCCGGTGCGGGTCGAGGTCGCCCCGCAGGCGACCACCGCCGAGCGGGTCGAGCAGTTCGTCACCCACGTCAACCAGGCCGAAAAGCAGTCGCTGCTCACGCTGAAGCTGCGTGCACTGCACCAGTCGAACGAGCTGGAGCGCGCGCTGGTGTTCAGCCGCACCAAGCACGGCGCCGACCGGATCGTGCGCCATCTGATGAGCGCAGGCGTCAAGGCCGCCGCAATCCACGGTAACAAGAGCCAGGCCCAGCGCACCGCCGCGCTGGAAGCGTTCAAGCAGGGTTCGACCCCGGTGCTGGTCGCGACCGACATTGCCGCGCGCGGCATCGATGTGACCGGTGTCAGCCACGTGTTCAATTACGAGATGCCCAACGTGGCCGAGCAATACGTCCACCGGATCGGGCGGACCGCCCGCGCCGGGGCCGATGGGATCGCGATCAGCTTCGTCGCGCCCGACGAGAAGCCTTACCTGCGCGATATCGAGCGGCTGACCGGTGTGCAGCTGATGCCGCTGCCGCTGCCCGAGGATTTCCGCAACGAGGCCGCCAAGCTGCCCGCGCCGCTCAAGCAGCGCAGCGAGGATCCGCACAACAACACAGGACGTCGCGATGGTCGCGGCGGGCCGGCGCATCGTGGCGATGCACGTGGCGAAACTGGCGGCGGCGAGCGTCCGCGTCGCTACAACCCGCGCGGCGGGCCGGGCGTGGGCCAGCATCGCGGTGCGGTGCGCCGCGCCAGCTGAGCGATTCGATCCTCCCCGGGCTTGTCTTGGGGAGGATTTTCGCTGTCCTATCGCCGGGCCGCTTGCCATAGGATGCAGGGGATCGGGGCCATGTGGACCCCCGCAGCGTTTGGGACATTGAACCGTGGCACCTTCGTCACCTTTGTCGGGATTCCGGGCGCCGGGATGAACGGTGTCGTTCTCTCCGCACTTGCGATGACCGGCATTGTCGGGGCGCGCTATCTTGCGGCCAGTGGGCTGTTCGCCTGGCTCACCGCGCGGGTGCGGCCGGGGCTTTATGACGGCCTCAGCCCCCAGATTGGCCGCGAGATCGGCTGGAGCCTGGCTTCGGCGGCGATCTATGGCGTGCCCGCCGGGATCGTCGCGTGGGGCTGGCAGCAGCATGGCTGGACCCGGATCTACACCGATCCAACCGCATTTCCGCTTTGGTGGCTGCCCGCTTCGTTGCTGGTCTATCTGCTGGCGCACGACACGTGGTTCTTCTGGACCCATCGCTGGATGCACCGGCCAAAGCCCTTCAAGCTCGCCCATGCGGTCCACCACGCCAGCCGTCCGCCGACCGCCTGGGCGGCAATGAGCTTTCATCCGCTGGAGGCGCTGACCGGTGCGGTGGTAATCCCGGCACTGGTGTTCCTCGTGCCGATCCATGTCGGCATGCTCGGCCTGGTCCTGACGATCATGACCGTGATGGGGGTGACCAATCACATGGGCTGGGAGCTGTTCCCGCGGGCGCTGGTTCATTCGCGGTTGGGCGGCTGGCTGATAACCGCCAGCCATCACCAGCGCCATCACGAGCAATATCGATGCAATTACGGACTATACTTCCGCCACTGGGACCGGTTGTGCGGAACCGATCGCGGGATCGGCACGCTGGAGGCGCGCGCATGACGACACCCAATCAGTTCGTGACACTGTTGGCCTCTGCCCTGATGGGTTTTGGGCTTCTCGGCGCCGCCCCGCCACCGACCGGCGAAGTGACCGTGGCGCTGACCGGCCTGCGCTCGGCCAAGGGCCTGGTCCAGGTCTGCCTGACCCGCGATGCGCAGGCGTTTCCCGATTGCCGCAAGGATCCCGATTCGCGCCGGCTGACCCTGGCGGCGCATGAGGCAGGCTCGTTCCGCTTCGCCACGTTGCCCGCCGGGCGCTATGCGGTGGCGCTGGTCCACGACGAGAACGCCAACGGCCGCGCCGACATGGCGCTGCTGCTGCCGCGCGAAGGCTTCGGCTTTTCGCGTGATGCAGCGGTCAGCTTCGGCCCGCCGCGCTTCGGCAAGGCCGCCTTTGCGGTGGGCGAGGCCGAAGTGACCATGCCGATCCGCATGCGCTACCTGCTGTAGTGGCGGGATCGGGCTGGACCGCGCCGGGCCGCCCGCTCGCGCCGTTCCGTCACCCGGCCTTTCGGGCGATCTGGATCGCCAACCTGTTCTCCAGCATCGGTGGCATGGTCCAGTCGGTCGGCGCGGCCTGGCTGATGACCGAATTGACCCAAAGCCATGTCCTAATCGCGCTGGTCCAGGCCTCGGCGACGATCCCGATCATGCTGCTGGGGGTGTTCGCGGGTGCGATCGCCGACAATTACGATCGCCGCCGGGTGATGCTGATCGCGCAGATGGGCATGCTGGCGGTGTCCGCGGCACTGGCGCTGCTGACCTGGGCGGGGCAGGTCGGTCCCTACCTGCTGCTCGCCTTCACCCTGGCGGTCGGGGCCGGGACCGCGCTCAATGCCCCGGCCTGGCAGGCCTCGGTCCGCGCACAGGTTGCGCCGGAGGACTTGCCGCAAGCGATTTCGCTCGGCTCGATCTCGTTCAATCTGGCGCGCAGCGTCGGCCCGGCGCTTGGCGGTCTGCTGATTTCGCTGTGGAGTACCGAGCTGGCCTTCGCGCTCAACGCAATCAGTTATGTCGGGATGATCGTCGTGTTGCTGCGCTGGAAAGTGCCGCGAGCAACCCCTGCACGCACCCCGATGCTGGCCGCGATCCGCGCCGGGGTGTCATTCTGCGCGCAGTCCTCGCCGATCCGCAAGGTGCTGCTGCGCGGTTTCGTGTTCGGGTTCGGCGCGGTGGGTTATCAGGCGCTGCTGCCATCTCTCACGCGCGACCGGTTGAACGGGACCGAACTGGATTACGGCCTGATGCTCGGCGCGTTCGGGGTCTCGTCGATCGTGGTCGCCCTGTTCGTGGCGGGTTGGCGACGCCGGTTCGGGGCCGAGGCGGTGGTCGCCGGCGCGACGCTGGCGTTCGCGGCGGCGACGTTGCTGATGGCCTCGGCGACCAGCCTGGCGATGGCCCTGCCCGCCACCTGCGTGGCAGGCGCGGGCTGGGTCGCGGCGATGACCAGCCTCAACACGGCGATGCAGTTGCGCTCGCCCGAAGCGATTCTGGGGCGCTGCCTGTCGATCTATCAGGCGGCGACGTTCGGTGGCATGGCGCTGGGCGCGTGGGGCTGGGGCGCGGCGGCCGATGCATTCGGGCTTGGCTTCGCGCTATACGGTGCCGCGATCTGGCTGGCTGCGTCGCTGCTGCTGCACTGGATCGCGCCGATGCCGACCCGCCACGAAGGCCGGATCGATGCGGTGCCGGAACCGAGATAACTGCCCGTTTCCAAACCGGCCCCAATTCAGGCAGCGCAACTTAACGCTTAATTTACCATGTCGCGCCAAAGTTGTTCCGACCAAGGGACTTAGGGGCAATTACGCATGGATACCTTCCGCGGACTGCACGGCGATTTCTCCGATGCGAGCGATCTTGTCCCGTTCGATCGCGCTTCGATCGATCTGGGCGCTCAGGATCCGGACCACTGCGATAGCGGACCGCCCGAAGCCCCGGCATCGATCGGCCAGGACGAGCGGCGGATGCAGGTCCGCGCCTACAATCACTGGGCTGGCCTTTTGGCCGACCGCAATTTCCCCCTGATCGAAGACCTCGATCCCGAGGCCTTGCCCGATTTCGGTCCCTATTCGGTCATCCTGGATTTCACCGTCGGGATCGACAATCCGGGCGTCCGGTTTCTCGGCGACGCGCTGGCCGACGAGTGCGGCGCCGATGCGTCGATCCGCAACCTCGATGATGTGCCGAGCCGCTCGCTGCTGAGCCGGATCACCGATCACTATATGCAGATCATCGCCAATCAGGCGCCGATCGGGTTCGAGGCCGAATTCGTCAACCAGCGCGGCCAGTCGATCCTCTACCGCGGCATCCTGCTGCCGTTCAGTTCGGACAACAGCACCATCGACTTCATCTACGGCGTGATCAACTGGAAGGAGATCGCCGACCAGCAGACCACCGACGAACTGATGCTGGAGATCGACCAGGCACTCGACAACCAGAGCGATGGCCCGGCAAATCCGTTGCGGCGCAGCGACGAGATGACCGTCTGGGCCGATGGCCCCGCGAGCGAGGAGGACGGCGACGGTCCGGATCATCGCGTCGCCTGGCCTGCACCCGGCTTTGGTGCAAAGCTGTCGGTCGATCGCTTCAACGCCGCCCACCTCGAACTGGCCGCCTTTGCCGCAGAGCAAGGGGCCCCGGCCGAGATGGAGCCCGAAGACATGGGGCTGGCCGATTGGCTCGCCTCGGCGCGCGAACTGGCGCAGGCCGCGCGATCGAGCGAGGACCGCACCCGCGGCGCGCTTTATGGCGCGATCGGACGGGCCTGGGACTTCGCGCTGGCTGCCGGCGAAGCGCCCGAGGATTTCCAGGAGCTGATCGCCGATGCCGGTCTGACCGTGCAGGATCGCGCGCCGATGACCCCGGTGGTCAAGCTGGTGTTCGGGGCGGATTACGACAAGACGCGCCTCACCGAATATGCCGCCGCGCTCAGCCATGCCCAGCGCAACGGGATCGCGCGCGGCAGCCTGGGCAATTACCTGCTCGCCGCGCCCGGCGGGCTCAAGGGCGTGGTCAAGGCCGAGCGGCAATTGCGCAAGGCTGCCGAGGGCCGCGCGATCGAGCGGCGCGAGGCTCCGCGCGAGGCGCTGGTGCGCAAGCTGCGCAATCTGCCCGCCCGCGCTTTCGCGGAACTGGAAACCGAAGGCAGCGAATTTGCCCTGCTGATCGCCCGCCGCCTGCCCTCGGGCGAGGTCGTGTTGCTGGGAGAAGTGCCCGAAGACGTGCCCCTGCTCGAACGCGCGACCAGGCGCCTGCTGGATTAAACGAACGCAAGACGGCGCCACCACGCCGCGCTATAGCGGCCGGCGATGATGAACTCACCGGGGCGCAAGCGAATAGGATGGCTCGGCTGGACGGGCGCAGGGGTGCTGCTCGCACTGCTCGTGTCCGGCGGTCTTCTGTGGCGGGCCGCCGATACCGATCCGGCCGGCACGCTCGATACGTTCGATGGCTGGTTTTCGCGAACCCGCGGATCGACGTTGGTCGAGCGGGCTCAATATGGCACCGATCCGGCGCAGAAGCTCGCGATTCATATACCGCAGGGCAAGGCTCCGGCGGGCGGGTTCCCGCTGGTGGTGTTCTTTCACGGCGGCGGCTGGCGCAGCGGCGATCCCTATGCCTATGGCTGGATTGCGCGTGTGCTGGCCGAACAGGGTTATGCCACCGCGCTGGTCGGTTATCGCCTCAACAAAGGCGGGCGCTTTCCGGCGATGCTCGAGGACAGCGCCGCGGGCACCCGGTTTGCGCTCGCCGCAGCACCCAAACACGGTATCGACGCCACCGCGACAGTGCTGTCGGGCCATTCGGCGGGGGCCTACAACGCCACGATGCTCAGTCTCGATCGGCAATGGCTGGGGCGCGAGGGAGTGCCCGAAGGCACGGTCAAGGGCGCGGTGATCCTGGCCGGTCCATCAGACTTCTATCCGTATGATAAGAAAAGCTCGATCAACGCGATGGGCCACTGGCCGCGCCCGCAGGACACCCAGCCGATCAATTTTGTCCGGGCCGACGCGCCCCCGCTGTTGCTGGTCCACGGGACCGAGGACACCGTGGTGCGTCCGCGCAATGCCCGAATTCTCGCCAGGCGCCTGACCGAGGCGGGTGCCCCGACCAAGGCGGTGCTGATGCAGGGCATGAGCCACGACGATCTTATCCTGAAGCTGGCCAATGTGTTCGATCGTGACGCCCGGGTGAGCCAAGCGGTGTTCCCGTTCCTGAAGCGCGTCCTGCCGGCCCAGGCGGCTCAACCTGCCCAGGTACCCGCCCCCGCCCCGGCTTCATCGCCGGTTCAGCCCGCAGGGGCTTAGCCCTCCGGACATGATCGCCGCGCGCTCTCGCTTCGTAATCAAAGCCATTGCGAGCCGTATGCTGGCAATCGTGGGCGTCGCCGCGCTGGCGATCCAGCCCGCTGCGGCACAATCAATCCTGCGCGATGCCGAGACCGAAGCGCTGCTGCGCGATATGTCCGCACCGCTGATCGAGGCGGCCGGGCTCGATCCCAAAAACGTCGACATCGTGCTGATTGGCGATTCGTCGATCAATGCGTTCGTTGCGGGCGGGCAGGCGGTTTATCTCAACACCGGGCTTATCGGCGAAGCGAATAGTGCCAACGAGGTCCAGGGCGTGATCGCGCACGAGCTGGGTCACATTACCGGCGGCCATGTGATCGGCAACGGCGGGCAGAAGGCAGCAACCGGGATTACCATCGTCAGCCTGCTGCTGGGCGTCGCCGCCGCCGTGGCGGGCGCAGGCGAGGCGGCAATGGGCATCATCGGCGCGGGGCAAAACGCCGCGCTGGGCTCATTCCTCGCGTTCAGCCGCACCCAGGAATCGACCGCCGACGCCGCCGGAGCGAGCTATCTGGCCAAGGCCGGGATTACCGGAAAAGGCAGCCTGGAATTTTTCAAGAAGCTCCAGAAGCTGGAATATCGCTATGGCTACAACAGCCGCAGCCCCGATGCGCAGTTCTATTCGTCGCACCCCTCGTCGGGCGACCGGATCACCACGCTGACCGATACCTATGAGGCGGACCCGGCATGGAACCGCTCGCCCGACCCCGAGATCGAGCGCCGCTTCCAGCTCATCAAGGCCAAGCTCTATGGCTATATCGCCGAGCCCAAGCTGACCCTGCAAGCCTATCCCGAATATCTCACGACGCCGCCCGCGCGCTATGCCCGCGCCTATGCCTTTCACAAGGACGCGCAGATCGACAAGGCGCTGGCCGAAACCGACGCGCTCCTCGCCGCCGAGCCCGACAATCCCTATTTCCTCGAACTCAAGGGCCAGGTCCTGCTGGAATCGGGCAAGGCGCGTGAGGCGCTGGCCCCGCTGCGCCGCGCGACCGAGCTGACCAACAACCAGCCGCTGATCGCGGGCACGTTCGGCCACGCACTGATCGCGACCGAGGATCAGGCCAATTTCCCCGAAGCCGAACGGGTGCTGCGCGCGGCCGTTTCGAAAGACCGCGAGAACCCGTTTGCATGGTACCAGCTCGGCGTCGTTTACGAAGCGCGCGGCGATACCCCGCGCGCGCGGCTGGCAAGTGCCGAACAGCAGGCGATGAACCGCCAGATGCAACTGGCTTTCGCCAGCGCTTCGGCTGCCGAAGCCGGGCTGCCCAAAGGCTCGCCCGATTGGCTGCGTGCGCAGGACATCGCCTTCCAGGCGCGTGCCGCGATCGAAGATCAGCGCAAGCGGCGTTAGATGGGGCGCGGATTTCCGTGGTTTGCTGCGCTGGCAGTGGCGCTGGCCGCACTCGGAGCGGCGGGCGGTTGGTGGTGGCAGAGCCGCGCCGCGCCCGAATCTGCGGCCTCCTCGCTCGCCAAGGCCGATCGCGCGGCGATCGAGGCGGTGGTGCGCGACTATATCCTCACTCACCCCGAAATCCTTCCCGAAGCGATGGAGCGCCTGCAATCGAAGGGCGCGGCCAGGCAGGTTGCGGATAACCGTGGCGGTCTCGAGACCCCGTTCCCGGGCGCGGTGCTGGGCAATCCGCGCGGCACGATCACGCTGGTCGAGTTTACCGACTATGCTTGCGGATTTTGCCGCCAGAGCGTGGCCGACGTGCGCGCGCTGATCGCCGCGCATCCCGATCTGCGGATCGTGGTGCGCGAGTTGCCAATCCTCTCGCCCGCCAGCACCGAGGCGGCAAAGATGGCGCTGACCGCCGCCGCTCAAGGCAAATATGCCGCGTTCCACGATGCGATGTTCGCCGGATCGCGCCCCGATGCCGCAAGCATCGCGGCTGCCGCGCGCACTGCCGGGGTCGATCCTGCCGGCGCCGCTGCGGGCGTCAGCGAGGAACTGGCCAACAATCTCGATCTGGCGCGCAAGCTGGGGATCAACGGCACCCCCGCCTGGGTGGTCGGCGATCGGCTGCTGGTCGGCGCGGTCGGACGCGAGGCGCTCGAAAAGGCCATCGCCGAGGCGCGCGAGGCCGCGTGAAACGCACGGCGACGCTGGCTATCGCGCTGGCCGTGACGCTGGCGCCGGGGAGCGTACAAGCCGTCTCGCCCATGCCGTCTCCCCCCACGGCCCTCCAGCAGCTCCAGACCCTCGATGCGCGGGTCCAGACGATCGGCTGGCAGCTGGTGCGAGGCAACGCCCCGTTCTGCCGCGAAACCGCGCCGGGCATCGGATTGCTGCTGCAGGACCTTGCGGGCTATGCCGATCCCGCCCCCTTGCGCGCGGCGCTGAAGACGTCAAACGACATTGCAATCCAGGCCGTAGCGGCAGGCGCGCCCGCGGCGCGCGCAGGGCTCGCTCCGAATGATCCGCTGAGCGCAGTCGCGGGTCAGGATATCGCGGCGCTGCCGCGGGTTAGACCCGGCAACTACGCCCGGCTGGCCGGGCTGCACGACCGCGTCGACGCGGCGCTCGCTTCAACGGGCCAGGTCGATCTGGTCCGCTACGGGCGGACGCTGAGCATCGTCGGCGAGCCCGTCTGCATCACCCGCTTCGAATTGCTCGCTTCGGGTACGAAAGCCGCCGCCGACGGACGCCGCGTGGTGATCGGGCGCAAACTGGTCGAAGCGTTCCCCGAGGACGAACTCGCCGCCGCGCTGGCCCACGAACTGGCGCACAATGTCCTCGGGCACCGCGCCCGTCTGGATGCCAGCGGGCGCACGTGGAGCAAGGTCAAGGTCACCGAGCGCGAGGCCGACCGCCTTTCGGTCTGGCTGCTCGCCAATGCGGGCTACGAGCCCGAGGCGGCCCTGCGGTTCTTCGCTCGCTGGGGGCCGATGACCGACCTCGGCCCGCTTTCCAGCCCGGATCACGACCGCTGGAAAACGCGCGTCCGGAAAATCGCCGCTGAAATAGCAGCGATGCGCGCTGCGATGGCGAGGGATGCGGGCGGAGCAGCCAACTGGGCACGTGATTTCAGCGCAGAGCAGTGAAAACCCGCGCCGCCAGCGGAACGGCCGTTACGCTGCCTGCTTGCGGTACATGCTCGCCATCGGCTTCGCCAGCACGCGCCGGACCATCGGCTCGAAGAACTCCAGCGGCTCGTTTTCATAGGCCGGATCGAACGAGTTCTGGTCGTATTTGGCGCAGAATTCCTCGCAGGCGGCAAAATGCGGATTGTCGCGGAATTTCTCACGCAGGTTCTGGTCCATGCCGAGGAAGTGGAAATAGTAGTAGCCCTGGAATGCACCGTGGTTCTGGCAGATCCAGTGGGTACGCTCATCGACGAACGGCTTGATGATCGCGGCGGCGACATCGGGGTGGTTGTAGGTTCCCAGCGTGTCACCGATGTCGTGGAGCAGCGCCATCACCACATAGGGCTCGTCGCGCCCGTCGCGGTGTGCGCGGGTTGCGGTCTGCAGGCTGTGCTGCATCCGGCACACCGGAAATCCGCCGAAATCGCCATCGAGCAGCTTGAGATGCGCCAACACCCGGTCGGGCAGGCCGTCGGCAAAAGCGAAATAGTCGCGCGCGATGATGGTCCAGTCTTCCTTGGTGCCCTCGGTCATCGCGGTGAAGCGTGCCCGCTCCTCGATTCCGTGCTCCATATCGGCCAGCACTTCGCCGTCCCCATGGCCGGTCGCCGCCACAATCTTGGTCTGGTCGTCCATTGCATCTCTCCTTGCGGGCAAACTAACCCAAGCGGTCGCGCTCTGCAAAACCTTCCTGTTGCGGGACAAAGCGGCTAAGCCGGGCCGCTATGGCCGTGCTGCCGTTCCGCCCCACGCCGTTTTTCGGCAACAAGAACCGCGCCTTCTGGCAACTGCAGGCGGCCGGCTGGGGCGGTGCGATGGTCTTGCGCGGGCTGTCGAGCATCGCCAACACGCAGCCGCTGTCCTCGATGGTGCTGGTTCTGATCGCCTCGATCACCGGCTTCTCGCTCTCGCTGATCCTGGCAGTGATTTACCGCGCGCTGATCGCCCAGCGCCCGCTGGTCACCTGGGGGATCACCGCGCTGGTCCTCGCGCTGGCGGTCAGCCTCTATGCCTTCATCGATAGCTGGGTGTTCAGCCTTTATCTGCCGGGCAAGGATGCCGGCTTCGCGCAGCTGTTCCTAGGCGTTTTCTATCTCGATCTGACCTTGCTCGGGGCATGGTCGGCGCTGTATTACGCGATCAACTTCTTCCTTCAGGTCGAGGAACAGAACGACCAGCTGCTGCGGCTCGAAGCTCAGGCGACCAGCGCCCAGCTCGCCATGCTGCGCTACCAGCTCAACCCGCACTTCCTGTTCAACACGCTCAATTCGATCTCCACGCTGGTGCTGCTCAAGCAGACCGAGCCGGCCAACGCGATGCTCAGCCGCTTGTCGTCGTTTCTGCGTTATACCCTGATCAACGAGCCGGCGGGCCGCGTCACCGTGGCGCAGGAAATCGAGACGCTGAAGCTCTATCTTGGCATCGAGCGGATGCGCTTCGAAGACCGGCTGCGGACCGAATTCCGCATCGACCCGGCAACCTGCGAAGCGCTGTTACCGTCGTTGCTGCTCCAGCCGCTGGTCGAGAATGCGATCAAATACGCGGTAACCCCGCTTGAAGATGGCGCGCAGATCACGGTCGCGGCGCAACTCGTCGGTTCCAGGCTTCGCATCACCGTATCGGACACCGGACCGGGATTGCAGAACACGCTCGATCCCAACAGGCTCGCCGCAATCAATATCGAGGCCCTGAGTATCGGGAGCAGCATCGGAGGCGATCCAATGTCGACCGGGGTGGGGCTGGCCAACATCCGGGACCGGCTGGCCCAGGCCTATGGCGACCAGCATCGCTTCGAGATTCATGACGCGCCCGATGGCGGATTCGCCGTGGTGATCGAATTGCCGTTCGAGAAACGCGAAGACCAAGTGCCCGTGCCCCGGCCCGCCCCCCGGCTGGCGGCGGCGGGCTGAAGAATATAGAAAATAAGGTCCAAAATAATATGGGAACGCAATGACCATTCGCACCATCCTCGTCGACGACGAGAAGCTGGCCATCCAGGGCCTTGAGCTGCGCCTCGCCAAATATCCCGATGTGGAGATCATCGACACCTGCTCGAACGGGCGCGAGGCGATCCGCAAGATCAAGACCGGCAAGCCCGACCTTGTGTTCCTCGACATCCAGATGCCCGGCTTCGACGGGTTCAGCGTGGTCAAGGGGGTGATGGAGATCGAACCGCCGCTGTTCGTGTTCGTCACCGCCTATTCGGAACACGCGCTGAAGGCGTTCGAGGCCAATGCGGTCGATTACCTCCTCAAGCCGGTCGACGACGACCGGCTGGCCGATGCGCTGGATCGTGCGCGGACCCGCCTGTCGGAGAAGAAAGGGCTGGAAGAGGCCGAAAAGCTCAAGACAGTGCTCGCCGAAGTCGCGCCCGACGCAATGGATGCGATGCCCGAGGAGGACGAGGTCGCGGGCCGCTTCGAGAAGCTGATCAACATCAAGGATCGCGGCCAGATCTTCCGCGTCGAGATCGATTCGATCGAACATATCGAAGCGGCGGGCGATTACATGTGCATCTACACGGGCGACAACTCGTTGATCCTGCGCGAGACTATGAAAGACCTCGAACGCCGCCTCGACCCGCGCGTGTTCCAGCGGGTCCACCGCTCGACCATCGTCAATCTCAACCAGGTCCGCCAGGTCAAGCCGCACACCAACGGCGAATGCTTTCTGGTGCTCGATTCGGGGGCGCAGGTGAAGGTGTCGCGGTCCTATCGCGATGTCGTGGCGCGGTTCGTTCACTAAGGTGTTCGCCTTCCCCGGCTTCGACCTCCCTGGCTTCGATTTGGGTGCCTTCGTCACCGCAACCCTGGCCGAGGACCTTGGCGAGGGTCTGCCGGGCGGGGGGCGCGACGTTACAAGCGAGAGCGTGATCCCCGCCAGCGCGCGGTTTTCCGGCGTGATGGACAGCCGCGATGCCATCGTCGTGTGCGGGCTGCCGCTGGCCGCCGCTTTCTTCCGCGCGCTCGACCCCGACATGCAGATCGATATTCTTGCCGAAGAAGGGGCGCAGGTGCCCGCCGGGTCCGATCTGATGCGGCTGGAGGGCAATGCCCGCGCGATGCTCACCGCCGAACGCTCGGCGCTCAACACAGTCCAGCACCTTTCGGGTATCGCCACGATGACGCGGGACTACGTCGATGCGATGGCCGGAAACGCCACGCTGCTCGACACCCGCAAGACCATCCCCGGCCTGCGTCATCTGGAGAAATATGCGACCCGCACCGGCGGGGCCAGGAACCACCGCATGGGCCTGTGGGACGCTGCGATGATCAAGGACAACCACGTCGCGGTTGCCGGCGGGGTGGGCGAGGCGGTGCGCCGCGCCAAGGCCGCCGGGGTCGCCGAGATCATTTGCGAGGTCGACCGGCTCGACCAGATCGAACCCGCGCTGGGCGCAGGGGCGACGCACCTGTTGCTCGACAACATGGGTCCGGCGCTGCTGGCAGAATCCGTGGCGCTGGTCGCGGGCCGGGTGCCGTGCGAGGCATCGGGCGGCGTGCGGCTCGATACCATCGCCGCAATCGCCGCCAGCGGGGTCGATTACGTCTCGGTCGGCCGCCTGACCCAAAGTGCCCCCGCAGCCGATATCGGGCTCGACTTCACGCCGCTGTGACACGCCCCGTGATTCGAACCGTTGTGCTCGGTGCGCTGTTGCTGACGCCAGGCATTGCGCAGGCGCAGGCCTACCAGTGCCGGGTCCCGACGAACCTGCCCGCAGCGCGTGGCGAAACCGGCGCACCCCAGCGTGTCGCCACCACCGCCTATACCCTTGCGCTGAGCTGGTCGCCCGAGTTCTGCCGCAGCCGCGCGCGCGATCCAGCGCACCGGCTGCAATGTTCGGGACCAAATACTGGCGGCGCGGGGCGATTCGGCTTCATCGTCCACGGCCTGTGGCCCGAGGGTGCCCGTGCTGCGCCGCAGTGGTGTCGCAAGGTGCCGCCGCCGTCTGCCAGCATCGTGCGTGGGCAGATGTGCCGGATGCCCAGCGTCGACCTGATCGGCCACGAATGGGCCAAGCACGGCAGCTGCATGGCGCGCGACGCGGCAGGCTATTACAAGGTTTCCAGCATCCTGTTCGATTCGATGCGCTATCCGGCGATGGAGGCGCTCAGTCGCGACCCGGACCTGACCGCAGGGGCGCTGCGACAAGCGCTGGTGGAAGCCAACCCGGACCGCCCGGCCAAAAGCTTCGGACTGCTGACCAGTCGCACCGGCTGGCTCCGCGAGGTGCGCGTCTGCCTTGACCGCCGCTTCCGTCCGACGCGTTGCCCTGCCCGGCAATATGGCCCGCGCGACGCTTCAGCACTGAAGATCTGGCGAGGCCTGTGAGCCTTCAACGACGCTCCAGAAAAAACCCGCGCAACAGCTCGGCCGCCTCCGCCTCGCCCATCCCCGCATAGACTTCGGGCCGGTGCAGGCACTGCGCCTGGGCAAACACCCGCGCGCCGTGCTCGACCGCGCCACCCTTGGGATCGGGCGCAGCGTAATAGAGCCGGGCAATTCGCGCATGGACAATCGCGCCCGCGCACATCGCGCACGGTTCCAGCGTCACCCACAGCTCGCATCCGTCGAGGCGATCGTTGCCCAGCGCCTGAGCCGCCGTGCGAATCGCCAGCATCTCCGCATGGGCCGTTGGATCGCAGTTGCCACGCGGCGCATTGTGCCCGGCGGCGATTACCACGCCGTTCTTGACCACCACCGCTCCAACCGGCACCTCGCCCACACTGGCGGCAGCTCGCGCCTGATCGAGCGCGGCGCGCATCGCGGGGGGGAGAGGCCAGGTAGTCACCTGCGCGCGCTAGTGTGTTTTCCGCGCGAGTGGAAGCGGGCCACTGCTTGACCGCACAGAGCCTTGTCGCTATGCGCCGCGCTTTCCTGCGAAACCGCCAATTACCAAGAGAGTTACAGCCATGTCGCGCATCTGCGAATTGACCGGCAAAGGTCGCCAGGTCGGTCACAACGTCAGCCACGCCAACAACAAGACCAAGCGGGTGTTCCTGCCCAACTTGCAGAACGTCACGCTGATGAGCGAAGCGCTCGATAAGAGCTTCAAGTTCCGCGTCTCGGCGCGGGGGTTGCGCTCGGTCGAACATGTCGGCGGGCTCGACAACTGGCTTCGCAAGGTGGGCGATGAAAAGCTCAGCACCACCGCGCTGAAAGTGAAGCGCGAACTGGTGAAGGCGGCCGCCAAAGCCACCAGCGCCGCCGCCTGAGCTTCGCTCGGCGTATCGATCTTACGACGTCCGAACTCACCAGGGGCCGGCTTGCCGGGCCCTTTTCGTTGCGTGCGGCGCGCCGCCGGGGCATGATGCTCGCCATGGATTTGCAAAGGGAGCTTGGGCCAATGCGCTCGGTCTGGATCGTTCCGCTGGCTGCACTCGCGCTCGCGACACCCGCGCTGGCGAAGGACAAGGAACAGAAGGCTGCGTCGCCGCCGGTGTATCAGGCGGTAATCGATTGCCGCGCGGTTGCCGACGGGGCCCAGCGTCTCGCCTGCTTCGATCGCACCGTGGGAGTGATGGCCAGCGCCACCGCCGGAAAGGATCTGGTCGTGCTCGACCGTGCGACGATGCGCGAAACCCGCAAGGGATTGTTCGGGTTCAACCTGCCCAGGCTGAAACTGTTCGGCGGCGGAAGCGAGGACGAAGTCCGAGAAGAGGTGACCGAGATCCTGAGCACGATCACTGCAGTCCGCACCGCCAGTGATGGCAAGCCGATTTTTGTCATCGCCGATGGCGCGCGCTGGAAGCAAACCGACGGTCGCCACGTATTTGCCAAGGCCGGCGATCCGATCCGGATCAAGAAAGCACTGCTCGGCAGCTACAACGCCAACGTCAAGGAACGCGCCGCGGTCAAAGTAATGCGCCTGCCTTGAAGCCCTACGCGCCGTTTCCGGAGTCGGTTCGGCGTACCGGTCAGTTGACGATGAATGAGCTTTGCGAATCTTCGACCGTGGCGCGGGCATTGCGATTGCCGGATTCGTCGGTCTTGCGCCACCGGGCATTGGTCTGGCAGATCTTAATTTTCTTGACCAACGAGCCGGTTTGCAAAGTCTGTTCACAGCGGATGTATGCCGGATCGCTGCGCTGGTAATTTGCGTTGTGCGCCTTGATCTCCTCGGGGCTCATCGCGACAGGTCCGTTCGATTTGGACGGCTCGCCAGCTGGCAGCGTGGTGGCGGCTTGCGAAAGGGCGATGGCGATCAGGATGGACGACATGGCTGAAATCTCTTCTTTCTGACAACGGACTTAGGTTATCCACCCGCTGCAACGCTTGCAATACCTGCTCCGCGCGACCTCAAGAGAGCGCGGCGTCCGAAGCTGCGAAATAGGCCGCGATCGCATCGCGTTCGGCCAGGGCCAGATGCGGGTTCCAGCAGTCGAGAATGAGCACTGCGCGGCGCGAATCGCTGTCATTCCACGCCTCATGCTCGATGGTGTCGTCGAACGCGAAGGCGCGGCCTTCGACCCACTGCCGCGTCTCCCCGCCGACACGGAATCCGCAGCCGGGCGGCACATCGAGCGCAAGATGAACGATAGCGCGCGTGTTGGTGACCCCGGTGTGCGGTGGGATCCGCCGTCCAGGGCGAAGCAGCGAGAAGAACACGTTAGGCGCGCGACCCGGAATACGCGCCAGTGGCACTGTCTCGAGCAAAGCTGCGGTGGCGGGGCAGCGGTCCAGCACCGGCTGTTGGGGAACGCCGTATTCATAGAGGAAGCAAGCCCCCCAATCGAGCGAACCGTCTAGATCGCTCCAGCTGTTGGCGGGGGTCCCCTCGTCAAGCCTGACATAGGGCCGCAACACTTCGTCGCCACCGGCCAGCAATCCCGCGAGTTCGGCGCGAATCGCCTGAGATCCTGCTTCGAGCTGGTCAAACCATGCGAAATGGTGCGCGTCGAAGAATTCGTCTGCGGGGAGAAACGGGTACTGCACGCCCGCGCACTGGTTATGGAATATCTGCCGGTGCCCCAGCGCGAGATCAACGAAGGCGGCGACGCGGCGCTGGCCGGTTTGGTCCAGCCGCCCGGCCAAGGGTGCCAGTGCAGCCTCGCTAGCCGCCCCCACTCTCGTTGACAGCCCGGTGACAAAACTGCGCCCTGCCGCCAGCTCGGCGGCGAGCGCGGGGGGCGTTGCGGGAAGGCGGTCGGCCAGTTGCAGCGCGCCGCTCCACGCGGTCAGAGCCGCGAGTCCCTCGCCTTCGCGTTCGAGCCACTGCGCAAGTCGCAATTGCGCCACGAAGTCAGTGCGATCAATTGCCAGCGCACGGTCCAGCGCGCTGCGCTCCTCACTTGCGTTACCGGCAAGTCGCTGTGCGTGTGCGAGGTTGCGCCATAGCGCGCCCGCGCCGGGATCGGCCATGGTGGCGTCCGCGAAGGCCAATACCGCGCCTGCTCCGTCGCCCGCACGCAGCGCCGCGAGGCCGGCGGCATTGGCACGGCGTGCGGTTTCGCCCGGGGTTGCAGAAGTTGCCATCGTGGACTGCGATAATGGGCGGGATTGCCGCCGTCCAGAGCGCGTTCTACACCCTTCCACACGATGGCTGCCACCGACCGCTTCGCCTTGCGCAACGCTGAGTGGCTGGCACACCGCCATGTCGAGGGGCAGGATCGGGTCCGATTCGTCCATGTTCCTCGCGTGCGTCATCGCACAGTACCGTTTTTGACCGACGAGCTGCTCGGGGCCGACCTGCCGCTGCATGAAGTCGCGATCTCGGACTGTCTGCGCGACGCCATGCCGGGCAAGCCGTGCTTCCTGCTCCACTCGGCGTTCTGCGGTTCCACGATGCTGGTGCGCGCACTGGACGTGCCCGGCGTCGCGATGGGGCTGAGCGAACCGGTGATCCTCAACGACCTGGTCGGCTTCCGCCGTCGCGGGGCTCCTCCGCGCGAGGTTGCACGGTTGGCGGATGCTGCAACCCGCTTGCTCGCGCGTCCGTTCGAGCCAGGCGAGGCGGTGGTGATCAAGCCCTCCACTGTGGTCAACCCGCTGGCCCGGCTGCTGCTTGCGCTTCGCCCCGAAGCGCCGTGCGTGGTGCTGTATGCGCCGTTGGAGACCTTCTTGCTGTCGGTCGCGCGCAAGGGGCTCGAGTGCCGCTTGTGGGCACGCGAGCTGTTCGAGGGATATCTGCAGGAAGGATTCGCCGAATTCGGCTATTCGGGCGGCGAGCTGTTCCGCCAGAGCGACCTGCAAATCGCTGCACTGGGCTGGCTGGCGCAGCACCACCAATTCGCCACGCTGGCGGAGGAATTCGGGTCCCGCGTTGCCACGCTCGATGCAGAACGGCTGGCCGGGGATTCACTCGCAGCGCTGGAGGCCGTTGCGCGGCACTATGGACTGACGCTGGATTGCGTGGCAGTCGCCGCCGGAACGGCCTTTAGTCGCCATTCCAAGTCGGGTTCCCAGTATGGAAGCGAGGCCCGCCGCGCCGACTATACCGCCGCGCGCGAAGCCTATGGCGATGAAATCGCCAAGGTCATGGTGTGGGCAAATGCCGTGGCGGACAGCGCCGGGATCGCGCTCGAAGCACCCAACCCGTTACTGCAGGCCAGCTCAGTTTAGCCGGGCCTTTCGACAACCTTCGCGCCATGCGCCCGATTCTTACAAAAAAGGGGCGGGCATCGCTGCCCGCCCCGTTTTGTATACGATCGATCTGCGATCAGAAGGTGAGCTTGACCGTCGCCGCGTAACGGCGACCAACCGCGTCGTAAGTCGACGGGAAGGTGTTGCCGCTGTTGAAGGACGTCGAGCCGGCGTTGTTGCCGGTCAGCGGCGGCTTCTTGTCGAGCAGGTTCTGGACGGACAGGGTGAAGGTCAGATTGTCGCTGGCCTGGAACCGGGTCGAGAGGTCGAAATAGTCGTAGGCATTGATCTTGCCGAAGTTGCGGACGGTGCCGCCCTCACCTAGCACCGAAGCCGGAACCGTTCCGCTGAAGAATGGACCAGACCCACCGATCGGATCAGCATCGAGCGGCTCTTGCACGATGCTGTCGATGTGGCGCCACAGCAGCGACACGTCGGTATTTCCGAAGAACGACAGCGTGGTGCGGAGTGACCATTGCAGCTCTGGCTGGATTGAACCGCAGTTGGCGCTGACGAAGCCAGTGCAATCCCGGTCGAACGAGAGCGGGTTAGCCACGAACGCGTTGAACGTCGATTCAAAGGTGTAGTTGCCGTTGAAGGCCAACGACAGGTCGATATCGTTAGTCAGCCCGGTCCGATAGTTCGCGGTGACGTCGATACCGTCCGTCTTCAGACGACCGCTGTTCGACAGTGTGGCGGGCAGCCCGGTCGACGTGTTCGGATCGCCGCTCAGGCCGCCGGTGAGCGGATCGCGATTGATGCTCGTGCAGTTCGCAGAGGTCGAGGCACCAGCCGCCGGACTGAACACGTTGGCACCGAAGCACGCCGCGATGACGTCACCCGGCGTCGGGCTGGAAATCGCCTTGGTCACCTTGATGTTGTAATAGTCGATCGTCGCGGAGAAACCGGGGATGAAATCGGGACGGAAGATCGCGCCGATCGTGTAGCTGTTCGATTTCTCAGGGCGCAGACCGAGGTTCCCGCCCCCGGTCGCCAGTACCTGTCCCGAAATCGGTTCGGGAATGGTGTTGACATTGCCCAGGTTCGCACCTTGGGCGAGGCAGATCGCACGCAGTTCGCCGGTTGGTCCACCAGCCGGCCGACCTGCGAGCACAGCCCCGTCGGTCGCCAGCGTGGCGCAGGGATCGACGCCCAGGTTGGTCAGGCCCGTGTTCACCGGCGAGAACAGTTCACCGATGTTAGGCGCACGCACCGCTCGCGCATAATTGCCGCGAATGGTCAAGCCGCCACCCGGGGTCCACGAACCGCCGGCCTTGTAGGTCGTCGTGTTGAACCCGGGGTTGCCCGGAGCGTCAATGCTATAATCCGAATACCGGACCCCGGCTTCAAGGTTGAGTTCCTCGAAGAACGGACGGTCCTGGATGAGCGGAATGTTGATTTCGCCCACCGCCTCGTAAACGTCGTAGCCGCCCGAGATGTTGGGAGTGGCACCGCCAGCTCCGCCGAGATCGCCCGAGCTGGCCAAGGTGTCGGCACCCTGGCTCGCCTGATACTTGCGGTATTCGCCGCCGATCGCGAACGCGATTGGATCGTTGGCCAGCGGGCTGCTGAACCCGACATCGCCACTCACCGTGGCCCGGGCCTGGGCAAGTGAACTGCGGGTGAAGCTGGTGCTCTCCTGGACGATGAAGGCAACCGCTTCGGGAGAGATATCGCCAAAGAAGTTGGCCGGGACACAACCGCTTGCGGCGTTCTGGCAGGTGACGTTACCTGCCGCATCACGGTTCACCAACAGCGACTGGCGGACGCGCGAGTTGGTGAAATAGCCCTTGATCGTCTGGATGTTCTCACTCTCGCCGTAGGCACCCGAAACGTCCCAGTTGATCGTGTCGGTGATCGCGCCGCGTGCGCCGACCCGATAGTCGAACACCGTGCTCACGTAGTTGCTGATGCGTGGGCCGGCCTCAACCGAACGCCGGAACAACGAGGTCTGCGGATTCGGGTTGAACCCTTCGCCTGCCGAAATGACACCATCGTTATTCACGTCAAACGAAACAAACCCGCCTCGGCCGATTTCGCGATAGCGGGCATCGCCAGGGCCGGTGGCAAGCGCCGCAGCATCGCAATCAGCCTGCGAGAAACGCGGGGTGAAAATGTCAGGCCTCGGGTTGACGTCGAAAGCACAAAACTGGTTGCGCTGCGTCGCCGAAATGAACGGGCTGTTGAGCGAGATATTGACGCCAATGCCGAACGCGCCCGACGGTGCGATAATGGTATCGACGGTGTTCTTCGAAAACAGACCGCGCGTGTAAACCTCGACCGCGTCGCTGACTTCGTAGTTCGCCTGCGCGAACATGTTGAAGCGCTCGAACGGCGTCTGAAACACGTTGAACGGGTTGAAGTTAAAGGTCGAAAACGTATTGACGAATTGGCCCGTGCCGGTGTTGATTTGGCGCACCGCGCCGTTCGTTGCGCCACCGGGATTAGCCACATAGATCGGATTACCCATCGCGTCGCGGCCTGCAAAGACAGACTCCGGCGTCATGTTCGGAGTGCCTGCACCCGTAAGCGGGCGCGTTCCGGAGAAGCGTGAAGGGAACGCGGTGCCAGAGCCGAGGGCAGAACCGCCAAAGGTCTCGATCGTACTCAGCGAGATGCTGCGCTTGCCTTGGAAGACCGGGTCGGCTTCCTGATAACCCAGCGCCAGCACCGCGTTGCCGCGGCCATCGTCGAAGTTGGCCCCGATCGTCGCATCGACGCGGAACACGTTGCCGTCGCCTTCTTCAGTAATCTGCTGCGAGGCCTGAATTTCGACCCCGGCAAAATCAGTCTTGGTGATGAAGTTTACCACGCCGGTGATCGCGTCGGCACCGTAGGTGGTCGATGCACCTCCGGTCAGCACATCGAGGCGGCTGATCAGCGCGAGCGGGATGTTGTTGAGGTCGACCCGGCCGACCAGATCGGCGGGGACGATGCGGTTGCCGTCGAGCAGCACGATGTTGCGGTTGGAACCAAGGCCGCGCAGGTTTACGTAGGACGAACCGCCGTTGCCGTTGTTGACCGCCGAGCCGATGCTCGGGACGACGCCGGGAATTTCGCGCAGGATTTCTTCCGCGACGTTCGACTGGAGCAATTCGATCGTGTCTGACGAGGTCGTGTTGACCGGGGCCGAGCGTTCGAGGTTCGGGTT
Organism: Sphingomonadales bacterium; assembly: GCA_038256425.1. Classification (GTDB taxonomy): domain Bacteria; phylum Pseudomonadota; class Alphaproteobacteria; order Sphingomonadales; family Sphingomonadaceae; genus Novosphingobium. The sequence goes on from JBBSKI010000009.1 coordinate 21,561, forward strand.
CTGGATCAACGAACCGGTGACGACGATCGTGTTGGCGTCGACCGCGGCATCATCGGTGACTTCCGCCTGCGCGGCGGCATCCTGCGCGAAGGCGGGCGTGGCAGCCAGCATCGCGGCGGCACCGCCGACAAGGGCGAGCGGCTGAAGGCAGGTGGCGCTGAAAAGCACCGATTTCTTGAAAGTGGTGATCACGGATCAGTCCCTCTGTTCGGCCCGCATGCGACACGCGGGATAATGTTGCCCCGTAGCCCTGGAGATCCGCAACACATGCACGGACCCGGTCGGGGCTTTTTTGGATTTGTGGTGAATGACCGAAGGACCGGGCGCTTTCAAAGGAAATGCGCGGGTCCGGTCAGTTTAGTCGCCCGCCTGTTGCATGGTTATCACACTGGCCACGGCGCAGTGCAACATTGTTACGGTTGTAACGGCCGATGGGTAACGAACGCACACCAGGCACTCCAACTCAAAAAAATGGGGCCGGATCCTGAACGCCAATCGACGTGATCGCAACAGTAGATACTAAGTTCGGACTGCGAGCCCACCACACTGATGCACTTTTATTACACTGGCCGGGGGCTTCTCGAAATTTAATTTCAATTGTGCTCGGATCGGCAGGGCTTTGCGGGGGCGTTCGCGCTATCCCATCGGCCCGGTGAACAAAATCGGGTCGAGCCGCGCCGCGTGCCATTTGAGCGACCAGTGCAGGTGCGGGCCGGTGGCTCGCCCGGTCGCGCCGATCCGGCCGATGAACTGCCCGCGCCGCACGGTCTCGCCTTCGCGCACTGCCAACTCCGAGCAATGCAGGAACGCCGAGTTGAGGCCGTTGCCGTGATCGATCATCAACAGGTTGCCCTCCAGCGTGAAGGGGCTTGCCGCGGCGAGGATCACCACCCCGTCGGCCGGGGCGACGAACGGCGTGCCGCTGGCTCTGCCATTGGCCCCTGGGGCGATGTCGATCCCCGAATGATAGCTGCCCGGCTGGCCGCGATAGACCCGCTGCGAGCCGAACCGGCCCGAGATGCGGCCCTTGGCGGGCCAGATGAAGTCCTGCCGCCAGCCCTGGCTGCCGCTGACGATCCGGCGCGCGGCATTGATCCGTTCGAGCTCGCTGGCGCGGCGGCGGACGTATTCCTCGCTGGGTATCGCACCGGGGCGCGGGCCGGCCGCGATGTGCTCGATCCGCCAGGCGCGCGGCGCGATGGCCAGCGGGGCGGTGACGATCCGCCCATCGCCTAGCGTTGCGATGAGCATGGCCGCAGGCCCGGCATCGCGATCGAATGCGATCAGGAAACGGCCATCGGCGGCGAAATCGACCGGCGCCCCGTCGAGGGCGAGCGCCACGGTCCCGCCCGGAACGGTGCCACGCAACCAGCCGCCCTGGGTCAGCTCACCCGCATGGGCGAACGTGGCGGGCCCACTAGTGGGGGCGAGGCCAGGGGCGGGGGCGGGGCCGGAGGCGGGGGCGGAGGCGGAGGCGGAGGCGGGGGCGGAGGCGGGGGCGGGGGCGGAGGCGGAGGCGGAGGCGGGGGCGGAGGCGGGGGCGGAGGCGGGGGCGATAGTTGGAGCAAGTTGCGAGCGGGCCGGACCGGCTGTGACAACTGCCAGCACCGCCAAAGCCAAAGCCGATGTCCTCACGCCCGGGTGCTCACGCTTCTTCGATCGCGCGCCGGGTCGAAAGTTCGGCGCTGGCGTAGGCCTCCTGCCGCGCAACGCTCCAGTAGCGCAGCAGATCGAGTGAGACCTTCGCGCCACTAACCGCGCAGGTCACGTGGTCGCCCGGGCTGAGCACGCGAAAGCCGTTGGGCTGGTAGTGGAGCCGTGCGGCGCGGTCGCGGGGGGTCATCAACATGGCAGGTAGTCTAGCAAAACCCCGCTCCCAAAACAAACGCGGTCAGAACAAATCACCCTGGGCTGTGGTCGGCCTAGGCCTGGGCGCGCGCGCGCCGGCGGGAGTGACTGCAAGCTCGCCATCGCCGAATTCGAGCTTCAGCGCGATGAGCCGCGCCGCCGCTTCTCGCGTTTTGACCACCTGCCCATCGGGCCCGGTCACCAGCACGTAGCCCCGCTGCAACGGCGCGCGCGGATCAAGCGAGCGGCGCAGGCGGTCGAGTGCCGCGATCCGCGTGCGCGCCTCGGCGATGTGACGGTGGATCGCGTCGGGCCGCAGGCGTACCGCCGCCAGTCGTTCCCCCGAGCGCCGCAGCAGATTGGCCAGCAACGCGGGCCGCAGCGCCCCGGCATCGCGCGCCAGGCGCCCGCGCGCCACTTCGGTGCGGTGCACCAGGCCGCGGCGCAATCGCTCGCCCAGTTCGTCGAGCCGCTGCGCCTTGGCCGCCAGCAGCGTTTGCGGCGCAGGCAGCCGCTCGCCGCGCGCCGCCAGCCGCTCGCGCGCCAGGCTCAGCACCCGCGCCTGCCCGCGCCGCTGCCGCAGCGCCAGTTCGGCGATCTGGTTGGCCAGTTCGGCACGGACCGGGACCGCCAGTTCGGCAGCGGCGGTCGGCGTCGGGGCGCGGCGATCGGCGGCGTGATCGGCCAGCGTGGTATCGGTCTCATGCCCCACTGCGGAAATCACCGGGATCGTCGAGGCGGCAATCGCGCGGACCACCTCCTCCTCGTTGAAGCCCCACAGGTCCTCGATCGAGCCTCCGCCGCGCGCGACGATGACCAGATCGGGGCGCGGGATCGGGCCGTCGGCTGAAAGCTCCGAAAACCCGCGCACCGCCGCCGCGACTTGTGCCGCCGAGCCCTGCCCCTGCACCAGCACCGGCCAGACCAGCACGCGGGTCGGAAAGCGATCCGCCAGGCGGTGGAGGATATCGCGGATCACCGCGCCGGTAGGCGATGTGACCACCCCGATGACGCGCGGCAGATAGGGCAGCGGACGCTTGCGCCCGGGATCGAACAGACCCTCGGCGGCGAGGCGCTGGCGGGTCTTCTCCAGCAAGGCAAGCAGCGCGCCCTCGCCCGCGATCTCCATCCGCTCGATCACGATCTGATAGGTCGAGCGGCCCGGATAGGTCGTGAGCTTGCCCGAAGCCACCACCTCGATCCCGTCCTCCGGCACGAAGGCCAGCCGCTGCGCCCCGCCGCGCCACATGATCCCGTCGATCCGCGCGCCCTCGTCCTTGAGGCTGCAATAGAGATGGCCCGAGGCGGCGCGCTTGACCCCCGAAAGCTCGCCGCGCAGACGGACGAAGCCGAAGCGGTCCTCGACCGTGCGCTTGAGCAGACCGGACAGTTCCGACACGGTCAGCGGCTCGGCGTTGTCGCCGAGGCGGCTCGCGGCTAGGAGCGCGCTGTCATGGTCAGGCATCGGGTCTGGCATTGAAGGGCTTCTCACCTCATGAATATCCTGCTGCTGGGCGCGGGCGGGCGCGAACATGCGCTGGCGTGGAAGCTGACGCAATCGCTGCTGTGCGGGCGGCTGTGGGCGGCGCCCGGCAATCCCGGGATCGCGCGCCATGCGACCTGCGTTGCGCTCGATGCGGAAGACCACGGCGCAGTCGTCGCGTTCTGCACCCAGCAGTCGATCGGGCTGGTGGTGATCGGACCCGAAGCGCCGCTGGTCGACGGGCTGGCCGACAGCTTGCGCGCCGCCGGAGTGGCGGTGTTCGGCCCCTCGCGCGCTGCCGCGCAGCTGGAAGGCTCCAAGGGCTTCACCAAGGATTTGTGCGCGCGCGCGGGCATCCCGACCGCCGCTTATGTCCGCGCGCTGTCGCTGGACGGGGCGCACGCCGCGCTCGACAAGTTCGCGCTGCCGGTGGTCATCAAGGCTGACGGACTGGCAGCGGGCAAGGGCGTGGTGATCGCCGAATCCCGCGCGGAAGCCGAAGCAGCACTCGCCGACATGTTCGCGGGCGGCTTCGGAGAGGCCGGGGCGGAGGTCGTGCTGGAAGAGTTCCTCGAAGGCGAGGAAGTCAGCTTCTTCGCGCTGACCGACGGCGCGACGATCGTCCCGGTCGGCTCGGCGCAGGATCACAAGCGGGTCGGCGAGGGCGATACCGGCCCCAACACCGGCGGGATGGGCGCCTACAGCCCGGCCCGAGTGTTGACCCCGGCGCTCGAGGCCGAAACGATCAGCCGCATCGTCGCGCCCACCGTGCGGGCGATGGCCGAAGCCGGAATGCCTTATTCGGGAGTGCTCTACGCCGGGCTGATGCTGACCCGCGAGGGACCGAAACTGATCGAATACAACGCGCGGTTCGGCGATCCCGAATGCCAGGTGCTGATGCTGCGCCTGGAAAGCGATCTCGCCGAGCTGCTGCTCGCCTGTGCGGAGAACCGGCTGGCGGCGATCGAGCCACCGCGCTTTTCGAACCAGACCGCGCTCACCGTGGTGATGGCTGCGCACGGCTATCCCGGCACGCCGAGCAGGGGCGGTCACATCGCCGGGCTGGACCGCGCCGAAGCGGCGGGCGCGCACGTGTTCCACGCCGGAACCGCGCTGGCGGCAGACGGCACGCTGGTGGCCGTCGGCGGCCGCGTCCTCAATGTCACCGCGAGCGGGGCCACCGTGCGCGAGGCGCAGGCGGCGGCTTACGCGGCGGTCGAGCAGATCGATTTTGCCGGCGGGTTCTGCCGCAAGGACATCGGGTGGCGCGAGGTGGAGCGCGAAGGCGGGTTATAATACGATGACGACGCCCATGCTGCCCGCCCGGACCTTCAGCATCTCGATCCGGCATGAATGGCAAGATCTCTACGAACAGATTTGGCGTCCCGGATTCTTTGCGCAATGGGCGGCGGGACTGGCCGAATCAGCTCTGCGGCAAGATGGCGAGGCATGGGTCGCCGATGGCGCTGACGGTCCCATCCGAATTCGCTTTACCCCGCACAACGAATTCGGGGTCATGGATCACTGGGTCGATACCGGCGAAACCGTGGTTCATGTGCCGCTGCGGGTGATGGCGAACGGCAATGGGGCCGAGGTCATGCTGACGCTTTACCGCCAGCCCGGCATGAGCGACGACGACTATTCCTCCGACGTGAAGCTGGTGACCCGCGATCTGAAGGCACTGAAGGCGCTGATCGAAAGGTGACGACCGGTCGATAGCGGATCGGTCTACCCCAGCCGCGCCGCCACCAGCGCCTGCAAATCTGCCTCGGGCCTTGCCCCATAGTGCGAGATGATCTCCGCCGCAGCCACCGCGCCCATCGTCAGGCAGGTTTCCAGATCCTTGCCCGCGACGTGGCCCGCAAGAAACCCGGCGGCGAACAGATCGCCCGCGCCGGTGGTGTCGACGACCTTGGCGATGGGTTCGGCGGCGACGGTCGCGCGGTCCCCCGCGCTCAGCGCGGTCGCGCCGTCAGCCCCGCAGGTTACCACCAGCACTGGCACTTTCGGAGCCAGCGCCGCCAGCCCGGCCTCGAAATCGTCCAGCCCGGTCAGCGCGGCGAGTTCGACGTGGTTGGCGAACAGGATGTCGATCTGGCCCTCATCGATCAGGGTGCGAAAGTCGTCGCCGTGGCGGCTGATCACGAAAGCGTCGGACAAGGTGAAGGCGACTTTCGCGCCGCCGCCGCGTGCCGCGTCGATCGCCCGGCGCATGGCCGCGCGCGGTTCCTCGGGATCCCACAGATAGCCTTCGAGGTAGAGGATTTTCGCCGAGGCAATCGCGGCCTCATCCAGCGCCGTGGCGGGGAGGAACTGCGAGGCTCCCAGAAAGGTGTTCATCGTCCGCTGGCCGTCGGGGGTCACGAAGATCAGGCAGCGCGCAGTCGGCGGCCCATTGTCGCCAGTTACGGGTCGCGCGGGAGTTTCGAACGAAATTCCGCCCGCGCGGATATCGTGCGCGAAAACCTCGCCGAGCTGATCGTCGGCGACCTGGCCGATGAAGCCGCAGCTTGCGCCCAGCGCAGCGAGCCCCGCCAGCGTGTTGGCCGCCGAGCCGCCGCTGATTTCCTTGGCCGGGCCCATCGCGTCGTACAATTCCTGCGCGCGCGCGGTATCGACCAGCGTCATCCCGCCCTTGGCGAGGCCGAGCCGTTCGATGCTGGCCTCGTCGGCGGGGGCCATGACATCGACGATGGCGTTGCCGATGGCGATGACGTCAAAAGTGGGCATGGGAAGGGTCTCGCTCGGTCGGGGAAGGCGCGCGCCTAACCGCCATCCAATTGACAGGCAAGCGATAGAGGCCGATTCGCGGGCGCCATGCTGCCTGCCTTCACCCTCGCGCTTGCCCAGATGGGCGACCGCCGCATCCTGTCGGTGCTCGGCAAGAGCGTGGCCTTGACGCTGGTGGTGTTCGCGGGCCTTGGCACACTGGGCTGGCTCGGGCTTGGCCCGGCCCTCGCCTGGGCGGGGCTTGATGCGGGCTCGGGGGCGAGCGACGGATTGCGCGCGCTGCTCGCCGTGGTGCTGACGCTGCTGGCGGGGTGGCTGTTGTTCCGGCTGATCGCGCTGGCGGTGCTGCAATTGTTCGCCGACGAGGTGGTCGCGGCGGTCGAGGCGCGGCACTATCCGGCTGCCGCCGCCACCGCGCGCAAGCTGGGGCTGGCCGAGGAAGTGCGCAACGGCCTGCGCGGGTTGATCCGGGCGCTGCTGTACAATCTCGCCGCGCTGCCGGTGGCGCTGCTGGTGTTGCCCACCGCGATCGGTCCTGCGGTGGTGTTCGGACTGGTCAACGCGGTGTTGCTGGGCCGCGAGTTGAGCGACATGGTGGCGCTGCGCCATGCCGGGCTGGCGCTCCCGGGCGTGCTGTCCCGCGCGGTCCTGGGCGGGGTGGTGGTGGTGCTGCTGACCGTACCGCTCATAAACCTGCTCGCCCCGGTGCTCGGCGCGGCAATGGCGACGCACCTGGTCCACCGCAGAAGGAAAGCGCCGTGAGAATTGCCATCATGGCGCTGGGGGCGCTGCTCCTTGCGGGCTGCGCGAACACCGTGCCGCCCGCCAGACCGACCCCCGCCGGTGCCAAGCCCACCGCCACGACCACCGCCGCGCCGACCCGCGCACGGCCATCACGCAAACCTTCGCGCGCGGCGGTGCCGCTGGCGCTGCCGGGGCTCGAGAGCGTCATCGGCGCGAACGCCGCCGCGCTGATCCGGATGTTCGGCCCGGCCCGGCTCGACATTATCGAAGGCGATGCGCGCAAGCTGCAATTCAGCGGGCAGAAGTGCGTTCTCGACGCCTATCTCTATCCGTCAGCACCGGGCCGCGAGCCGCAGACGACCTATATCGACGCGCGCCTGCCCGACGGCCGTGATACGGATCGTGTGGGGTGTGTTTCGGCGCTGAAGGCGCGTTAGGCGTCGTATTCCAACTGTGCTTCCGCGCCGCCCTGGAGCGGCAGCGGGCCGCGCGGCGGCTCGACCAGCGCGGGCGCGCTGCCCGGGGGCTTTCGACGCGGTTTCCGCACACCGAAATTCAGCGGCGAAACGATCCACTGCGCTTTCCGCTTGGGGAGCGCACGGATCAGGCGATGCGGGATATCCTTGCGGGGCATACGAAACCTATACCGTAAAACTCTCGCCGCAGCCACAGGCACCCTTGGCATTGGGATTGGCGAAGACGAACCCGGCGGTGAAATCGTCTTCCTGCCAGTCCATCGTCGAACCGACGAGATAGAGCACCGAGCCGCCATCGATGAAGAAGGTACCGCCGGAGGTCTCGATCCGCTCGTCGAAGCCGACCGCATCGCTGACATAATCGACCGAATAGGCCAGCCCCGAACAGCCGCGGCGCGGGGTGGAGAGCTTGACTCCGATGGCGTCGGCGGGCGCACGCGCCATCAGCTCGGCAATCCGTGCCTCGGCGGCGGGGGTCAGCAGGACGGCGGCGGGGCGGGCGCGAATTTTGACTTCGGACATTACAGCATCCCCAGTTCGAGCCGGGCCTCGTCGGTCATCTTGGCCGGGTCCCAGGCCGGGTCCCACACCAGATTGACCTCGGCATCACGCACGCCGGGCACCGCGGCGACGCGCATCTCGACCTCGGCCGGCATCGATTCGGCGACCGGACAATGCGGTGTGGTCAGCGTCATCGTCACCACCACGGCGCTCTCGGCGTCGACCTCGACCCCGTAGATCAGCCCGAGATCGTAGATGTTGACCGGGATTTCCGGATCGAAAATCTCCTTCAGCGCGGCGACGACGTTCTCGTAAAGCTCACCCCCGGGCACGCCGGGGCTCAGGCCTTCGGGCTTGGCAGCGAGGAAACCTTCGAGATAGTCGCGCTTGCGATCCAGCTTGGCCGCCGGCGTCTCGACATCCGCGACGCCCATATCGACCCTGGCGCGCGGCGGCGGCGCGACCGCTTCGACCTGTTCGACCCGCAATTCTTCGCTCATCGGAAAATCCTCATCGTCCGTTCGATCCCGCGCAGCAGCGCCGCGACGTCGTCTTCAGTGCTGTACAATCCGAAGCTCGCACGCGCGGTGGCGGGCACGCCGAGGTATTCCATCAGCGGCTGGGCGCAGTGATGCCCGGCGCGGATCGCAACGTTTTCTTCGTCCAGGATGGTGCCGAGGTCGTGCGGATGCACCCCTTCGAGCGCGAAGCTGACGATTCCCGCCGAATCCTCTGGCCCGAACAGTGTCACCGCGTTGAGCCGCCGCAACCCGTCGCGGGCGAGGGCAACCAGCGCGGCTTCGTGCGCGTCGATCGCGTCCAGCCCGATGCGCTCCACATAATCGATCGCCGCGGCCAGCCCGATCGCCTCGACGATTGCCGGGGTGCCCGCCTCGAACCGCGCAGGCGGCGGGAGGAACGTGCTGCGCTCGAAACTCACCCGCTCGATCATCGCACCGCCACCCTGCCACGGCGGCATCGCGGCGAGCAGTTCGGCGCGGCCCCACAGCGCGCCGATCCCGGTCGGGCCGTAGAGCTTGTGTGCCGAAAACGCGTAGAAATCGCAGTCGAGCGCAGCGACATCGACCGCCATGCGCGGCACCGCCTGGCACCCGTCGAGCAGCAGCTTCGCGCCCACGCGATGCGCCAGGTCGGCGGCGCGGCGCGTATCGAGCCGCGAGCCGAGCACGTTGGAAACATGCGCGAAGGTGACCATCGTGTGCTCGGAGGTGAGCATGGCCTCGGCGGCGTCGAGATCGATCCGCCCGTCCTCGGTCAACGGGCAGACGTCGACCTGCCAGCCCGCGAGTTGCCACGGCACGATGTTCGAATGATGCTCGAGCTGGCTGAGCAGGACGCGGCGCTTTTCGGGAAACTGGTAGGCGACCAGGTTGATCGCCTCGGTCGCGCCCCGCAAGAAGACGATTTCGTCCTCCGCCCCGCCGATGAACCCGGCGACCCGCCGCCGTGCCGCCTCGTAGCCCAGCGTCATCTCGGCCGAGCGCGAATAAACCCCGCGATGGACCGTCGCGTAGTCGGTCCCCATCGCCCGGGACATTGCGTCGATCACCGCCTGCGGTTTTTGCGCGGTGGCGGCGGTATCCAGATAGTGCCAGCGGCTGCCATGGGAATTCAGCAGTCCGGGGAAATCGGCTGCCAGGTCCACTTCCCGCATGCGGGAGGGAGAAATTTGGACAACGCTCACACCAGTTCCCCCAACCGCGCCAAAGCCGCTTCGGTCAGCGCCGCCTCGTCCGTTGCGCCGACGAAAGCCTCGGCGATGAACGCCTGCAACATCAGCCGTTTGGCTTCGGCGGGCGCGATCCCGCGGCTGGCCATATAGAACAGCGCCGCCGCATCGAGCTCGCCCACCGCGCAACCGTGCGCGCATTTGACGTCGTCGGCGTAAATTTCGAGCTCCGGCTTGGCGTTTACGGTCGCGGTGCGATCGAGCAGCATCGCGCGGACCGATTGCCCTGCATCGGTCCCGTCCGCCCCCCGCGCCACCGCAACTTTGCCGAGGTAGGTCCCGGTCGCCTGGCCTGCGAGGACCGAGCGGATGATCTGGCGGCTGGTTGCATTCGGCCCGGCGTGGTGGACAGTCGTGACGATCTCGAGCGTTTCCGATGCACGCCCCAGCTGCGCCGCGCCGAACGTGAAGTCGGCCCCCTCGCCCAGCGTCACGGTCAGGCCGATCCGGCCATAGGCGACCCCGGCGTTGAGAATGCGCAAGTCGAACCGTGCCCCCGCGCCCAGCGCAATCGCCAGCGATCGCACCGGCGCGTCGGCGCTGGCGACGATGGTCAGAGCGTTCGATCCGCCCGGCGCAACCTCGATCATCTCGACCGCGACCGGCCACAAAGGCGCCAGCGCGGCCAAATCCGCGTATCGGAAATTCTCATCCCGCCGAGTCGGGAGCGCCAGACCGGTCATGGGCGCGCACCCTCTTCGCGCCTTTGCGCCTTTGCGAGGGCCAATCTACCCGCTCGCAAAAGCGCAAAGGCGCAAGGAATAGTCAGGGCTTCGCCGGTCACGCCGCCACCGCCTCGTAACCCTCGGCCTCAAGCCGGTGCGCAAGCTCAGGACCGCCGGTCTTCACGATCCGCCCTTCCGACAGGATATGGACGAAATCGGGCCGCACATAGTCGAGCAGCCGCTGGTAATGGGTGATCAACAGCACGGCTTTGTCAGGCCCCCCTGCCTTCTGGCGCATGATCGCGTTGATCCCGTCGCCGACCACGCGCAGCGCATCGATGTCGAGCCCGGAATCGGTCTCGTCGAGCACCGCAAACGTGGGATCGAGAATGCCCATCTGGACCATCTCGGCACGCTTCTTCTCGCCGCCCGAAAAGCCGACGTTCACCGGGCGCTTGAGCATGTCCATGTCGAGCTTGAGCAACGCTGCCTGCTCGCGCGCCAGTTTCAGGAACTCGGCGCCGGACAGTGGTGCTTGCCCACGCGATTTGCGCTGCGAATTGAGCGATTCGCGCAGGAACTGGACGAACGACACGCCGGGGATCTCGACCGGGTACTGGAACCCAAGGAACAGTCCGGCGGCGGCACGTTCATGGGGGTCCAAGGCCAGCAAATCGATCTTGTCGCCCCGGACTTGATCCGGGGCCCCGCTGCCTTCCAGCGCCGCGTCCGAACCCAAGCGGGACCCCGCGTCAAGCGCGGGGTGACGGCTGGTGGTGAGGGTGACCGAGCCGCCCGTCACCTCATACCCCGGCCGCCCGCCGAGCACATAGGACAGCGTAGATTTCCCTGCCCCATTCGGCCCCATGATCGCATGGATCTCGCCCGCGTTGACGGTGAGCGAGAGGCCCTTGAGGATCGGCTTGCCCGCGACGGTGGCGGAAAGATTATGGATTTGGAGCATTAAACTTCCGGACTGTAAGGTGGAGAGAATAGGAACCCGGATAGTCAAAGCCAGCCTTCGCGCTTTCGGGTGAGTTCCCCAAATGGCAAATGTCAGTCACGCGATAGGCGACGTTTTGTCCGCCGACCCACAGAAGGAGGGCTTCGCCGATCCTAGGAACAAAATCGAAATCGAAATCTCCGATGACCGTCGTATCGTCCGAGTGAACGTCAATGCTGGTGACATCGGCGTCAAAAAGTGTGGCTTTGACGCTGCGCATAATCACCCCACGCTCCCTTCCAACGAAATCCCCAGCAGCTTCTGCGCTTCCACCGCGAACTCCATCGGCAGTTGCTGCAGCACCTCCTTGGCAAATCCGTTGACGATCAGCGCCACCGCCTCTTCCGCTCCCAGCCCGCGCTGCATCGCGTAGAACAGCTGGTCGTCGGAGATCTTCGAGGTGGTCGCCTCATGCTCGATCTGCGCGGTGGGGTTGCGCACTTCGATGTACGGCACGGTGTGCGCGCCGCATTCCTTGCCGAGCAGCAGCGAATCGCACTGGGTGAAGTTGCGCACGCCGTCAGCGCCCGGCGCGACCCGCACCAGCCCGCGATAGGTGTTGTTGCTCTTGCCGGCGCTGATCCCCTTGCTAACTATGGTGCTGCGGGTGCGCTTGCCGTTGTGGATCATCTTGGTGCCGGTATCGGCCTGCTGGTAATTGTTGGTCACCGCGACCGAGTAGAATTCGCCCACGCTGTCATCGCCGTTGAGGACGCAACTGGGGTATTTCCAGGTGATCGCGCTGCCGGTCTCGACCTGCGTCCAGCTTACCTTGCTGCGCTTGCCCTGGCACAGCGCGCGCTTGGTGACGAAGTTGTAGATGCCGCCCAGTCCCTCGGCGTTGCCGGGGTACCAGTTCTGCACGGTCGAATACTTGATCTCGGCATCGTCGAGCGCGACCAGTTCGACCACGGCGGCGTGGAGCTGGTTTTCATCGCGCATCGGAGCGGTGCAGCCCTCCAGATAGCTGACGTAGCTGCCCTTGTCGGCCACGATCAGGGTGCGTTCGAACTGCCCGGTGTTTTCGGCATTGATGCGGAAATAGGTGCTCAGCTCCATCGGACAGCGCACGCCCTCGGGAATGTAGACGAAGGTGCCGTCCGAAAAGACCGCGCAGTTAAGCGCGGCAAAGTAGTTGTCGTGCATCGGCACGACCTTGCCGAGCCACTTGCGGACCAGTTCGGGGTATTCGCGCACCGCCTCGGAGATGGCGCGGAAGATGACGCCCGCCGATTCAAGCTCCTTGCGGAAGGTCGTGGCGACGCTGACCGAATCGAACACCGCATCGACCGCGACGCGCCGCGCGCCTTCGACCCCGGCCAACACCTTCTGCTCCTCCAGCGGAATACCGAGTTTTTCGTAAACCCGCAGGATCTCTGGATCGACTTCGTCGAGGCTGCCCAGCTTGGGCTTGGCCTTGGGTTCGGCGTAGTAATAGGCGTCCTGGTAGTCGATCGGCGGGACATTGAGCTTGGCCCAGTCGGGCGGGGTCATGGTCAACCAGTGGCGGAAAGCTTTCAGCCGGGATTCGAGCATCCATTCGGGCTCATTCTTCTTGGCGCTGATGAAGCGGACGGTGTCTTCGTTGAGGCCCTTGGGGGCGAAGACCTGCTCGATTTCCGACGACCAGCCATGCTCGTAGTCAGCAACCCGATCCGCCGCATCGCGCGCGGCCTGATCGCGCTGGGGAATGTCCTTGAGAATCACCTGATCGCTCATGCCGCCACCCCTACCGGTTCGAGCGCGGCCAGCCTTGTGAGTGGCACATCCGCCAGCGCCCCGCGTAAAGCCGCGTTGACGACGCCCCAGTGCGGACGCACCGCGCAGGCCTGTTCCAGCCCGCAATCGTGGCGGCCGGTTTCGACGCAGGCGGTCAGCGCGATCGGGCCTTCGACCGCCTCGACGATATCTGCCAGGCTGATCGCAGCGGCCGGACGCGCCAGCTTGAGGCCCCCGCCCGAACCGCGCACGGCGCGCAGCAGGCCGGCAGCGGACAGCTTGCTGACCAGCTTCTGGACGGTCGCGGCGGGAAGCCCGGTTTCGGCGGCGAGCGCGGCGGAGCTGGTCCGCATTCCGCCGCAATGGCGCGCGGCAGCTGCCATCGTCACCACCGCATAATCAGCCATGTTGGACAAGCGCATTGGAGCAGAGAGCCTAATCGGAGCAATTCGTTCCGATTAGATAAGCGCGGCTCCAGCGCGACGCAAGATGCGCATAAAAGAAGGGCAGCCCGGCCTCGGAAGGCTGGGCTGCCCTTTTAAGTGGAGAACTCGTTACATTCCTGCACCGAGCCCTTCGGGTCGCAGGGGTGGGTTAGGGCAGCGGCGCTTCGAGGAATTGTATGGATTCGACAAAATTGAGTACCGAATGAAAATTTCGGTGTGAATTTAAGGCACTGCAACACAAGTGTCATAATCGGAGCCTCGCGCCGTTGTCGCTACCCCGTGTCGCTGGCATAGGCGCGGGCCATGCTGTTCCGCACGATCCGTCCCGCACTGTTCACGCTCGATGCCGAGACTGCACATGGTTTGAGCCTGACCGCCCTGCGCGCCGCGCCGCTGCCGCGGGTGACGATCGATCCGGCGCTCCGAATCGAACTGGCAGGATTATCGTTCCCCGGCCCACTGGGGATCGCACCCGGCTATGACAAGAACGCCGTGGCTCCCGATGCGCTGCTCCGGCTGGGCTTCGGGTTCGCTGAAATCGGTACGGTCACCCCGCTGCCGCAGGCGGGCAACCCGCGCCCACGCCTGTTCCGGCTGGTGGAAGATCGCGCGGTCATCAACCGGATGGGGTTCAACAACGACGGAGCCGAGGCGGTCGCGGTGCGACTCATGGCACGCGAAGGGCGCAAGGGCATCGTCGGCGTGAACGTCGGGGCCAACAAGGAATCGCCCGACCGAATCGCCGATTACGCTACCATGGTCGCAGCGATGGCCCCGTTGGCGAGCTATCTGACGATCAACATCAGCAGCCCCAACACTCCGGGCCTGCGCGCCTTGCAGGACGAAGGCGCGCTCGCTGCGCTGCTCGACGCAGTGCTGGACGCGCGGCCGCCAAATTCAGGGGTGGCCGGCAGTCCGCCGCTGTTCCTCAAACTCGCCCCCGATCTGGAGCCTGCCGACATCGACGCGATCTGCCGCCTCGCGATCGAGCGCAAGCTGGATGCGCTGATTGTCTCGAACACCACGCTATCCCGACCATCGCTGCGCTCGCGCCACGCGGGCGAAGCCGGCGGGCTCTCGGGCCAGCCCCTGCGCGACCTCGCCTTGCAGCGCCTGCGCGATTTCCGCAGCGCCAGTGGCGGGGCAATTCCGCTGATCGGGGTGGGCGGCATCGCCAGCGCCCAGGATGCCTGGGCGCGCATCCGGGCGGGGGCGAGCCTCGTCCAGCTTTACAGCGCAATGGTCTATGCCGGACCGGGCCTGCCGCGCGCGATAAACCGCGGCTTGATCAAGCTTATGCGGCGCGACGGGTTTTCCACGATTGCCGAAGCGGTCGGCAGCGCATAGCCTTGGCGGCGATGCTGAAACTTCTTTCCGTTCCGTTGCTTGCGCTGGCGCTTTCGGCCTGCGCAGTTGTTCCCGCCCCCGCGCCGCGCGCCGCTGCGACAATCGGCCAGCTCGATTCGGCGCTGGTCGGCGCCGGCGGGATCGTCAGCGCGGCCGATCCGCGCGCTGCCGAAGCGGGTGCGGCGATGCTGCGCGCGGGCGGCAGCGCGACCGACGCGGCAATCGCGACCATGCTGGCGTTGACCGTGGTCGAGCCCGAAAGCTCCGGCATCGGCGGCGGCGGTTTCCTGGTGCTGGGCGACGCGAAGGGGACGGTCGAGACCATCGACGGACGCGAAACCGCGCCGCTCGCCGCCGGTCCTGAGTGGTTCTTCGTCGATGGCAAGCCGCAGACCGTCCCGCAGGCGATCCCGGGCGGTCGCAGCGTCGGGGTGCCGGGCAACCTGCGCCTGGCCGCCGAGGCGCATGGCAAGCATGGCAAGCTGCCGTGGAAGGCGCTGTTCACCCCCGCCATCGCACTCGCCCGCGACGGCTTTTCGATCACCCCCCGGCTCAATATGATGATCGAGCGGGCCAAGCGGACCGGTGCGCTCGATCCCGATGGGCGCGCGTTGTTCTACGCTGCCGATGGCACTGCGTTGCCCGCCGGAACGCTGGTCAGGAACCCGGCGCTGGCGACAACTCTCGAGAACCTCGCCTCGCGCGGGGCGGACAGCTTCTACGTCGGACCGGCCGCGCAGGCACTGGCCGCCGAGGT
>JBBSKI010000010.1:0-32378 GCA_038256425.1 Sphingomonadales bacterium
CAGCAGCGGCTCGATCCCGCGCGCGAGGCAGGCCTTGAGCAACCGCCCGATCATCGCCTGACCGAAACCGCGTTCGGCATTGGCGATGCGGCGGTGGAGTTCGTCGGTCGGCACCACGCCGCTGCCGCCGCCGAGCGCGGTTTCGCGCAGCATCATCGGCTTGGGTTCTTCAATGGCGTAGATGCGCGCGGCCCATTCACCCAGTTCGCCCAGCGCGAACAGATCGTGGTCGAGCGCGCGCCCTCCTTCGGGTTTTGCGCCGGGGCGGTCGAGGTAATAGTCGGGATAGCCCGCCAGCAGCGAGACCCGCAGGGCATCGATCCCTTCGAGGAAGGCGAGCGCTTCGGGGCCCATATCGACGAAGGCTTCGAGCACGTCGTCGCGCAGATCGCCCTGATCGAGCGAGCGAAAATAGGTCAGCGCCTCTTCGCGGCTGTCGGCCAGCCCGGCGGCGCGCTGGCGCGGATTGTCGGCCACCCAGATGACCCCGCCCGAAACCGCCGAGGTCCCCCCGATCCGGTCGAACCGTTCGATCACGCGGACATCGGCACCGGACGACCGGGCGGCAAGTGCGGCGGTCAGTCCGGCGGCCCCGCTGCCCAGCACGATGACGTCACAGATATCGCTCATTGGCCCATTGGGCGGCAACGACCACTCACGCGCAATGCTCCTTTTTGGGTAGGCCGCCAGTTTGGCGAGGCATGCGGCGCGGCACAGGATTGCGCTGAACGCCCTACCCAAAAGTGTTCATTGCGCGCGCTGGCGGCCCCCGCGATAGCCGCAGTGAGGAGAGGCGAAATGTTCACCGGACCGTTGGAAGACCGCATCGCGATACGCGAATTGCACGAGACCTATGCCGACGCAGTGGTGCGCGCCGATGCGACCGACTGGGGCAAGGTCTGGACCGAGGATGCACACTGGAGCCTGATGGGCACCAAGGTCGAAGGGCGCGAGGCGATCGTCGCGCTGTGGGTCCAGGCGATGAGCGGGCTCGAGGCGGTCAGCTTCCACTGCATCCCGTCGATGACCGCGATCGACGGGGATCGGGCCACCGGGCGATGCCAGACGCAGGAATACATGAAGCTGAAGGACGGCACGACCCGCGCCATCGGCGGGCTCTATGAAGACGAGATGATCAAGCAGAACGGGGCGTGGAAATACACCAGCCGGGTATTTCGCGTAATTGCCGAGTTTCAACCGGCGGCCCAGACTTCGGGAGAGGCATAAGACATGGCCAAGATCGTCATTTCCGCGCAGATCGATCTCGATCCGGCAGGTCGCGATGCGGCACTGCGCGCGGCGCAGCCGTGGATCGACGGCGCGCTCTCCCAGCCGGGCTGCATCCATTACGACTGGAGCGCCGACCTCAACATGCCGTCACGCGTCAACGTGTTCGAAGAGTGGGAAAGCGAGGAATCGCTCGCGGCACATTTCGCCGGTCCGGAATATGCCGGAATGCTTGGCCATATCGGCGCGTGCGGGCTGCAGGGTGCGGTCAGCAAGAAATACCGGGTCGATGCCGAGGGCCCGGTCTACAGTCCAGAAGGTAAGCCGACTCCCGAATTTTGAATGACCATGGGTTCGGCTAACAAAATGGAGCGGTGGCAGTCGGCTCTGCGCGGGTCATAAAGCGGGTCAATCCGGAGACCGCTCATGGCCGTTGAAACCCACCGTACCTTCTGCCGGTTCTGCCACGCCAACTGCGCGATGCTCGCCGATGTCGAGGATGGCAAGGTCGTGGCGGTGCGCGGCGACCCGGAGGATCCGGTCTATGGCGGCTACACCTGCCTCAAGGGCCGAGAATTGCCCGACAGCCACAACGCCGCGCATCGCCTGATCCACAGCCTTGTCCGGGGGGCGGACGGCGAATTCGTCGAAACCCCGATGGGCGAAACGCTGGATCATGTCGCGGACAAGCTGCGGACAATCATCGCCGAACACGGACCGCATTCGGTGGCGGTCTTCATGGGCTCGGGCGGTTACCAGAACAGCGCCGCCTGGGCGGCATCGTACAGCTTTGCCCAGGCCATTGGTTCGCGAAACTTCTACACCTCGGTCACGCTCGATCAGCCCGCCAAGGTTTTCACGACCGCGCGGTACGGCAAATGGATGGGCGGGGTGAACACCTTCGACCAGGCCGATGTTGCGCTGGTGATCGGCAACAATCCGCTGGTCTCGCATTATTCGGCGATCGGTGGACTGCCGCCGTTCTCTCCCTCGCGGCGGCTTCGCGACCGGCAGAAGGACGGGCTCAAGCTGATCGTCGCCGATCCGCGCGAGAGCGACGTTGCCTCGCTTGCCGACATCTATCTCCAGGTAAAGCCCGGGGAGGATCCGGCGCTGCTCGCGGGCATGCTCAACGTCATCATTTCCGAAGGGCTGTATGACCGCAATTTCGTTGCGGCCCACGTCGATGGTCTGGCCGAACTGGAAGCTGCGGTCGCAGCATTCACCCCGGAAATCGCCGCGGCGCGCGCCTCCGTCGATCCCGATCAGCTGGCCGCTGCCGCGCGGATGTTCGCCAAAGCCGGGCGCGGCTGTGCGGTGACCGGTACCGGCCCGGAGATGGCCGGCAACGGCACCCTCACCGAGTATCTGGTGACTTGCCTCAACGTTCTGTGCGCCCGTTTCAAGCAGGAGGGTGAGAAGGCTGCGATCCCGCGGGTGTTCACCCCGCAGGAGGCGCGCCGCGCCCAGGTAGGGCCGCCGATGGCGATGTTCGGGGCCGAAGGCATGGCCAAGTCGCGGTTCCGTGGGCTGGGCCAGCTTCTGTTCGAGATGCCGTGCAACGTGCTCGCGGATGAAATCCTCACCCCCGGCGACGGCCAGATCCGCGCGCTGATTTCGGTCGGGGGAAATCCCGAAGTCGGCTTTCCCAACCAGCTCAAGATGCGCCGCGCGCTCGACGATCTGGAGCTGTTCGTCCAGGTCGATCCATGGATGTCGGCCAGCGCTAAGCGCGCCGATGTCGTGCTTGCGCCCAAACAGTGCCTCGAACGCGAGGACATCACCAACCTGTCCGAATGGTGGCACGAGGAACCTTACGCCCGCTATGTCGAGGCGCTGGCCGAGGCACCGGGCGATGTGATCGACGAGTACGAGATGTTCTGGGGTCTCGCGCGGCGGCTGGGCCTCCAGATGCAACTGGCCGGTGGTCCGCTGCCGACGGATGCCTGCCCGGACAAGCAGACCTTCCTCGATCTGATGACCGCCGGTTGTCTGGTTGCGCCCAGCCAGGTGCGCAAGGACAGCATCGACGGCGCGGCGGTGCTTTATAATGATCTCCACCCGGTAGTCGGCCCGGCCGATGAGGATCAGGTGCATCGCTTCGATCTGACAGTCGGCGCAATGCCCGCGGAGCTCGAGCGCTATCGCACCAGCGAACGCAAGAACGAGGGGTTCGATTTCCGCTTGATCTCGCGGCGATCCAAAACGCGGTTCAACTCGATCGGTCACCCGCTGGCCAAACTGCGCGCCAAGACCACGACCAATCCGGCCTACATCCATCCCGATGATCTCGCGGATTTGGGGATCGCCGATGGTTCGATCGTCGAAATCACCTCCCACCACGCCAGCATTCACGGGGTGGTGAAGGCCAGCGACAAGGTGCGCCGGGGGATCGTCTCGATGGCCCATGCCTATGGCGATAGCGAAGCGGGCAAGCACAATGTGCGCGAAATGGGTGGATCGACCAACCGCCTGACCAGCGACGAGGTCGATTTCGATCCTATCACCGGGCAGGCGCTGCAGAGCGCGATCCCGGTGCGGATCGCCCTGGCCTAATTCTACCGGATCGGGTGTGACGCGCGACCTTATTGTTCTGTCGGGCGGGCATCCGTTCGATGAGGCGGCCTTCGATGCGCTCCTCGCCAGTCTGGACGGGTGGAGCGTCACGCATCTCCAGCACCCCGATGCCGAGCGGATTGTCGGTGAGGGAAGGGCTGCGGATGCCGATGCGCTGCTGTTCTACGACATGCCGGGTTATGAATTCGCCGAGGGGCGGGTGGTCACGCGCCCGCCCGGCGAGGCATTCCGGCGGGCGATCGTCGACCGGTTCGAACGCGGGCGCGGCGCGGTGGCGATGCATCATGCGCTGGCTGGCTGGGCTGAGTGGCCTGAATGGTCCGAACTGCTGGGCGGGCGCTTCCTCTACCAGCCGGGCGAAGTGCGCGGGGTTCCCCGGCTCGACTCGGGCTACCGTCACGAGGTCGAATATCTCGCCGAGGTGGTGGCGGATCATCCGGTCACAGCCGACCTGCCTGCCAGCTTCCCGGTTCGCGACGAACTCTACCTCGCCGAGCTGTTCGAGGACGACTTCACCCCCCTGATCCGTGCCCGTCACGCGTTCGTGCGTGAAAACTTCTATTCGGCTGCCGCAGCGGTGGCGGGCCGTATGTTCGACAATACCGGCTGGGACCACATGCCGGGCAGCGACAGCGTCGCCTGGGTCAAGGCCGCGCGCAATGCTCCGCTGGTCTATCTCCAGTTCGGCGATGGACCCGAAACCTATGCCAACCCGGTTGTCCAACGGATATTGGCCAATGCGCTGGGCTTCGTAGCCGGGGCAGCCTAGCAAATTGACGCATCGCGCGGGTCAATCTCCCGCGCTTATGAGAAAGCCATGACAACGGTGGAACTCCAAGACTCATGACCGAACACGCCAGCCTGTTCGCACCGCAAACACTGATCGATCCGTTCGGCCACTATGCCCGCGCGCACGCCGCCGGAACGGCGATCGAATTCCTGCCCGAAATGAACATTCACGTCGTCTACAGCTACGACCTGTGTTCGGAAGCGACGGGGCGGATCGACGAGTTCTCCAACGATTTCGGCTCGGTGATGGGCAGCACCGATCCCGAGATCGAAGCCATCCTCGCCGAAGGGTGGGACAATCCGCCGACGCTCCTGACGGCCGATGCCCCCGTCCACACCCGCAACCGCAAGCTGGTCAACCTGGCGTTTTCGGCCCCCCGGGTGAACGCGATCGAGCAGGACATGCGGGTCAAATCTGTCGAGCTGATCGAACGGTTTGCCGATCGTGGTGCCGCCGAGTTCGTCAAGGAATTCGCGGTTCCGCTGCCGGTGGCGATGATCGCCCAGCAGATCGGGCTCGATAACGATCCGGCGCAGGTCAAGGAATGGTCCGACGCGGCGGTGGACCGCTTCAGCCAGATGATCGATCGCGAACGCCAGCTCGATTGCGCGCGGCAGTTTGTGGACTACCAGCGCTACATGAAGACCAAGATCGACGATCGCCGCGCCAATGGCGGCGATGATCTGTTGACCGATCTGGTCGAGGCGCGGGTCGAGGGGGAGACCCCGCTGACCGATCCCGAAATCATGTCGATCATGCAGCAGTTCATGGTTGCGGGGAACGAGACCACGACCTCGGTGCTGGCGGGCGGGCTGCTTCAGCTGATCCGCAACCCCGATCAGATGGAGATTGCCGTCGCCGCAGCGGGCGGGCGCGATCCCAAGGTAATCACCAACCTCGTCGAGGAATCGCTGCGTTATGAAACGCCCACCGCTGGCATGTGGAGGCTGGTCAAGCGCGATGCCGAACTGGGCGGGGTGGCGCTGAAGGCCGGCACGATGATCCAGCTGCGCTATGCCGCCGCCAACCGCGACCCGGCCAAATATCCCGATCCCGACAAGTTCGACGTGCTGCGCCAGAATGCCCGGAGCCATCTGGCGTTTGGCAAAGGCCCGCATATGTGCGTCGGCAACATGTTGAGCCGCAAGGAAATGTTCGTCGCATTCGATGAACTGCTCGAGCGACTGACCAACTTCACCGTGTCCGACGACAAGGCCGTGACGGTGTTTCCCAACGTCTTGCTGCGCGGGGTCATCAACCTGCCGATCGCCTTCGAGCGCGCCGCATGAACTTCGACCCGTCCGACGAGCAGGAACAGTTCCGGGCGAGTGTCGAGCGCTTTGCCGGGCAGATCGGCACCGAAGAACGCCGCCGCTTGCGCGGCGCGACGGGCGGCTATCCCCGCGAACGCTGGAAGGAACTGGCCGAACTGGGCACGATTGCCCTCGCGGCGAGCGAGGCCGCGGGCGGCCTGGGCGGATCGTCGATCGACCTTGCCATCGTGGCCGAAGCGCTGGGCCGATCCATCGCGCCCGATCCGTGGCTGGAAAACGGTGTGCTGCCTGCGCTGTTGCTTGCGGGCGCAGTGTCCGAAACGGTGCTTGAACAGGTGCTTTCGGGCGAAAGTTTCGTCGCGGTCGCCTTTGCCGAGCGGATGCAGCGGTTCAGTCTCGAACCCAAGGCCGTGACCGCGCGGCGGCGCGGGTCGGGCTTCGCGCTGCATGGCGAAAAAACCTTCGTGCTGGGTGGCGCTCTGGCCGACCGCTTTGTCGTTTCCGCCGACTGCGACGGTGCGCCGGGCTGGTTCATCGTGCCCGCGGATCGGGAGGGCGCGATCCGCCGCGACTACGCGATTGCCGATGGCAGCGTGGCGAGCGAATTGCGCTTTGCCGATGTGACGGTGTCGAACGAGGAGAAGGTGCCGATCGATCGTGACCGGATCGCCGATGTGGTCGCGCTGGTGCGCCTGCTTTCGGCTGCCGAAATGCTTGGGCTGGCCCAGCGCATGTTCGACGAAACCCTGCTATACGTGAAGCAGCGCGAGCAATTCGGCGTTGCCATCGGCAGCTTTCAGGCGCTCCAGCACCGCCTGGTCGAATGCTATGCCGCGCTCGAACAGAGCCGCTCGATGATCTATCGCGTCGCCCTGCTCGGGCGCGACGACCGGGCGGCGTGGAACCGGGCTGCGGCCGGGGCCAAGGCCTATGTCTGCGCGCAAACCGATCTGGTCGCGCGCGAGGCGGTGCAGATGCACGGCGGAATGGGCATCACCGACGAACTGGCGATTGGCCACGCGATGAAGCGGATCCTGCTGCTCGCCCGCCTGTTCGGCGATCGTGACGCGGCGCTGGCCGATTATGCGGAGGCTGCATGATGACGGGCCATTCGACGGCACTCGAACCTATCGCTCCGGGCCTGTGGACGCAGGAACAGCAGCCCCGGCTGCTCGGTGGCAAGCTTGCTTCGGGGGAGATCGTCTTCCCGATGCCAGAAGGCGAAGCGGCCGAGGGCGTCGAGCCCTACCCGCTGGCGCGGCGCGGCACGCTGTGGTCGTGGACCAGTCAGGATTTCCGGCCCAAGTCGCCCTATGAGGGGCCGAGCGAGGGGCCGCACGACTTCAAGCCATTCCTGCTCGGCTATATCGAACTGCCGGGCGAGGTGATCGTGGAAAGCTATATCGTCGACGCGACACTTGCCGACCTGCAATTGGGAATGGCGATGGAATTCACCCTGACCCCGTTCGATGCCACCCGCGCCACGTTCGCCTTCCGTCCGGAGACTGTGTCATGAACCCGGTTTACATCATCGGCGCCGGGATTCACCCGTTCGGGCGCACCGACACGCGCACGGGGCGCGAGCAGGGGGTCTTCGCGGTGCGTCAGGCACTGGCCGACGCCGGGCTCGAATGGGCCGATCTGGAGTGCGCCTATGGCGGCTCGGCCTCCTCGGGCTCGGCCGACATCATGGTCAACGATCTGGGGCTGACCAGCCTGCCGTTCATCAATGTCGCCAACGGCTGCGCCACCGGGGGCAGCGCGCTGGCTTCGGCCCAATGGGCGGTGGCTTCGGGCGCGTTCGATCTCGCGCTTGCCGTCGGCTTCGACAAGCATCCGCGAGGTGCCTTCAATGCCTCGCCGGCGACTTACGGCCTGCCCGAGTGGTACGGCCAGACCGGGATGATGCTGACAACGCAGTTCTTCGCGCTGAAAATCCAGCGCTACATGCAGCTTCACGGGATCACCCGGCGCACGCTCGGGCTGGTCGCCGAAAAGGCGTTCAGCAACGGGGTTCATGCCGAACACGCCTGGCGGCGCAGTGCCGTCGATCTCGACACGATCCTCGAATCGCAGATGATCAACGATCCGCTGACCAAGTTCATGTTCTGCTCCCCGGCCGAGGGCGGGGTCGCGCTCATCCTCGCCAGCGAGAAGAAGATGCGCGAACTGGGTGCCGATGGGGTGCGGATCGCGGCGGTTGCGGTCAAGACCCGCCCACCCGACAGCTTCGAGGTGTTTCAGCCTGCGGTCAGCGTCAAGGAAGGCGGCAAGCCGACCGTGCTCGCCTCGCGCAAGGCCTACGAATTGGCCGGGATGGGGCCCGAGGATATCGACGTGGCGCAGCTCCAGGACACCGAGAGCGGCGCCGAGATCATGCACATGGCCGAGAACGGCTTTTGCAAGGACGGCGAGCAGGAACAATGGCTGGCCGAGGGCCGCACCCGGATCGATGGCAAACTTCCGATCAACACCGATGGCGGCTGCCTGGCCTGCGGCGAGCCGATCGCCGCTTCCGGATTGCGCCAGGTTTACGAGAATACCGTGCAATTGCGCGGCCGGGGCGGGGCGCGGCAGGTGCCCGGCTCGCCCAAGACCGCCTACAGCCACGTTTACGGCGCGCCGGGCCTGTCGGGCGTGGCCATACTCCAGCGATAACGGGGACAAGCGATGGGTCGAATGGATGGCAAGGTCGCGCTGATCAGCGGCGGCGCCGAAGGCATCGGCGCGGCGATCGGGCGGCTGATCGTCGCCGATGGCGGCAGCGTCATGCTGGCCGACGTCCAGGTCGAAAAGGCCCATGCGATGGCAGCCGAACTGGGTGACCGCGCCGCTGCGGTAGAACTCGATGTGCGCGATCTAAAACAGTGGGACCGCGCGGTTGCGGCCACGCTCGAGCGATTCGGCAAGCTCAACGTGCTGTGCAATGTCGCGGGCATTTCAGAGCCGGGCAACGTTGTCGACGTCAGCCTCGACAGCTGGCAGCGGACCATCGATATTAATCTCAATGGCACGTTCAACGGATGTCGAGCGGCGCTTCCGGCGATGGAAGCAAATGGCGAAAAGGGCGCTATCGTCAATATCGGCTCGATGCTGGCGCTGCGCCCCGGCGCGATATTCGCGTCCTATTGCGCGTCCAAGGCGGGGGTGACGGCGCTGACCCGGACGATCGCGCTCGATTGCGCCAAGCGCGGCGTACCGATCCGCGCCAACACCGTTCACCCCGGTGCGATCCGCACCCCGATGTACAATCGCTACAAGCATGCCGGGCCCGCCAGCCCCGAGGACGTCGAGACCGCGTTCGCCGCAACGCACCCGATGAAGCGGATCGGCGAGGGCGAGGAGGTCGCCCGTGCGGTGGTATTCCTCGCCAGCGAGGACGCAAGCTTCACCACCGGCGTCGACTTCACCGTCGATGGCGGTGGCTCGATCAGGGATTGATCCATGGCTGGAAGAATCGACGCCCATTTCGTCGCCGCGGGCAAATATCACGACATCGACTTCGCCCGGCTCGAAGTGCTCAAGCTGCTCGCCGAGCATCCCAACGTCCGCACCACCGTGGCCTGCGATTATCGCGATATCGACCGCATCGCCGCCTGCCGCTTCCTGATCAGCTATACCTGCGACCTGATGCCGAGCCCGGAAGAGATCATCGCGATCCGCGCCTGGCTGGAAGGCGGCGGCAAATGGCTCGCGCTCCACGGGACCAATTCGATCCTGGTGTTCACCGAAAGCGGGCTGGTCGATGCGCCCGATGACCGGCCCGACGTGATGGAATTGCTCGGCACCCAGTTCAAGGCGCATCCGCCGATCGGCCCGTTCAAGGTCGAGGTGGTAAACCGCGACCACGAACTGACGCGCGGGATCGACGATTTCGAGGTGATCGACGAGCTGTACCTGTCGAAAACCACGGCTCCGATCGAAATCCTGATGCAGACCCGCTTCGAGGGTGAGGCGACCGGCTTCATCGACGGCTCGTGGGAGCCGACCGTGGTGCCGATCGTCTATACCCGCGCCATCGGTGGCGGAATGATCTCCTACAATGCACTCGGCCACTGCCGGGGCCATTACGACCTGCCCGGGATGGTCGATTTTTATCCCAATCCCGAAAAGTGTGCATGGAATTACGCGGTCTATTACGACCTGTTACGGCGCGGCCTCGTGTGGGCGATGCGCGAAGGAAGTTGAACGATGGACATGGAGTTCTCGACCGAGGATCTCGCCTTTCGCGACGAGGTGCGGGCGTTTCTGGCTGAAAGCCTGCCCGAACGGTTGCGCGAAGGTGCGCGGCGCACGCCGGGCGTGTTTGTAGAACCCGACATCGGGCTGGAATGGCAGCGGATCCTCCATGCCAAGGGCTGGCTTGCCTATCACTGGCCCGAGGAGGACGGCGGCACCGGCTGGACCCCGACCCAGCGGTTCCTGTTCGAGAAGGAATGCGGGCTGGCCGGCGCGCCCGGCCTGTCGGTGCTGGGTCTGCGATTGATCGGTCCGGTCATCTGCGCGTTCGGCACCGCCGAACAGAAGGCCCGCTTCCTGCCGCGCATCCTGTCGGGCGAAGATTATTGGTGCCAGCGCTATTCGGAACCGGGCAGCGGCTCGGACCTCGCCTCGCTCAAGACCCGGGCCCGGCTGGAGGGCGGCCAGTACATTATCAACGGCTCTAAAATCTGGACCACGCACGCGCATCACGCCAACTGGATGTTCGCGCTGGTCCGTACCGATGCCGAAGTGAAGAAACAGCGCGGGATCACATTCCTGCTGGTTCCGATGGACCAGGCGGGCGTGGAGGTGGCGCCGATCGTGTCGATGTCGGGCGATCACGAGGTCAACCAGGTGTTCCTCACCGATGCGCGCAGCGGAGTGGAGAACCGGATCGGCGAGGAGGGGCAGGGCTGGACCATCGCCAAGTATCTGCTGGAAAACGAACGCGGCGGATCGTGCTTCGCTCCGCGGCTGCTGCGGACGATCGACGAACTGGAAACCCTGGCCGGACAGGCGCCGTCGGGTGTCAACGGTGCGCTCCGGCACGACCCCCGCTTCCGCGATCGGCTCGCAGCGGCCCGGCTTGAGGCCGAGGCGCTTGAAATCACCGAACTTCGCATCCTCGCCGATCTCGCCAAGGGCCGCGCACCCGGGCCGCAAACCTCGCTCGTCAAACTTGTCAGCTCGAACCTCGGCCAGCAGGTCGATACCCTGCGCCTCGAACTCTATGGCTACGATGCGCTGCAACTGCCGGCCGAGCGCCCGCTCTATGGCAACACGGCGCCCGAAGCGGTCGGCAGCGAAGGCGCGCAGGTGGCACTCGGCCGGTATCTCAACAACCGCGCGGCGACGATCTTCGGCGGTTCGAACGAAGTGCAGAAGAACATCATCGCCAAATCGGTGCTGGGGCTGTGAACGCCCAGCCTTAGCCGAAGGTCCGCACCGGATCGCTTCCGTCACAGGTGGCGGCGGTCTGTTGAAACATGGCCGCCGCTCCTCATAGTTCCGCTAGGATACGCTCCGGGCGGGCTGTGCCACCTTGTTTATCCAATGAGTTTGTGGTGCCCTCTGCATAGATGAAGAGTGACGACAGGTGAACGAGACAACCAGGATCGCCCGCGACGACAGATGCCCGGGTATCGGCTACAACGACATGCTGGACGCCGATACGCGCCGTGTCCCAGACTATCTGTTCGATGAATCGGGCATCGACATGCCGACCGATCCAATCGCGATCGAGCCCTATGTCAGCGCCGAATTCGCACGGCTCGAGCGCGAGCGCATGTGGCCTAACGTCTGGCTGTTCGCCGCCCGCGAAGACGAGATGCCCGATCCGGGCGACACCGTGGTGTTCGATATTGCGGAAAAGTCGTTCCTGCTGGTCCGCCAACGCGATGGCGGGGTCCGCGCCTTCTACAATGTCTGCCTTCACCGCGGGCGCAAGCTTCGCACCACCCCCGGCAATACCACCCAGCTGCGCTGCCCGTTCCACGGTTTCACCTGGCGCAATGATGGCAGTCTGAAGGAGATCCCCTGCGACTGGGATTTCAAGCATCTGGAGGGGAAGGATCTGAGCCTGCCGGAGGTTCGCGTGAACTTATGGCAGGGTTTCGTCATGATCACCCAGAACGACGATATCCCTGAATTCGTCGAGTGGGTCGGGCCGGTGCTCGACCAGTATGAGAGCTATGACCTGACCAGCCGCTACACCGCGATGTGGGTTGCCAAGCGGATCGACGCCAACTGGAAGGCGACCGCCGAGGCGTTCATGGAAGCGTGGCACTCGGTCACCACGCATCCGCAGTTGTTGCCGTTCCTGGGCGATGCCAACACCCGTTACGATCTCTATGGCGATTTCTTCAACCGCGCGATCACGCCATCGGGCGTTCTTTCGCCGCACATGAGCGGCAAGGACCAGCAATATGTGCTGGACAAGATGGCCGAGTTCTCAGGCGGCAGCGATGCCACCACCAACCGCCGCTTCAATGCGAAGGCCGAGGGTGTGGAGATCGATCCCACCGATCCGCTCTACGCCCGCAAGATGCTCGCCGAGGCCAACCGTCAGGGCTTCACGACCAACACCGGATACGACTATTCGGACAAGTGCGATTCCGAAGTTCTCGATAACTTCACTTATAACATCTTCCCCAATTTCGCGCCGTGGGGCGGGTTCATGCCCGCGCTGCTTTATCGCTGGCTGCCCGGCGACACGCCCGACTGGTGCGTGATGGAAATCCGCGTGCTGTCGCCGACCCCCAAGGGCGAGGCTCGCCCACGCGCTGCCGCGCGCGTCTATATTCCCGATGACCAGCCGTTCGCCTGGGCCAACCATATCATGGGCGAGGGGCTGGCGGCTGTGTTCGATCAGGACATGGCGAACCTGCCGCACGTCCAGACCGGCATGAAGGCTTCGGCCAACGGGTTGATGGAGCTGGGAGCCTATCAGGACAGCCGGGTGCGGCACTTCAATCGCACGCTGATGAAATACATCGACGGCGAGCTGCCGGGGCCTGCACCCACCAAGGCATGAGCCTCGCCAAAGTCCTGGTGTTGGGCGCGCCCGCGGATCAGGGCATTCCGCTGGTTGTGGCGCTGGAGCGGCGCGGGTTCGCGGTCTCGGCGGGTGTCCGGCGCGCTGACGCGCTCAAAGGAACGCCGGTCGCGCATCTCCCGGCGATCGCGACAGACATCATGGACCCGGCCAGCCTCGGACGCGCTTTCGCCGGGCACGATGCGCTTGCCATGCACCTCCCATTCGAGTTCGACCGCGCGCGCGCCGCGCAGTTCGGGCGCAACATTGCCGCCGGGGCCACTGCGGCCGGGCTGAAGAAGATCGTCTTAAACACCAGTTGCTTTGTTGCCGACCACGATCTCGCCTTGTCGGCCCATGATGGACGCCGCGACATCGAGCGCGCGCTCAAGGAAACAGGCATCCCGTGCGTATTCATCGAGCCAGTGGTGTTCATGGACAATATCGTCCGCGTCTGGGCCAAGCCGTCGATCGTCAACCGGGGCATTTTCGCATACCCCGCCGCACCCGAACTGAGGATCAGTTGGGTATGCCTCGACGATGTCGCCGCATGCATGGCGGCCGCGCTGACCACCGATGCTGCCGATGGCCGCCACGTTCCCGTCGGCGGCCCCGAGACGCTGGTGGGCGACGAAGTGGCCGAGCGGCTGAGCGAGGCGGCGGGCAGACCGGTGCGCTTCCAGAGCCTGTCGCCCGACGAATTCGCCGCGCGGATGAGCGAACTGGTCACCGGCTCACGCGAGGTAACACCGCTCAGCATCTATGACGGGATGGCCAAATTCTATCGTTTTTACAACGACCAGCCGGTCTCGCCGCTGATGGTGGACGCGGAGGCCAACCGGCGGTTGCTGGGAGTCGAGCCGACCCCGATGCGCGATTGGCTGGCGCGGCACGACTGGAGCCGGGCTTAGCCGCCTAGTCGATGGTCCCGATCAGATCGCCGACCTGGTATACCTCACCCTCGGTCCCCGCCGGATGGAGCGTACCCGCGTCCTGCGCTTCGATCTCGGTGGTGCTTTTGTCGGTTTCGACCGTGTAGATCACCTGGCCCTTTTCGACCCGGTCGCCATCGGCGAACATCCATTCGAGCAGGGTCATTTCGGTGATGCTCATCCCCAGCTTGGGAATTCGGACCTCGCTGGGCATCGCTCAGGCCCGCCCCATGCTGGCCTTGATCGAAGCGACGATCTGCGGCTTGGTCGGGATCCAGGCCTGCTCGAGCACGCTGGCGAACGGCACCGGCGAGAACGTCCCGCCGATCCTCAGGACCGGGCCTTTTAACTGGTCCCACGCCTTTTCCTGGATGGTCGCGGCGATTTCCGCCCCGGTTCCGAACGGGCGCACCGCCTCGTGCAATGTGATCGCGCGGCCGGTCTTGCGCACCGAGGCGAGCACCGTCGCTTCGTCGTAAGGTGCGATGGTGCGAAGGTCGAGGACCTCGACCGAAATGCCTTCCTTCGCCAGTTCCTCGGCCACCGCGACCGCATCAAGCACGGTGCGGCCATAGGTGATGAGCGAGATGTCGGAGCCTTCGCGGGTGATCGCCGCCTTGCCCAGCGGAACGCGATAGCCCGGGCCCGGGTCCTCGGCCTTGAGCCCGTAACACAGGATGTTCTCGATGAAGATGACCGGGTCGTTGCAGTCGATCGAGGCGCGCATCAGGCCCCTGGCGTCGGCCGGATTGGACGGGGTGACCACCTTGATCCCGGCGACGTGGGCGAACCATGCCTCCAGCATATCGGAATGCTGCCCACCGAAGCCGACGCCGACCCCGGTGGTGGTGCGGATGACCAGCGGCACGCAGGTTTGCCCGCCCGACATGAAGCGCAGTTTGGCAGCGTGGTTGACGATCTGGTCCATGCACACGCCGACGAAGTTCATCAGCATGATTTCGGCAATCGGGCGCTGTCCGGCCAGCGCCGCGCCGACCGCTGCACCGATGATCGCGGTTTCGGAGATCGGGGTCGAGCGGACGCGGTTGGTGCCGTACTTTTCGGACAGCCCGGCGGTGACCTTGAACACGCCGCCGCCCTGCTTGGCGGAAACGTCCTCGCCCAGGCAGAATACGCCCGCGTCTTCGGCCATCGCCTCATCGATGGCGTAGTTGAGCGCCTGGGTCATCGTGATCACGCCCATCAGGCCATCTCTTCCTCGAAAACGTCGCGTTTGAGTTCGGCCACATCGGGCAGCGGCGCGGCAAGCGCGCTTTCGACCGCCGCGTCGATCTCGGCGTCGATTTCGGCGACGATGCGGTCGAGTTCTTCCTCGCTGAACTGGCGTTCGAGCATGACCTTGCGGAGCTTGGGCAGCGGGTCTTCGCGCGCCATTTCGGCCAGGTGTTCGGGCGGCATGTACGAGAAGTCCGCGCCGAAAAAGTGCCCCATCATGCGGTAACACATCGCCTCGAGCAGGGTCGGGCCTTCGCCCGCGCGGGCGCGCTCGACCGCGTCCTTCGCCGCGCCGTACATCGCCTCGACATCGTTGCCGTCGACCGTCACGCCTTTCATCCCGTACCCCGCCGCGCGGCTCGCGATCGAGCCGCTGTCGGTGTGGTCGGCAAAGGCAGTATGCTCGCCATAACGGTTGTTCTGGCACAGGAAGATCACCGGCAGCTTGTAGAGCTGGGCCATGTTCATCGCTTCGTGGAAGCCGCCGATGTTGGAGGCACCGTCGCCGAAGCTGACGACGGTGACCTTGCCGTCGCCGTTGTTCTGGCTGGCCATCGCCAGGCCATTGGCGATCGGCAGCCCCGATCCGACCACCCCGGTGGTGACCATGATGCCCTTTTCGGGGTGAGTGATGTGCATGGTCCCGCCCTTGCCCTTGCAGGTGCCGGTCGCGCGGCCGAGACATTCGGCCCACCATTTGTCCGCCGGGATGCCCTTGGCGGTCTGCTCACCCTGGCCGCGATAGGTGCAGACCACATAGTCGTCGTCATTCAGCGCGGCCATCATCGCGGCGGAGACCAGTTCCTGCCCGCGCACGCAGTAGTACATCACCGCGACCTTGCCGCCCATCAGCAGCGAGCGGAACTTCTCGTCGGTGCGGTTCACCTTCATCGTTCGGGTGTAGATGTCGCGCAGCTTGTCGCGGTCGATCTCGGCCATTTGATGGGTCTTTCCCTGGACTTTAACGCAAGCTCAGAACTGGACGCGCTGGGTAAAGCCGCCGTCGACCACCACGTTTGTCCCGGTCATGTAAGGGCAGGCCGGGCTGGCGACGAACACCACCGCCTTGGCAACTTCGTCGGGCTCGCCGTACCGGTCCATCGGCATCTTCGCGAGGATCGAATCGTACAGCGCCGGAACGTGCTGCTTGATTGTGTTCCAGTTGCCGTCTTCGTAATAGATCGCACCCGGCGAGACGCAGTTGACCCGGATATTCTGCCCCGCGAGCGCCTGGCTGAGCTGCGAACCATAGGTAATCAGCGCGGTTTTCATCGCGTTGAACGCCTGGGGGGCAACGAAGGTCTCCAGCGCCGCAGTCGACGACATGAAGACGATCGATCCGCTTCCGCTGGCCACCAGCGCCGGGGTCAACTGCTCGACCGCCAGCACCGCGCCCATGATGTCCATGTCGAGGCTCTGCTGCCAGTCGCCGGTGCCACCGGTGCCCGATGAACTCGCCATGTGGACGAAGATATCGCAGCCACCCAGCTCTTCGGCGGCCTTGGCCAGCCACGCCTTGTAGGCATCGCCGCCGCTCGCCATGTCGAACACCTCGCCGTGGACCTTTCCCGGCCCGGCGGCGAAGATGGCGGCCTTGGCAGCCTGGATTTTCTCTTCCTTGCGGCTGAAGAAGGCGACGTCGGCCCCTTCGGCGGCGAAGTGCTTGAGCGATGCCAAGCCGAGCCCGTGGGCGCCGCCGTTCATGATGACTTTCTTGCCAGCCAGACCCAGATCCATCGCCCATTCCTCCGCGCATTTGTGCCGTTGGGATCGGTCTAGGGGATCGGGCAGCGCAGGGTAATCAGCAAAAGTAAGAGCTTGCCGAGTGACCGGGTGCAAGGTTCAGGCGCTAGGCGCTGTGAGCCCCGGCAAGGCGCATCTTCCGCGCGGTCCATACGAAGATGCCCAGCGCGGCGAGGCCCGAAGCGGCGCAGACGATGAACACCGCGAGATTGAGCGAAGCTGTGCCAAGGCTCGGCGCGAAGGCGTCGCTCATCCCGCCGATCAACGCCGCGCTGACCGCCTGACCGATCAGGTTGTTGAAGAATAATGCGAAGGCCACGCCCAGCGCACGCTCGCTGGCATCGAGCGATATCTGGATCAGCGACAGGATAGGGGCCTGGGTCGCAACGAAGATCGCATAGGCCACAGAAAACAGGCCAAGGAATGTCCAGAAATCGCTCGCCAACAAGCACAGCGAAAGCGGCACGAGGCAGACGACGCCCAGAACGCCGGGCAACCAGGCCCGCCAGCGCTCGTCGCGGCGGACCAGCCAGTCGGTCAGGAAGCCGCCGGCGATCGGGCCGGGAATGCCGCCCAGCAGGAACGCGAGGCCAAGGAACAGCCCGACTGTTCCGGCCGAAATCTCGAAGTTGCGCATCATCATCGGCGCCATCCAGATCGCCAGCGCATAGCCGATCATGATCTGCACCGCGAAGCCGGCCACGACACCCAAATAGACCTTGTTGCGGAGCAGCCGCCGCAGCGCTTCGCCCAGCGGACGCTGCCTGGCTTCCGCCGCGCCGCCCTTGGCATAGCGCCCGCGGGGCGGTTCTCGCACGGTGAGGAACACGATGAGGCCGAGTGCCACGCCCGGCAGGCCGAGCAGGACGAAAGCCATGCGCCAGCCATAGGCGTCGGCCAGCAGCCCGCCCGCCATCAGTCCGGTGACCGTGCCAATGGTTGCCCCCAGCGTCAGGAAACCCATCGCCCGGGCCAGCTGTTCGCGCCGGAAGTAGTCGGCAAGCATCGATTGGCCGGCCGGACCGCTGCCCGCCTCGCCGACGCCGACCCCCATCCGCGCGGCGAACAGCGACCAGAAGCCGACCGCCGCGCCGCACACCATCGTCATTACGCTCCACATGGTCAGCGCGGCGGCAACGATGTTCTTGCGGGTCGCGCGGTCGGCCAGACGCGCGAAAGGGAAGCCGAAGATCACGTAGAACAGCGAAAACGCAACGCCGGTCAGCAGACCCAACTGGCTGTCACTGAGCGTAAACTCAGCCTTTATGTCCTCGATCAGGATCGACAGCACCAGCCGGTCAGCGACGCTGAACAGGCTGGTGAGGGTCAGAACGGCGAGAACATACCAGCGATAGGCTGGTGATTCAGCCCGTCCGGTAGTGCCAGTTTCGGTGGCGCCAGCTTCGGGGATGCCGATTTCAGTGATGGGGTCGGGCATAAAGACCGTTGTCGATCGGAATCTCCATGCCGGTCAGGAAGCGGGCCTCGTCCGAAGCGAGATAGAGCACCATGTTGGCGACATCGCGCGGGGCGCCGAGCGCCATTGCGGGCAGCGCGCCTTCGGGCACCGGTTCTTCCTGCCCGGCCCGGCCCGAGACTGCCTGCACCATCGGCGTCTCGATTCCGCCCGGCATCAGCGCGTTGCAGCGGATGCCATAGCCTTCATCCTGGCAGTGCATCGCGATCGATTTGGTCATCGAGCGGATCGCGCCCTTGGCGGCGGTATAAGCGACGATCGACCCGTACCCCATCAGCGATGCGCTCGAGGCCATGTTGATGATCGATCCGCCACCCGAAGCCTTCATCAGCGGCAGCGCATACTTGCAGCCGAAGAACGTCCCCTCGACATGGATCGCCATATGCAGACGGAAATGATCGGCAGAACAGTCTTCGATCGATTCGAAGATCACGTTGCCGGCGTTGTTGACCAGAATATCGAGCCGCCCGTGCAGGCGCTCGACCTCGGCGATGATTTCCTGCCATCGCGCTTCGTCGCGGACATCCTGAACAAAGGCGTGACCGGCGGTTGCATCAGCCACAGCTTGCGCCCCGGCCAGGTCGATATCGGTGACGACAATCTTTGCGCCCTCTTCGGCGAGGCGCAGGCAATCGGCCTTGCCCAGTCCCATCGCCCCGCCGGTGACCAGCGCAACCTTGCCTTCGACCCGTCCTGCCACGTCACACTCTCCCCATTCTTTCGCTTAGCCTGGCGATTTTCAGTCAGCCTAGCGGGGGAGGGGGATGGCCCATACCGTCAAAAAGCTTAGCCGCCCGGCGTTTGGCTGGGCTGACCAATTGTGAGAGTTAGCGCCGGCCAGTCCGTCCGATATTCCGTGTCGCGAGAGGAATGCTGCGATGCCGTTCAGCGCCGAAGCTGTCGCCGAACTCAAGGCAATGATGGAGTGGGAAGGGCGCCGCAGCGCTCCGCCCGAAGGCTTCCCGGCGCTCCCCGATATGCCTGCCGAACGCTACACCTCGCCCGAATATTACGCGCTCGAACAGGAGCACATCTTCCGCAAGTCGTGGCTGTTCGCCGGCCATCTCGACGAAGTGCCCGAGCCGGGCTGCTTCATGCGGTGGCATAACGCCGGCGATCCGATCATCATCGTCCACGGCAGCGACGGGGTGATCCGCGCCTTCTACAACACCTGCCGCCACCGCGGCGCGCCGGTGGTTACCGAGGATCGCGGCAAGGCGTTGCGGCTGGTCTGCGGCTATCACCACTGGACCTACAAGACCGACGGGACCCTCGTGGGTGTTCCAGAGCGGCGCGACTTCGCCGATCTCGATCTGTCCTGCCGCAGCCTGATCCCGGTGCGCTGCGAAATGTACGGCAAGCTGATCTACGTCAATTTTGGCGAGGACGCGATGAGCCTGCTGGACTGGCTCGGCCCGTTGGCGGACGAATGGGCGGAATTTCGCTTCGACAAGCTGCGTCTTGCCGCGCGCCATTCGTTCGAGCTGCAGTGCAACTGGAAGGTCGTGATGGAGGCCAACATGGAGGTGTATCATGTCCCCTTCATCCACGCCGAAACGGTCGCGCCGCTGGTCGACAGCAAGCGCAATTTCAACAGCTTCTATCCCAACGGCCACGCCCGG
The DNA here is from genome assembly GCA_038256425.1 of Sphingomonadales bacterium. Taxonomy (GTDB): domain Bacteria; phylum Pseudomonadota; class Alphaproteobacteria; order Sphingomonadales; family Sphingomonadaceae; genus Novosphingobium. The sequence goes on from JBBSKI010000010.1 coordinate 19,894, forward strand.
ATGCTGGCCCCGCCGCCCCGATCGACCGACCGCGAGCATGTCCGCGCGGTCGACAGCCTGGCCCACTGGCAGCAGATCGAAAGCGTCGGCGAACTGGGTCGGACTACCACTCAGAGCTATACGCTATTCCCCAACTGGGTTTCGCCGCTGTCGAACTATTTCGTGCCGCCGCTGCTGTTCTGGCCGACCTCGGTGGGGACGACGCGGCTCGAACTGGTCACGATGGCGCCCGACTGGGGCGACGGCCCCGCGCCGGATCTATGGACTGTCCCCGACGAGACCCAGCCCAATGGCCGCGCGATGAGCCGGATCATCCTGGAAGACACCCAGTTCGGCGAGGCGATCCAGAAGTCGATGCAAAGCCGGGGCTTCCGGTCAGTCCCGCTGAGCTATCAGGAGGCGCGGATCTATTCGTTCCACCAGAACTGCGACCGGATGATCGGTGTGGCGAACGTGCCCGAAAAACTGCGGGTCGAACCCGTGATTGGCCCGGACTGGGTCTGGCCCAACGATCCGCGGACCGTGTTGATGCGAACCGGGATGCAAGCTGCGGCGGACGTTACCGTAGCGTAAAATCGGGCGGATGGAATGTTGCGCCTATCGGTTTTGCTAAATGTGTTCGCCCCAACTCCCGCGTAGAAAAATGTCGGACGGTTACCGCAATAGGTTTGAATGTTGCGGGGCCGGGTCGACAGCGGGGCAAAAGTCCCGGCGACGCAATTGGGAGGAATGGCATGACTGTTTCGGCATTCGAAAACCGCGCCGCGCAAGACTATCGCAGGTCCGCGGGCGTCCGCCTCGCCCTGCTCGCTTCGGCGGCAGGAATCGCCGCACTCGCCCTTCCGCAAGCCGCGCTGGCGCAAGACGCGCCGCCACAAGCTTCCGAGGATGACGCGCCAGGCGAAAACATCATCATCGTCACCGCGCGCAAGCAGGACGAAACCCTGCAGGAAGTCCCGGTCACGCTGACCGTGGTTAGTGGCGAGACCCTTTCCAATTACAACGCCTCAAAGGCCGAGGATATTGCGAGCCGGGTGCCGACGCTCAACGTGCAGGTCGGTGGATCGGGTTCGGGCGGCACGATAGCCCTGCGCGGCGTGGGTTCTTCCGCCATTTCGGCCTCGTTCGACTCCGCGGTCGCGTTCGATTTCGATGGCGTCCAAGTCAGCACGATGCGGCTGGTCCAGGCGGGCTTCTTCGACGTCGGCCAGATCGAGGTGCTCAAGGGCCCACAATCGCTCTATTTCGGCAAGAGCGCGTCGGCCGGCGTGTTCTCGATCAAGTCGGCCGAGCCGACCTCGACGTGGCAGGCTGGAGCGAAAGCTTCGTATGAATTCGAGGAGAAGGGCAAGGTCGTCAACGGTTACGTGTCGGGGCCGCTGACCGACACGCTAGGTATCCGTGTGGCTGCGCAATATACCGATATCGAGCGGTACCAGCGCCTTCAGGCGAACACCCCGGCGGTCAACAATCCGCGTGGCCTCAAAGATTTCGTTGGACGCGTGACGCTCGCCTGGGAACCGGATGAATTTTTCAAGGCCAATTTCAAGTTCCAGTACACCCGCAATGAGAACGACGGTGCGATTGCCCAGTCCGACATTTTCTGCGGGGCCAATGGCCGGGCCGACGAGATTTACCTGCTGGGGGGGGCGGTCGCGATCCCTGCCGGCTACGATTGCAAGATCAACAATGGGCGATACTTCACCCCGGACAGCGCGCCCCCGCTAGCCCGCCAGGTGCCGGGGCCATCGAAGGCGGTGGGATACAACGGCGTGCCGTTCGGCGAGACTGATCTGTTCTTCAGCCGACTGCGGCTCGACGCCAACGTCACCGATTGGCTCACCCTGACCTCGGTCACCGGATATGTCGATCTCGACGCGACCGACGTCGATAACTACTCCTACGGCGGGATCGGCCCGGCCTTCTCGGCACTAGCAAATTCACCGTTTTTGAACCCGACCGGATTGACCTCGGATCAGGTTCTGGCGCGGGGTATCCCGCGACTGGGCCTTCCGCCGTTGGGGGCCGCACCGGCCTTGGCGGCGATCAACGGGCCGGGCGTCCCGCTCGGCGTGGGCAGCAGCGATCCGCGCAATGCGCTCCGCCAGTTCAGCCAGGAACTGCGCCTGCAAAGCAATCTCGACGGTCCGATCAATTTCATGGTCGGAGCGTTTTACGAGAACCGCCGGTTCATCTTCGACACCGCGCAGCAGGCGGTCAACATTTCGCTGATCGCGTCCGATCCGGTCACCGGCAACACCTTCGACTACGATAAAATCCACACTACCAAGACCGATGCGTTCTCGGCGTTTGGCAGCCTGACCTGGACGCCCACTGACCAGATCGAAATATCGGGTGGCGTGCGTTATACCGACGAGCAGAAAATCCAGACGATCGCCGTTCCCTATGTCCACGCGTTCCTGGCTGGTGTATTCCCCCTGAATGGCTTCTTCTCGGGGCCAATCAAGTTCAACGACGACAATATCTCGCCCGAGGCGACGATCAAGTACCGGATCACACCCGATTTCAATGTGTTCGCCTCGTACAAAACCGGTTTCAAGTCGGGCGGGATCGATAACTCGGCGTTGCCTTCAAACAGCCTCGGGGTGGCGGCCCGAACCGGCGATTTCAGCTCGCTGATCTACAAATCCGAAAAGGCGCGCGGCGGCGAGATCGGCTTCAAGTCCGAACTGGCAAACAACACGGTGACGCTGAACGGGACGGTCTATTACTATACGTTCAAGGATCTGCAGGTGCAGATCTTCAACGCAACCGCCATTCAGTTCATCACGCTCAATGCGGGCAAGGTCGAACAGAAAGGCGCCGAACTCGAATTCGGCTGGAGAACTCCGGTAGAGGGGCTCAATCTTTCGGCAAACCTTGCCTATCTCGACGCCAGCTACAAAACCTTCTTCCTGCCAGGCCCCGACCTCATCTTAGGGAACACCGACGATGTCGATCTTGGGGGGCGGAAAGTCTCGCGCGCGCCGAAGTTTGCCGGCAACGTGGCGTTCGACTGGAAGGTACCGGTGGGTGAGAGCATGGCGCTGGGGCTGGGTGGCAACGCGGTCTTCTCCGACAGCTACATCACCAATAATGCCCGGCCGACCGATTACGTGCAAAAGTCCTTCGCAACGTTCGACGCCCGCGTGTCGTTCGGCGATATCGACGATCGCTGGCGGATTGCGGTGGTCGCGATCAACTTGACCGACAAGATCTATACCAACACATCGGGCGACCGGCCCTTCCTCGCGCCTGCCAACGGGTTCGGGGTGCCGGTCGGCGACGATATCATCCTCAACAACAACCGGGGCCGGCAGGTGTTCGTGGAGGCCAGCGTAAAGTTCTGACCGGGATTGATGCCAGGCGAGCCCCAGCTTCGGGGTTCACTGCAAATGCAAAGGCGCAAGGAAAGGGGTCTCCTCGTTCCCTGCGCCTTTGTAGTTTTGCGTGAACCCCAAAGAAGGCCACTGATCCGAGCGGCAGGACAGGTCTGCCGCCGGTTATCCCGCGATCCAAAGTGACGTTGCGGCCAGGAGCGCGCCGAACCGCACGGGCGGACGGCATTCTGCCTTATCGGCAGCGCCAAGCCCAATGCCCCCCTTTGCAAGCGCGCGGCCAACCGTTACCGTCGCGGCATGGCCGGGGGCGATCTGGGATGGACGGTGGATAGCCGGGGCACTGCGCGGGTCGTGGCGGCGCTTGGTCGGATCGATGAGAGAACCTCGGCGGCGTTTGGCGAGGGGCTGGCGGCCGAGGTCGCCGCAGCGGCCGACGATGGCAAGACACTGGTGGTCATCGACCTGGCAGGCATCGAGTATATGTCATCGCGCGGGCTTCGCGGGCTGACCCTGGCGCAACGCCGGGCGACCGAGCGGAACGTGACCGTCGTGCTGGCGCGGCCGGGTGAGACGATGCGCGAAATCCTCGCGATCAGCCGCTACGATATGGTGTTCAAGGTTCACGAGACGATCGAGGCTGCGCTCGCCGGTTAGCCGGGATTCCGGGGATTTGGAGGGGCGGCGCAAGGCAGGGGAAGCGACCGCGATGCTGATACGCTTCTGGGGAACCCGCGGCTCGCTGCCGGTGTCGGCCAAGGCCGCGGCAATCCGCGACAAGGTGGTCGGCGCGCTGCTCGCGGCCGAGGGTCGCCGCTTTGCCGATGCGGCGGAGGCGGAGGCCTTCGTCGATGACGAACTGCCGTTTTCCACGGCGCAGACTTATGGCGGGGCAACCAGTTGCGTCGAAATCGAGGCAGATCCCGACGCCTTCATCATCTGCGACATGGGGAGCGGGCTGCGGGAGTTCGGGCTCGAATCGATGCGCCACTGCGCCGCCGGACACCCGCGGGTCTATCATTTCTTCCTCTCGCACCTGCACTGGGACCACATCATGGGGTTCCCGTTCTTCGTGCCGGCCTTTGTCCCAGGCACAAAGATCGTGATCCATACCGGGCACGCCGATGCCGAACAGGCGCTGCGCCGCCAGCAAGAGGAAATCTCGTTCCCGGTGCCGTTCGATTACCTGCGCGCCGACTTCGAGTTCCGCACGCTTGAGGCGGGGACCACGTACCGGATCGGTGCGGTCGAGGTGTCGCTGATCGAGCAGCACCATTCGCACTCCAGTTACGGTTTCCGCTTCGTCGGGCCGGACGGCAAGACCGCGGTCTATTCCACCGACAGCGAGCACAAGATCGATGATATGGAGGGCGAGGCGGACGTGGTGGCGTTCTTCGCCGACGCCGATCTGGTCGTGTGCGACACGATGTACAGCCTGGCTGACAGCGTTTCGATGAAGGAGGACTGGGGCCATTCGTCGAACATCGTCGTGATCGACCTGTGTCACGAGGCGGCGGCAAAGCGGCTGGCGCTGTTTCACCACGAACCGACCTACAGCGACGCGGATATCGCGCGCATGCACTCCGAATCGATCCGCTACGAGGAACTGACCCGCGGCTCCGCGCCGCTCGAAGTGCTGTGCGCATATGACGGCCTCGAAATCGAAGTCTGATCAACCCGGCCCTGGTCGGCGGCTGGCCGGCTGGGCGGTGCTGGTCGGCGGGTTGCTTGGCGCGCTGGTCAGCTTGTTTTGGCAGGATACGCTGCAACGCGCGGTATTCGACCAGTGGCAGCGAGCCGCGCCGCGCGAGATCAGGTCGGATCAGGTCGCGGTCGTGATGATCGACGATCGCGCGCTGGCGGTCGACCCGTGGCCTTGGCCCCGCTATTATATTGCTAGCCTGACCGAACAGATCGCCGCGCAGAGCCCCGCTGCGATCGGCTTCGACATAGTATTTGCCGAGGAGGATGCGCTCGGTCCGTCAAAGTTTGCGGATCTCTATCCTGAGATCGACCCGGCGCTTGGAGCAGGAATTAGGGAACTCGAGAATTTCGACACCATATTGGCCGACATATTCAGCCGAAATCCCGTAGTGCTTCCCCGGGTCGGAGTGCCATTTGATGGCGTTGATCCCGCATTGCTCGCCCCGCCTGAACCGATCGTAATCGGAAGCCCGCCCGCAGGAGTGGCGCGCTTCCCAGAGGTGCTGGCTAGCGTGCCCGCGCTCGACGGCGTTGCAAGAGGACTTGCCACAATAAACGGCAATCCAGACGATGACGCTATCGTCCGGCGCGTCCCTCTCACTGCTGTGTTGAACGGGCACCCGATGCCTGGCCTTGCTGTCGAACTGGTTCGCGTGGCGACTGGCGAAGAAAAGTTGGTGTGGAAAGGAACGAAAGCAATTCTCGGAGACCGTGCGATGCCCGCTGACGCGCAGGGCCGCCTGCCGCTTCGATTCGGAAGTTTCCCCGAAAATGCGGTCTATTCGGCCGCCGACGTTCTCAATGAGGAAACCGGCCCGCCGCCCGGCGCATTTACTGACAAGATCGTGTTAATCGGGCTTGGTGCGCAGGGTACGCAGGACATCGTCGCGACCCCGCTGGCGACCGAGCAATTCGGTGTGCTGGTTCAGGCGCAGGCCATCGATGCGATCCTCAACCGCGGCTGGTTGTCGCGACCGCCGTGGCTGGCGGCGCTCGAATGGCTGGGTGGGGCACTGCTGGTGACGCTGGTGGTCTTGGCGGGCAGTGCGAAGCGGCGGCGCATGTTGCTGGTTGCCGCGCTGGCGCTGGCGGCGCTGCTGCCGGTCGCCTCGTTCCTCGCCTTCGACGGCGCCAACTTGCTGTTCGATCCATCAAGGCCGCTGCTGATCGGGATCGGCGCGGCGTCCGCGCTTGAGGTGGCGCTGTTCATGCGCGCCCGCGCCGAGCGCGCCCGGCTCTCTGCCGAACTGACCGAACAGCGAGTTTCCGCAGCGGTGCAGGAGGGCGAATTGCAGGCCGCGCGTTCAATCCAGATGGGCATGGTGCCCAGCCCGGACGCGCTTGCGGCGCTGGACCCGCGGGTCGACATCGGCGCGGTGCTGCGCCCGGCACGCTCGGTCGGCGGGGACTTCTACGATGCGCTGATGGTCGCGCCCGACAAGTTGCTGTTCGTGATCGGCGATGTCACCGGCAAGGGCGTGCCCGCCGCGCTCTACATGGCGCTGTCCAAGGCGCTGACCAAAAGCATCCTGAGCCGGGGTTCGGCGCGGCTCGCCGAGTCGGTCGGCGAACTCAATCGCGACCTGTTGCGAGAAGCCGACGAGGCGATGGGGGTCACCATGCTGATCGGCGTGCTCGATTGCGCGACCGGAGAGCTTGGGATGGTCAACGCGGGGCACGAGAACCCGATTGTGCGCCGGGCCGATGGCAGCATCGAGACACTGGCGATGCGCGGCGGGCCGCCGTTCTGCGTGATGGACTTTCCCTACCCCGAGGAACCGGCGCGGCTCGAACCCGGCGATACGCTGGTCCTGATCACCGACGGCGCGACCGAGGCGCAGAACGCTGCAGACCAACTGTTCGGCATGGACGGCACGCTCACGGCGCTCAACGGTTCGCCCGAAGGCGCGGCAGCAACCGCGTCCTCGCTTGCCGATCAGGTGCGGGCCTTCGAAGGCGATACCGAACCGAGCGACGACCTGACGATCATGGCGCTGCGGCGATTGTAGCGGAAATTGATCTAACGGATGACGACTTCGACTTTGCGATACAAAATGTTGGCAAAATTGTCCGGATCACCGTTGGCCCGGGCCTCCCGTTCTCCGCGACCGACCGCGTCTTGGGGATCGACCGGAAGGTCCAGCGCGATCAATTCTTTCACAACAGACATTGCACGTTCTGTCGATAGATTTTCATTATCTTCGTCGGAGTCCTCAGTATCAGTAAATCCCACAACTTCAATCTGGGCTCCGGGACGAATAGCCATTGCCTTGCGAATGTCATCGACCTTGCCAAACTGCGATGGTGGTATCCCCTGCTTTCCGGATTCAAAAAAGATCGTGATCCTCTCGGACTTAAGCGGAAGATTTTTCAATAACTCGAAATATGCCGGTCTGAGCTCCTTAATCGCACGCGGCTTCGGGCGACTAGTCAACTTGGCCTCGGTCAGCTTCGTATTGACCACCGCCCTTTCCTCGCCCGTGACCGGGTCGAGTATCGCAACCGCTCCGGTCGCCTCACCCTCCTCGTTCTCAGCTAGGGTCAGCATGTCGCCGGCACAGCCGCCGAGCGCGATGGCCCCCGATAGCGCCAGGAGAGCCGCCCTCACGAGTCGCCCTCACCCTTGACCTCGACGACGAATTTCGTGCCGCGCACGCCGAGCATCGAGGTCGGTGTCCTGACCTTCATCGCATCCTTGCCGGACTTGGCGATCTTGCCCGAGACCACGCCGAGCGAGCCGCGCTTGACCTCGGTCAGGAAGGTGCCGGACTGGCGCGGGCGATCATAGACATAGGTGGTCATCTTGATCTTGCTGTCGGGGCCGATAGCGAACCGGGTGTCGTCGAGGAAAGCGATCCCGACGCGGCCGGTCTTGCCGGTAACGACGGTATCGCCCGGCTCGAGTTTATAGCCCGGCTGGGCGGGCACCGTCGTGGTGCCGCGCTGGATCGAAACCGGGCCGACGGTGCTCTTGATCCGGCCGATTTCGGCCATTGCCGGCTGCGCCAGGAGCGCCACCGTCAGTGCCGTCACCATTGCAAAGCTTCGCACCAGATTTCCCCCTAATCGTGATTGGTCTGTGTCATACCATCGCGATGAGCGCGACGAAATCATTTTCCGCGGGCCAGTCGCCGGGCGAAGATCCTGGCGATGTGGTTATGGCGGCCATCGACGCGGCGGGAGCTTTTGCCGAAGCGGCCGGGTTGTCGCCCGGGATGGCGGCCCGGTTGACAATTACAGTGGAGGAACTGGTCGCCAACGCCCTGGACCATGGCGGCGCTGGCGAAGTCGCGCTTGAACTCGCCGACCACTCGGACCGCATCGCACTGACCTTGCTCGACAATGGCATCGCTTTCGATCCACGAGAGTTTGCCTCGGCCGATCTTCCAGATCCTGAAACCGGCGGCGGCGTGGGCCTGTCGCTGGTCAAGGCGTGGTCGAGGATCGAACGCTATACCCGCGAGGGTGGGGGCAACCGGCTCGATCTGAGCTTGCCCAAGGAGCGCTAGGGCATCGCGACAAGTCGTTTCGTCGCAATACCTTGCGGAATTCACCTCGTTTACCGATTTAATTGATCCAGCCGCTTGAATCGGCGAGTCGTTTGTGATTCTGTGACACCGATGCGTCGCTCCTCCAAATCGTCCGGCCCGCACCGGGAAAGCCTGGCCCAGGCCTCGGCACTTATCGTGCTGCTTTTGCTCGGCGGCTGGGCGCTGGCTGGGCCGAGCGGAGTGCTGGCGTGGAGCGAGAACGGTCAGCTTCTCGCCCAGCGCCGGATGGAACTGGCGCAGCTCAAGATTAAGCGCGACGAGCTTCGCAATCGGGTCGATCTGCTCGATCCGCGCCGCGCCGATCCCGATTTGGTCGGCGAGTTGCTGCGCAGCAATCTCAACGTCGCACACCCCGACGAGATCGTCATCGCCACACCCTAGAAGCCGTTGTTTCGGCTTGCGGCGAGGCGAAGCAGAAAGTTGAACCGTTGCGGTTCGCGAGGGTTTTCGCGCGTTGCGTCGGGCCCTCGCTTGGTTCTATACCCACAGGGTCGCCCTGCGCGAATGGCGCAGGGGTCGCCAACACAGGGGGCTAAGCTTGGCCAAATCCACCACTCCGCGCGCCGGCGCGAAGCCGTCCGCTCGCAAGCCCGCCGTCAAGGCCGCCCCAGCCATGGTCGATCCCGGCACTCAGGATGCCAGCATCGCGCTGCACAGTCTCCAGCAGGCTCACCTCGACAACAAGCAATATGCTGCCAGCGATGCCGAGCTGATGGAATTCTATGAGCAGATGCTGCTGATCCGCCGCTTCGAAGAGCGCGCCGGGCAGCTGTACGGGCTTGGCCTGATCGGCGGGTTCTGCCACCTCTATATCGGGCAGGAAGCGGTCGCGGTGGGGCTCCAGTCGGCGCTGACCGTCGGCAAGGATTCCGTCATCACCGGTTACCGCGATCACGGCCACATGCTGGCCTACGGGATCGACCCCAATGTCATCATGGCCGAGCTGACCGGCCGGGCGGCCGGGATCAGCCGCGGCAAGGGCGGCTCGATGCACATGTTCTCGACCACACACCGCTTTTATGGCGGCCACGGGATCGTCGGGGCGCAGGTTTCACTCGGCGCGGGGCTGGCCTTCGGGCACAAGTACACCGGCGACGGCGGGGTATGCCTCGCCTATTTCGGGGATGGCGCGGCCAACCAGGGCCAGGTCTACGAAGCGATGAACATGGCCTCCCTATGGAAGCTGCCGATCATCTTCGTGATCGAGAATAACGGCTATGCGATGGGCACCGCGGTCAAGCGCGGCAGCGCCGAGACCCAGTTCTATCGCCGCGGCACCGCGTTCCGCATCCCCGGCATGAACGTCAACGGGATGGATGTGCTCGAAGTCCGCGCCGCTGCCGAAGTTGCCCTCGAATATGTCCGCGCGGGCAATGGGCCGGTTCTGATGGAGCTCAGCACCTATCGCTATCGCGGCCACTCGATGTCGGATCCGGCCAAGTACCGCAGCCGCGAGGAAGTGACCGAGGTCAAGGAAAAGCGCGATCCGATCGACGGTGCGAAGGCTTACCTGCTCAAGCGCGGGGTGACGGAGGAGCAGCTCAAGGAGATCGACAAGCGCATCCGCGGAATCGTGACGCAAAGCGCCGATTTCGCCGAAAGCTCGCCCGAACCCGATCTGGCCGAATTGTACACCGACATCCTGGTGGGGAGCTACTGAGATGGCGATCGAACTGAAGATGCCCGCGCTCTCTCCGACGATGGAAGAAGGCACGCTGGCCAAATGGCTGGTCAAGGAAGGGGACGAGGTCAAATCGGGGGACATCCTTGCTGAGATCGAAACCGACAAGGCGACCATGGAGTTCGAGGCGGTCGACGAGGGGACGATCGGCAAGATCCTGGTTCCCGAGGGCGCGGAGAACGTGAAGGTCGGCACCGTCATTGCGACGATGGGCGGCGAGGGCGGGGATGAAGTCGCTCCGACACCCGCTCCCGCAGCCAAGGCGGCTCCCGCCGAAGCGTCCGCGCCGGCCGCGCCGCGCCCGGTAGCCGCGCCTGTCTCCGCCGCCGATCCCGAAGTGCCTGCCGGCACCAAGATGGTTTCGACCACGGTGCGCGAAGCCTTGCGCGATGCGATGGCCGAGGAAATGCGCCGCGACGACCGGGTGTTCGTGATGGGCGAGGAAGTCGCCGAATACCAGGGGGCCTACAAGGTCACGCAAGGGTTGCTCGATGAGTTCGGGCCGCGCCGGGTGATCGACACCCCGATCACCGAATACGGCTTTGCCGGGATCGGCAGCGGGGCGGCGATGGGCGGGCTGCGTCCGATCATCGAATTCATGACCTTCAATTTCGCGATGCAGGCGATCGACCACGTCATCAACTCGGCGGCCAAAACGAACTATATGTCGGGCGGTCAGATGCGTTGCCCGATCGTGTTCCGCGGGCCGAACGCGGCGGCATCGCGGGTTGGCGCGCAGCACAGCCAGAACTTTGCGCCGTGGTATGCCAGCGTCCCCGGCCTGATCGTCATCGCGCCTTATGACGCGGCGGACGCCAAGGGCTTGCTCAAGGCCGCGATCCGCACCGACGATCCGGTCGTGTTTCTCGAAAACGAGCTGGTCTATGGCCGCAGCTACGATGTTCCCGATCTCGGCCCCGACCATGTCCTGCCGATCGGCAAGGCGCGGACCGTGCGCACCGGCAAGGACGTGACCATCGTGTCCTATTCGATCGGCGTCGGGCTCTCGCTCGAGGCCGCCGAAACGCTTGCAGGCGAGGGGATCGATGCCGAAATCATCGACCTGCGCACATTGCGCCCGCTCGATACGGCGGCGGTGCTGGCGAGCCTGGCGAAAACCAACCGCTTGGTGATCGCCGAAGAAGGGTGGCCGACCTGCTCGATCGCCGCCGAAATCATGGCGGTGTGCATGGAGCAGGGCTTCGACCACCTCGATGCCCCGGTCCTGCGCGTTTGCGACGAGGATGTGCCGCTGCCCTATGCCGCGAATCTCGAGAAGGCCGCGCTGATCGACGCGGCCCGGATCGCGGCGGCGGTTCGAAAGGTCTGCTATCGCTGACGGCTAAGCAGCCCCCGCGAACGCTGCACGATCCTGGCACTGACTTGCCGGGTCGAGCCGTCGATGTCGCGCCGATCGCAAACCTGGTTCCCACCCACTCGCGCACCGCGCGGTGAGCGCTCACCGGGAAGAAATGGTTAACCGCATGCCTCGTCGGCGACTTGGGAGCCGCCTGCTATGATCGCAAACTGGCCGCTTTGGGATGAGCTTCCGCCTCCGTTGCGGTTGGCGGTGACTTATGCCCCGCGCCGCGCGCGGCTGGCCTGGGCGGCGCTGCTCGTGCTCGACCGGCGGCTGGCACGCGTCGCCCTGGCGGCGGGTGAGCCAGTGCTGGCCCAGATCCGCCTGGCCTGGTGGCGCGACCGCTTCGCCGAACCGGCAAGTGCCTGGCCATCGGGCGAACCGCTGCTCGCCGCGCTGCATGGGTGGGATGGCGATCGCGCCGCGCTGGCTGGATTGGTCGATGGGTGGGAAGGGCTGGTCGGCGTCGAGCTTGACCGCGCGGCGATCCCCGCTTGCGTAGAGGCGCGAGCCGCCGCGCTGGTTGCGCTCGACCGGCAGATGGGCGGGCAGGGGGCATACGCGGTCGCTGAGATGGCGCGACACTGGGCAAGTGCCGACCTGGCCGCGCGGCTGGGAGATGAGCCGATGGTCGAGACCGTCAGTCCGATCCGCCTGCCAAGGGCGATGCGTCCGCTGATCGTGCTCGACGGACTGGCTCGGCCGGGCACCACCTCGGCATGGCGCACGCTGGGGCGCACGATCCGGCTTGGCATGCTGGGGCGCTAGGCTATGTTCTGGGCGATGAGAGACCCTGCGTGAACCGGCCCACATGAACAGGATGCTGCTTGGGGCCCTTGCCGCGCTGATGC
>JBBSKI010000011.1:0-30854 GCA_038256425.1 Sphingomonadales bacterium
CCGCGAGACGACCGAGAAATATGTGCTGCGCGAAGCGACCCGGGACGTGATCACCCCCGAGCTTTATGCCCGCCAGAAGCATCCCTTCATGGCGCCGCCGCTCGCCCGATCAGGCGGTGTCGCCGATCCACTGCGTCAGCGCTGCGAAGATGTCATCCGCTCGCGCGATTTCGAAGACCAGCCATTCTTCGATGCCGCTAAGGCGCGGGCGATGCTCGATACGATGGCTGCGAGCGACGTGCCCGCCAATGTCGGAACGTCCGGGCTGTTGCTGAGAGTGGCGACGTTCAGCATCATGCAGCAGCGTTTCGGGTTTTCGGCCTAGCTGCCCGCCCGGAAGCTAGCCGACGCCGATATCGGGAAGGCGAGAAAGAGGTCCGGGCAGCACCTCCGGCGCGAGTTTGGGCGATCTGGTCGCGCGGGCCGACGGGTTCCAGCTGGTCGCCGATGTCGAGGGAGTGGCGCTCGCACCACAAGGCAAGCGCGGCGGATTGTTCGTCGCGCAAGACGGGGTCAACGGGGCGGCGCAGAACTTCAAGCTTGTGTCCTGGGCCGCGATTGAGGAAAGCCTGCACCCATGATCGAGCCTTTCGCCGCCAGCCGCCGCCGCTTCCTGGGCGCTACCGGGGCAGCCTTCGCCGCGCTGGCCGCGAGCGGCTGCGTTTCCCGGGGCCCCTCAGGCACCGACCTGGCGCGCAGTTATGGACCGCTGCAAGCCGATCCGGGCGGGCTTCTCGACCTTCCCGCGCGGTTTTCCTATCGCATCCTGTCCCGCCTGGGCGACCGGATGGACGACGGCGCAACCGTCCCCGACAAGGCCGACGGGATGGGCTGCCTGCAGGTCCGCGACGGCCGGATCGTGCTGGTGCGTAATCACGAATTGCGGGCCGGTGACGACGGCGGCGGATTTTCCGGGGCCGGATACGACACGACCGCTGCGGGTCGAAGCCTCCCCGGTGGCACGACGACGCTGGTTCTCAACCCGGCCACGCTTGCGGTCGAACGCCAGTTCCGCTCGCTGGCCGGGACGATCCGCAATTGCGCCGGCGGAGTTACCCCGTGGGGTAGCTGGCTGACTTGCGAGGAGGACGTGACCCGTGCCGGAACACGGGGCGCGACCCGTAACCACGGCTGGGTGTTCGAAGTACCTGCCGCCGCATCCGGTCTCGTCGAACCGCGACCGTTGACCGCGCTGGGCCGTTTCAACCATGAGGCTGCAGCGGTCGATCCGGCCAGCGGTATCGTCTATCTCACCGAGGATCGCGAAGACAGCCTGCTGTACCGCTTCCTTCCGTCGCGACCCGGGCAGCTGGGCGCAGGAGGACGGCTGCAGGCGCTGGCGCTGCGAGATACATCGGTACGGGACAGCCGAAACTGGACCGCCCCGACCATGGCATCCAACGCCTGGATGGAGGTCCGCTGGATCGACCTCGACGGCGTCGAGAGCCCCGACGACGACCTGCGCAAGCGCGGCCATGCGGCGGGCGCGCTGCTGTTCGCGCGTGGCGAAGGGTTATCCATGGGTCAGGGCGAGTTCTATTTCGCTTGCACTTCGGGCGGGGCAAAGAAACTCGGGCAGATCTTCCGCCTCCGGCTTGGCTCGCGCGGAGACCGGTTGCAATTGTTTTTCGAATCCAGCGATCCGGCGCAGCTGCATTATGGTGACAACCTGACCGTCGCACCCGACGGCCAACTGATCGTTTGCGAAGACCAGAGCGGCAATACGGTCGACAACCACCTGCGTATGATCGGTCCCGGCGGCGTGTCCTATCCGCTGGCCCGGCTTCGTTTGCAGACCGAACTGGCGGGCGCGTGTTTTTCGCCCGATGGCCGCACCTTGTTCGTCAACGTCTTCGCTCCCACTCACACCCTGGCGATCAGCGGCCCGTGGCAACACGCCAGCTGAGCGCGCATGGCAGGTTTGCACGCATGAGACTGTCCGCTGTCCTGCTTGTGCCGCTGCTGCTTGGCGCCGCCCCCGCGATCGAGCTTCGGCGCATCCCTGCCGAAGAGGCGCGACAGGGCGTCGCTTCGGATGGACGGCATGTCTATGCCATCGATAACAGCCGGATTGGAAAATATCGCATCGCCGACGGGCAAAGGGTCGCCCAATGGATCGGTGACCCCAAGAAAATTCCCCACCTCAACAGCTGCACGGTTGTGCGTCGGGAATTGGTGTGTGCCTCGTCCAACTACCCGGCGGTCCCCCAGACGAGCAGCGTGGAGTTCTTCGATTCCAGAACGCTGCGGCACCTGCGCTCGCACAAGTTCGGCGCCACCGAAGGATCGCTGACCGCTTTCGACCGCCATGACCGAAGCTGGTGGGCGGTGTTCGCGCAGTATGACGGCAAGGGCGGCGCGCCGGGCAAGGATCACCGCGCCACCCGGATTGCGCAGCTCGACGATCGCTTTCGCGAAATCCGCGAATGGTCGCTGCCGCCCGAGCTGCTGGACCGGCTCAAGCCCTACAGCGTCTCGGGCGCGAGCTGGCTTCGCGGCGGAACGCTGGCGCTGACCGGACACGACCGGACCGAAGTCTATTTGGTTACGCTTCCCGCCCATGCCCCAACGCTGCGCCTGACCGGGATCGTGCCGGTGACCACCCCGGGCCAGGCGATCGACTGGGACCCCCGGCGCAGCGAGGCCTTGTGGTCCATCTCGCGCCCCGATCGCGCGCTGGTGCTCAGCGACCTGTCTGCAAGGGCCGGGAAAGACGGCGATCTGACGAGGAAATAGCGAACTGCCAGCCGTCGCTCGAACCGAATTGCAGACGAGCTTACGCGACCGAGATTGCAAGTGCCTCATCACGAGCCAGGTACACCCCGTCCGCAACCTTCGGTCTCGTTCGCAACAGCGTGTCGACCACAGCATAAGTCCGGTCGTTATCGACGTCGATCGCCTGGCTTCCGTCGGCGAGTACGACCGGCGCGATACGAACCCCGAGTTTCCGCGAGATCCGTGCCAACCCGCCTTGCAGGGAAATGAGCCGCAGCCGCAACAGGATCAGGTTGGTCAGGCCGAACGCGCGGACGATCCGCCCCGCGTTCTTGGCGAACCGACCGCCCGAGCGGAAAGCTTCGGCCGCCGCCAGCGCCTGGCTTCCGGCAAGCCCATAAAGATTGCAGTTGGAGTAGGCTCCGCAGCGAAGTTCATAAAACCGCCGCTGTCCTTCGGGGTGCGCGGCGAGGACCGCCTCGCGCGTCGTCATGGCAACCACGGCATCGCTGCATTTCAAGCCCGCCAGAACCGCGTCGATCGACTCGCATGTCAATAGGACGTTGTCGGCGGTGGTAATCAGCAACGGTCCTTCATGTCCTGCCGCCGCAACACCGACGCTATCCGTGATCGTGTCCCAGGCCGCCGCGAAACGGACCGGCGGACTGTTTGCGGGAGGAGCCGGGAGCGCACTGGTGATCGCCGCGAATGCAGCCGGTTCCACCGAGACGACGATTTCGCCAATCGACGGGTGGCGTTGCAGCGTTGCGATCACGTGCGCGATCAACGGGCGTCCTGCGATCGGAACCAGGCACTTATGACTAACCCCGAAGCGCTCGGCGAGCGGATCGGCAACACCCCGGCGCTGCGCGGCCAGAACGATCACGCGCAGCGGCTGCGGCCACGGCTCAGGCGGCAAGAACATACGCGTCTTCGAGCAAACCCTGGCGGGCCAGGCTTTCACCCAGGATCGTTTCGATCAGCTCGGCGTGCGTCCACCCGAGCAGCGCGGCCGATTGCCCGAACACCTTGCGCGACCAAAGATTGCAGTTGAGATTGACCTCGAGGAAGTGGGCCTTGCCGGTCCGCTCGTCGTAACGAAACTCGAAGCGGCCGTAATCGAATGGCGCGAACACCTCGGTCAGCTTGCGCGTGTAAGCGGCGATCGGCGCCGGGCAGCGCTCGGATTCGAATTCGATCAACCGATACTTGTTGTCGCGATCGACGAGATCGCGCTTTTCGTAATAGGTTCGCAGGTGCGCGGGATCCGCCTGCTCGAACAGCATCATCGGCATGAGTTCGGGCGTGCCACGGCAGGTTATCACCGGCACCTCGACGTCGCTGCCTTCCAGAAACGGTTCGACGATCGCGTCGTGGCCTTCGGCGTGGATCGCGGCGATGGCCTGGCGAACACCTGTCCAGTCGGATGCCTCACGCACGCCCCAGCTGGCCGACGAGGCGTTGGGCTTGATGACCAGCCGCTCGCCTTCGGGACAGCGATTGGCAACCACCGGAGCGCCCTGGCGATAGATCGCCCATGGCGCGGTCGGCACCCCGCGCGACACCGCCTCCAGCTTGCTCAGGTGCTTGTCGTCGGAAAGGCCGCGCAGGATCGGGCTGGCCCCGAGATAGGGCAGGCGCAGCCGTGTCGCGAGCAAGGGCAGCAACATCTCCGAGTTGAGGAATCCGCCCCGGTTGAGCAAGGGGAACACAAAATCGCAGCCCGGATCGGCGAACAGCGCTTCATAGCTGTCGGCAAGCTGCAGCTTGACCCCGATCGCCTCGAGCGTATCGCGCATTTCGCGGTGATACAGCGCGTGGTTGCCATCCTCGTGATGCAGCCCGCCCTGCCAGAACACGTGCTTGGCGATCAGCAGAACGCGAAGTCGAGCCAATGCATCGGGCCGGATGCGGGCGATGCGCGGGGTGGGCTGGCTGTGCATGGTCATGCCAAACCTATCGCCACGCGATTTGACCGTTGCGTGAAAGGATTGCCCAAGCCGTAACCGAACTGCCTTGGTTTGCGGGTAATTCGCAAGATACCCGACCGCCGGAGTGCTTCCGATCGCCGCGCCTGCCTTTCTTTCGCGTCTTCTAGCCTCGGGAGGCGATCGGCGGATCTTGGTGCCTTCGGGCGGCAACGCCAATGTCTATGGCGCTTCGCCATTCCCGCGTGCGGTTCTTGGCTATGCCGCATCGACCGCAAACGACATTTCCGCCCCGGCCTTCGCGCATCTCGCCGAAGTCGTGACAGGCTGGCCAGAAGGCGAAGCGCTAAGCGGCGAGCACTATTCCGAGCGGCTCGAGCAGCTGCGCGGACGGATCCGCAGCGCCTATTCGCTGGCGCAAGACACGGCGATCGCTTTTGCTCCATCGGGCACCGATCTGGAATTGTTCGCGCTCTCACTGGCGCGTGCGCGCCATCGCTTGCCGGTGCGCAACATCCTGCTCGGTCAGGACGAGATCGGTAGTGGGTGCGCCGCGGCTGCTGCGGGTCGATATTTCAGCAATTCGACAGCGTTGCGGCCTGTCGTGGTCAAGGGCAGCTGCATCGCCGGGCTCGAGCAGACCCATGTGCTCGAAATCGGGGTTCGTGACCTCGCTGGAGTACCGCGAACTGCATCACAGGTTACCGAGGAAATCGACCGTGCCTGCCTCGATGCCCGAGCGGCAGGGCACCACGCGCTGGTCCACATTGTCCACGGTTCGAAGACCGGGCTGGTCCTGCCGGATCTGGCAGGCGTGGATTACCTGCGTCATCGTCACGGCCAGGCGATGACGCTGGTGGTCGATGCCTGCCAGGCGCGGCTTTCAAGCGATGCAATTGCCGCCTACCTCGCGCGCGGCGCGATCGTGTTGTTGACCGGATCCAAGTTCATCGGCGGCCCGCCCTTCTCGGGGTTTGCGCTGGTTCCAGGCAAACTTATGCCCCAGGCCAGCCTCCCTGCTGGACTGGATGCGGTGCTCCGCCGGGCGGAGCTGCCCGCAAATTGGCCAGCTTTGGAAGCGTTCGAAACCGGAGCCAACCCGGGGTTGCTGCTACGTCTCCAAGCGGCCGTGTTCGAGCTTGAGCGGTACGGCGAAATTTCGCCGGAGCGCCGAGCCCGGGTGGCTGCGGCTTTTGCGGCCTCGGTTTGCGCCTTGGCGGAACGGCTCGGCGTTTCGCTGCTAACCCCATCGCTGGAAGGTGCCGACCTTCACCTGTCCACCCTTGCGACGCTCGACCTTTCTGCGCTTGCCGGTGCCCCCGATCTTGCCACTGCACAGCTGTGGGGCAAGGTGCTCGCGGCCCGCGGTATGCGCCTCGGTCAGCCGGTGAAAGTCATTCGACGGGCCGATGGGCGGTGGGCCGGAACCTTGCGGTTGAGCCTCTCGATGCCATTGATCGTCTCGCTCGCTGACCACGCTCCGGGCGATCTGGCCGATTATTTCGAGACGGACATGGACCGGATCGCGGACGTCCTCGAGGCAGCCCAGCGTCGCGTCGCCGGCTGACCGTCACTTGCGCAAAGTCCTCGGCAATCTTGGCTGGCTGCTTGGCAGTCGCGGCATAAACGCAGCGCTCAGCCTGGTGTACCTGGCGCTGGCGACGCGCAGCCTGGGGCTCACCGGATTTGGCCAGTTCGCACTGATCGTCGTGATGGCGCAAACGATCGCGGGGGTCGCCAGCTTTTCGACCTGGCAGGCGGTGGTTCGCTGGGGGCAGGTCGAAGCCGAGCGGCGCGGCGCCGTCGGCTTCGCGGTTGCGCTCGACGCGACGAGCATCTCCGCGGGCATCCCGCTGGCCTTGCTCGCGGCGTGGTTTGCACCGCTGTGGTTGCCATTGCCGGCAGACCTGCGCGTCGTGGCGCTGGGCCTGTGCCTGGCCGCGGTTGTCGCGCTCCGTTCGACACCGACCGGTATCCTGAGGCTGCATGATCGCTATTCCTGGGGGACGGCCGCCGAGGCCGCTCTTCCCGTCACACGCGCCGCCGGCGCTATCGCGGCGTGGTTCTTCAAACCGGACGTCGTCGGGTTCGTCATTGCCTGGGGCGCGGCGGAACTGGTCTGCGCTGCGGTGCACTGGGCGTTGGCCTTCAGGCTAGCGCAATTCTCTTGGCGCGATGTCTCGTTGCGAAGACTGCCGCGCCGTCATTCCGATGCGTGGAGCTTCGTGCTGGCGACCAATGCCTCGCGCACCCTGGCGGTCGGAACGAAGCAAATTCTCGTCCTGCTGGTCGGGGCGGTCGGGGGTGCGGCCATGGCCGGCGGTTTCCGCGTTGCCGCGCAGTTTGGCCAGGCCCTGGTCCAACTGGCCGAGGCACTCTCGCGTGCGCTATATCCTGAACTGGTCCGCACCCAAGCGAACGCCGCAGCGTTGGTCGGGCGGACAGCACTGCTCGGCGGCAGCGTGGGTCTGATCGCGGCAGCGCTGGCGGCGGCGTTCGGTGAATGGCTCCTCTCTGCCCTGTTCGGACCCGACTTCGCATTCGCCCGCACTGCGATGGTTTTGCTCGTGCTGGCCGGGGCGGCTGAATTGATCGCGACAAGCTGCGATGCGCTGCTGGTTTCGCGCGGCCGGGCGAGCACGGTGTTTATGGTGAGAGCAATCCCGCTGGTAGTGGCTCTTGCCCTTGTGCCTACCGTGGTGGCCCGGTTCGGATTGTCCGGAGCGGCGCTGTGTATCCTGGGGGCGAGCACGGTTTCCGCAGGAGCACTCGGCTACCTGGTGTTGGCGGCAAAGCGGAATGGGCGCTTTGTGAGCTGGTAACGCACGACAAAACCAAGATGGTCGGACAGCATCACACCGCCGGGTTCGGTGCCGAACGGGACATGTGCGGCGACGGGATCGATCCGGAGTGTCCGCCCGTCGGTCGCAAACTGGAGATCACGCCCGCGCCGCCGGATCGTGGCGAAATCGGACCGGTCCGGACCTTCCAGTCGCCCCGCATCGGCCAGTTTTTCCAGCGCGTTGCTGGTGGGGTCGAGCTCCGCATCGAGCGCGGCGATCCTCGAGGGACGATCGCCTCGATTGAAATCGCCTGCTACGATCAACGGTTCGGGCGCCAAACTTCGCTTGCGCAGGACATCTCCGAGAAATGCGGCCTGACGGTTATACGCGGCATTGGCCCGGGCAAATGCGACGCCCGAGGCTTTACGGCTGTTGAAATGGGTGGCCGCCACTGTCACCGGACCTGTTCCGGGCAGATCGATAGTGACGAGCAGGACGCCCTTGGCGGCCAGGCAATCGAATCCGGCACAAGCGCCGACCGGAAACGCCGCGCGTTCGACCGCCAGCACCGGATAGTCCGAGAGCACCGCCAGGCCGCTGTCGAGCAAGGCGGCCTGTGTCTCGCCGAGGTACCAGCTACCCCCGACCGGATTGCCCGGTTGCGGTCTTGAACCGGGTCCTTCGACATGCCAGCCATAACCGGCGGCTCTGGAAATCGCCTTGGCTTCGCGCGTGAACGCTTCCTGCAACACGACCACTCCGGGCTGTGTGCCTTGCCGCCGCATCGCTGCCAGGCGCTGCCCGATCAGGATAAGTGCCTCATTGCGGTCGCTCGCAGCGGGCCAGGGCAGTCCCTTTACGTTGTATGTCAGGACGGCGAGTTGACCGGCAGAGGGCGCCTCGAGCGTATGCCGGGACGGTTCCACCCAAGAGGGGGGGGCGGCGCTGGCGACTGCAAGGCCGCTCATCAGGATTATGGCAGCCCTTGTCGCAGTCGTTGTCACAGCCCTCGGCCAGAACATTGGCCCGTGATCGCTCATCTGACGCTCACCCATCGCGTGTCTCATGCGACGAGGACCTAACTCGCGCACATTGCGCGCCCGAGTCAGTTCGATGATGCGACGATGACGGTGTTGCTCATTCGTGACGCTATGGAGGGTATGCGCACCGGGCTGGCGACCGGCTTACTCGAAACCGTAACATGGCAGGGGCAAGCTTCCTTCCGAGGATGGGGCGATGCACGACGAGGCCAAACCGCATAAGCATCGGTCGGACGAGCCCGGGCCCGTGGCTCCGGGCGGCATTGCTGCTCTGACCGAAGAAGAGTGCGAGATGCTGCGCGAGTTCGCGGGGCGGCTACGCGATCATGACGTGCACAACCCTGTCGCTCGCGAAGCGCTCGATCGCGCCGCCGAACAGCTCGAACGGGCAGCCGTCTCACCGGTCGAGCAAGACTAACCCGGCGCGTAGTCGCCATGCCAGGGTGAGCTCGGCCTCCCCGGTCAGTTCCCGACCCCGCAACGCGGTGGTGAATGAGAGGCAGCGCCGCTTCGATTGCCTCGTCGAGCCTCCGCGGCCAAGGCGGGCCTTTCTGGCAAAAAAGCTCCCGCCGAAGCGGGAGCCAGTCTGAATCGGGTTTTAAGGATCGAAGCGACACCGGACCGGAGGGGGGCTTGATGCAGCACTTGAAGCGCGGCGTAACCCCTCGCGTCGGGATCACCCGATGCCTTTGCTTCGGCTAATCAGCAATTGCCCCGACGGCCATCAGCGCAGTCGCCGACTGATTCAACGTCGTTGGCCGCACCACGAACTGCGTTACACGCGGAAAGGAGCAGCCCGCTCGAGAGTGCGAGCGCGATAAGAACTTTTTTCATGTCGCGTATCCTACTTTGTCCTGAGCAGCACAACGCGCCCGGGCCTAATCATCTAAGAAACCAGGAGAAGCCTGCAGGTTCCCGGGTCCGGTTGAACTAATCGCTGCCCCTCGCATCAGGATCCAAGTCCGACGCCACGTTTGCGTCCACACTTGGGTGGGAAGCGAACCAGCCGCTGGGAGCTGGAAGGTGGACCTATTTCGTGGCGCTCGTGACCCTTTCGGCAAATGCGGCGAGATCATCGAGCACGGGGGCTCGGCCCCGAAGCGGCTTTGCGATCGCCAGCAAAATCTCGACGTGACCGATCTTGGGATAGGAGCGAAGCTCGGCTTGTACTCCCGCCTGTTCCAGCAGTCGGGCAAGCCGCTCTGCGTTGCGAGGCGCAACGAGGGTGTCGTCTCCAGCCACCATCAGGAACGCTGGTGGATCCCCGGCGCTGGCAAAATTGACCGGCTGCGTCGCCCGGAGATCAGGAGCATTCCCGAACACCGGCTCCGTGATCTTATCGAGCGGAAGGAAATCATAGGGACCGGCGATCCCGGCAAACCCCCGAATTGCGGGCCGGTCTGCGCCCAGCCACTGCGGATCGAGGCTCAGCATCGCCGCGCTATACGCCCCGGACGAATGGCCGACCAGAATGATGCTGTCGGGATCTCCGCCGAACCGGTCGGCATTCGCCCGCACCCACTTAACCGCCGCGGCACTGTCTTCCAGGAACGTCGGGAAGCGCACCTCGGGGACCAGGCGAAAGTCAGGAACGGCTACCACAAAGCCCTTTGCCGCAAGTGCACGTCCGGCAAAGGCATAACCCGCTTTCGTCCCGGAATTCCACGAGCCGCCGTAGAAGAAGACGATTACGGGCAGTTTGGAAGTCTGGGTGGCGCCCATGGGTGCGTAAACGTCCAGCTTTCCGCGGACACCACTGGCGAAAGCCTGGTCCGCCGCGACAAGACCCGATCCTCGGTCTTTTGGAACAAACGCGTTGAAGGTTCGCAGCGGTGTGCATGCGCTGAGCGCAACAAGGGCGAGCAATATGAAAGTACGCATGCCGGGCGAGATAGGGACGAGGCGCCGATTTACGAGAGCGTCCGCCAGCCGATGCCTCATTACCAGCCGCTGCCTCATGTAAATGTAAGCTGCCTGAACCTTATGCGCCTGTGGGTCAGCGGCCCAAACCCGCAGGCGCGCCTCTCTTTCGGCAGGCGGACTTCAAGCGGGACGGTGTAACACCTTCGCATTGAACAAGTGCTATCTGGGGCGAGTGCCCGGCGGCGAAACCAATGCCCGGCAAATACGCAATTTGGCTGTACGGCACAAAGGTCGTATTCCGTTCCGACTGCGCTCGACGTATACCTTGGCTCCCTGCAACAACTCGAGGATTGTCATGCTCAAATTCACCACCGCCGCGGCACTTGTACTCAGTGTCTCACTCACCGCCTGCACGACCATGAGCGACGGCGGCACCGATGTCGCAGCGCAGACCACGATGGTGGGCGGCGCGGAAATGTTCGATACGCGCAACATTATTGCCAATGCGGTTAACTCTCGCGATCACACCACGCTGGTTGCGGCTGTAAAGGCGGCTGGACTGGTCGATACGCTGTCCGGCCCAGGGCCGTTCACGGTGTTCGCACCGACCAACGCGGCCTTTGCCAAGCTTCCTGCGGGTACAGTTGACACCCTGCTTCAGCCGGCAAATCTCTCGACGCTCCAGACGGTCCTTACCTATCATGTGGTGCCGGGCCGGGTGACGGCGGCCAACCTGCTGGCGATGATCAAGGCGGGCGGCGGAAAAGCCCGCCTTACCACGGTCCAGGGCGGCCAACTGACGGCAAGCGTCATGGGCGGTCAGGTCATGCTCACCGACGGCAAGGGTGGCATGGCTCACGTAACCCAGGCCGACGTAATGCAGTCCAATGGCGTCATTCACGTAACGGACGCAGTATCGCTGCCGGGCTGAATTAGATATCGATCTGCACGAGGGGTCGCTACGATAGTGGCGGCCCCTCGCTTCAGTGCCCGGCCTCGACCGCCAGACGGATGGCATCGGCGCTGGTCTTGACCCCGAGCGCGGCAAAGACTGCCGCGCGATGCATTTTGACGGTTCGTTCGCTGAGGCCTAACTCGTAAGCGATCTGCTTGTTGAGCTTCCCCGAGGCCATCTGCAGCAAGACTTCGCGCTGGCGTCGGCTGAGCGCGGCAATGCGCTCGTGAGCGGCCTCGCGGCGGATATCGTTGGCGCGCGCGACGTTCTCGGGGATCTCCACTTGTGAGCCGAGAAAGTATTCCAGTTCGCCGCCGGTATCGAAAATCGGCGCGACCATGACGGCGTTGCGGAACGGCGTGCCATCCTTCTTGTAATTGAGAATTTCGACCATCACCGGCTGGCGGCGGCGGATGCCGTTGCGAAGCATTTCGGTCAACCACGGCTCGGTACGCTCGCCAGACAGAAACCGGCAATTGTGCCCGATGATCTCGTCGCTGCGATACCCGGTCAACGTCACAAAGGCTTCGTTACATTCGATGATCGGATTGTCCGGCAATCGGGGATTGCTCAGGACGGCAGCGATGGGACTGGACCCGATCATGAGGGACATCGACATAGCCATTTTCGAACTAGCCGATGGGTGGGGTCTGGGGAAGTGCCCTTTTGGCCATGTTGGCACGCTGCGTCAGTTGGCCGAAACAGGCTTTGGATCATGGAAATCGAGAATCTCTCAATTCCGTGGCAATCCCGTTGGAGCATCAAGCCATGTCATTCTTTCTGGTCATATTGATCGTCGGTTGCGCGATTGCCGTGGTCACCGCCCTTGTCAGGGGTCTGGGTGCGTTTTTCCGCGATGCCGAGCACATCCGTCAACACGGTCATTCCCCGCAGGAAGCGTTCGGGGTGAAGCAGAACCGGATGATGGGGCAGCGGGTCTTTTTCCAGGGCCTCGCCGTCGTACTGATCGTGGTGTTGGGCTCAGTTGCCGGCCAGCAGTGATACCGGTTTCGCAAACTATCGATCAGCAATGCAAGTGGAAGGGGATTCAATGAATTACGCTTCGGCAAACTTCGACTTCCGTCAGGACGACGAAAAGATTTTCGTGCCCGAGGTTATCCAGGATTCCATTCGGAACCTGATCCGTTGGGCCGGAGACGATCCCGACCGCGAGGGGCTTCTCGACACGCCCCAGCGCGTGGCGCGCGCTTGGCGGGAATATTGCGAGGGTTATGACGAGGATCCCGGCGTTCATTTGTCGCGAACCTTCGATGAGGTGGGCGGGTACGACGAAATCGTATTGCTGAAGGACATCCCCTTTCAATCGCATTGCGAGCATCACATGGCTCCGATCACTGGAACTGCCTCGATTGCCTATCTGCCAGCCAATCGGGTGGTCGGTATTTCGAAACTGGCGCGCGTGCTGCACGGCTATGCGCGACGGTTGCAGGTCCAGGAACGGCTGACCGCCCAGGTGGCGCAGGCAATCTGGGACAATCTGAAGCCGCAGGGCGTGGCCGTCGTGATCGAGGCGCAGCACGGCTGCATGACAGGGCGCGGGGTGAAAACCCACGGTGTGGGCATGGTCACCAGCCGGATGCTGGGATCTTTCCTGGACAATGCAGACAGCCGCAAAGAAGTGCTGTCTTTGATGACCAAGCGCTGATTGGCGATGAAGTTTGCCATTATCGGAGCGGGCATGGCAGGACTTGCCTGCGCGGACGCGATCCGTGCCGCAGGGCACTCTGTAGCTTTATACGACAAGGGTCGCGGCCCCGGCGGCCGCATGTCGACACGGCGCCTGCAAACCGCTTTGGGCGAAGTGCCGATCGATTATGGGGCGCAATACCTCACTGCGCGCGACCCGGCGTTCCGGCAAAAAGTCCATGCCTGGGCAAGGCTGGGATTGGTCGCACCGTGGCGACTGGCCGCAGGCGATGCCTGGGTCGGCGTCCCCGGGATGAGCGCAATTATCAAGCACATGGCCTCGAATCACCAGGTGGCGTGGGGTCACCGGATCACGGGCATGGTCCGCAAAGGCACCGGATGGTGGCTGTTGGGCGAAACCGCTGAAGCAGGACCGTTCGATGCCGTCCTGTTGGCGATCCCCGCAGAACAGGCGGCCGCTGTCCTGTCACTCCACGATTTTTTCATGGCACGGATCGCGCTCATGGCGCGGTCCCAGCCTTGCTGGACCGGCATGTTTGTATTCGATCGCCCGTTGGGCGGCGTGCCATCGGTGATCCGCGATCGGGGCGATCTGGCCTGGGCGGCCCGCAACAGCGCAAAGCCCAACCGACCAAGCCCGGAGGCCTGGACCGTTCAGGCCAGCGCAGCGTGGTCCGGGGCCAGGCTGGAAGAAGAAAAGGACGAGATCGTCGAACAGTTGCTGGCGGTTTTGGCGGAAGCGGCGGGAACTGCCATTCCACATCCGATCGCGGCCCTGGCGCACCGCTGGCGCCACGCGCTTTCGACAGGAACAGGGGACGGTGCCCTGTGGAACCCCGGTCTCGGGCTGGGGGTCTGCGGAGACTGGCTGCTCGGCCCGCGCGTCGAGTGCGCGTGGCTTTCGGGCCAGATGCTCGCACAGCGCTGCATCGGCATTCCCGACCCGGCCACCACGCGCGCCTCCTCCGCATCCCCGACGACAAGAAACCTTCCAGCCGGTTTTGCCGGAATGGATTGCGGGCTTTAATTTATTCGGCGCGCTGGCGTCCGGCTGTCAGTCGCGACACACCGAAACCTGACCCAAAGGCCATATATGGCTTCTGCGCGGTCACTGATAAACCCTTATTCAAGATGAGGCGGCTAGTTTGATGCTTCATCGATCCGGGGGTCGTCCCAGCATTGCAATTAGACTTTATTGTTTAAGTTATTTTGGAGCGATCTCATGAAAAATCTTGTTGTACACGCCTGGGGTTTCATCTTCGACCATGAGGTGAGCCCGCTCCGCCATATTCCCGATTTTACGGTCAGGCACATGGTCCTGCAGATGCTTGGCTGGATGTGGGCGATCGCTTTCTCGGCCGCCATAGGCAGCTACACCTTCATGGCCATCAGCCTGATCGGCCATGTCATACTGTTTGGAGCAGCCGCAGTCACAGTTGCGACCTACGCCACGGCGACAAAGCGGCCGAGCACTTTCATGGCGCTCGCGCGTAAGTAACGAGGCCCCGGGCCGCGTCGGCGGGACGTGACGGGTTCAGGCCCGGTGCAGCGCAGGCAGGACCGATAACCGCCACACTGGCGCAGTCAGACCAAGGAAACACACGATGTCGGGACTATTTGTTTCGAGGAAATTGTCGATCGCCGCGATGACATCGTTTGTCGCGCACCTTGGCCTGGTGGTCATGGTGTTCAGCTAAGAGGGTATGGTCGTGTCGCTACGAACAAGCGAGACGCGACAAGTACCGGTGAGATTGCAGCGAGTGATTGTCTGGCACGACGGTGCCTGCCCGCTGTGCCAGCGCGAAATCGCAATGATGCGTCGGCTCGATCGGCGCAAAGCGATCGATTTCGTGGACGCGGCCAACGCGGATGAACTTGCTTGCCCGGTGGATCGTAGCGACTTGCTCGCGCGGTTCCACGCTCAGGAGGGAGAGCGCCTGCTGAACGGAGCAGCGGCATTCGCCGCAATGTGGCGCGCGATCCCCGTCCTGCGACCGTTGGGCCTGGCCGCCAGAATTCCAATCGTGCTGGCGTTGCTCGAGCGCTTGTATGTCGCTTTTCTGAAAGCGCGACCACTGTTGCAGCGCCTTATTCGACGACTGGAACGCCGGTGATCGGCAGCCACGGTCAACACTGACCGCGAGGTTCCCGCGGGTTCGGCTCACTCGAAGCCCGGTCTTGCGCCCGGATTGTGGCAAGCGCCCGATCATCCTAGACAAGCCGATCTCAAGATCGTTGGCGCGCTCCGCTGATTGACCGAGATCGGGGTTCTCACATGAAATATCGTCAGCTTGGCTCGAGTGAGCTTCGGGTTTCGGAAATCTCGCTCGGGTCATGGCTGACCTATGGTCTGGCGGTGGAAGCGCAGAAGGCGCGGGCCTGTCTCGATGCCGCGTTCGATGCGGGTATCAACTTCATCGACACCGCCAATGTCTATGGCCGGGGCGCCGCCGAGAGCTTTCTGGGTGATGCGCTGTGCGATCGCCCCCGAGACAGTTATGTGTTGGCCACCAAGCTCTATTTTCCCATGACCGATACTGATCGTGGCCTATCGCGAGCGCAGATCGAAAAGCAGCTGGACGCCTCGCTGAAGCGGTTGAACACCGATTACGTCGATCTCTACCAGTGTCATCGCTACGACGCAGACACGCCGCTGGACGAGACGGTGGAAGCGCTGAGCAGGGCCGTGCGCAGCGGCAAGGTTCGGTACATCGGATTTTCGGAGTGGTCCGCCGACCAGATCGAAGCCGCCACCCAGCTCTCGGGAGCCGAGCCATTCGTCTCCAGCCAGCCGCAATACTCGCTGTTGTGGCGAAAGCCTGAGGCGGACGTCATTCCTGTCTGCGAGGCGAACGGCATTTCCCAGATCGTCTGGTCGCCGCTGGGGCAAGGGGTGTTGACCGGCAAATACCTGCCCGACGCCCGCCTGCCCGGAGACAGCCGAGCGGCAAGTGACGCAATGGGCGGCTTCATGGATCGCCTGATGCAGCCCCGAGTGCTCGAAGCGGTGCAGCAACTCAAGCCTTTGGCGCAGGAGGCGGGCCTCAGCCTCGCGCAATTCTCCCTCGCGTGGGTACTCGACCATCCAAACGTCGCATCCGCGATCATCGGCGCATCGCGCCCCGAACAGGTCGAAGAAAATGCCTCGGCTTCCGGAGCGGCTGTCGATCCCGGGCTTTTCCGGCAGGCCGAACGTCTTGTCGAGGCGGCGCTGGCCGAGCGAAAGTGACAAGTACGTGCCCCGATGAGCGGATCCGTTTGGGATTGGCGCTGCTCCATGGGAAAAGCTGCTTTATTATTTCGATAAATTATCCAAAATATCGACGAAAAATCTGAAAAATTGGCTCTGAAAAATCGAATGAATTGCCCAAGTAATCTTCGGTATCAGTGATTCCGGGAACCGATTGGGTTGTCGCCGGTCTTTAATGGAAGAGCACGTCTCGTCGGGTCGCACCACGTTGCTGGTTTCAGATACCCGGAGGTTGCTATGTCTTTGAAAATTATTATCGTTGCAAGCGCATTTGTCGCTGCCACCCCGTCTTTGGCCCAGTCCGTATCGACTGCCGAACAGACCTCCGATGACCTTGTCTGCCAGCTATCCGGTGATTGCGACGGCGACGAGCAACTCGATGCGACGCGGGACAAGCCGGAATCGCGCGGTTTCAAAATCGCGCGGAAGGTTCCTGCGACTGAAACCAGGTCAGCGTCGGTACCTTCGATAAAGGCGCGCGCTACTGGGCTCGCCGTGGGAGCGGGCCAGAATTCGGCTGCCGCGGCCAAGCCGGGTCGCAGTCGCACGATCGCTGCGTCCTCGCCGCAGAACACAACCGGTCGCGCCACGCTGCGGGTGACGTTCGTGACGGCCTCGGCTGAACTCACCGAAAGCGGACGCCGCGAGGCGGACAAGTTCCTGGCCGCGCTGACAGCCCCCTCGCTCGCGGGAAAAAGGTTCCGCATCGAAGGGCATACGGACTCGCTCGGATCGCGCGAATCCAACGTCGAATTGTCGAAGCGCCGGGGCCTGGCAGTGGTCGAGTATTTGGCCGCCAACGGTGCGGATCCTGAACTGTTTTCGGTGATCGGCTATGGCCCGGACAAACCGCTTGCCGGTCTCGGCGCGGGTGCAAGCGCCAATCGCAGGGTTGAAATCGTCCTGGTGCCGTAGATTTCGGAAGTATTCCGCAACTTTCGTCTGACTTTTGCAAGCACGTAACGGCTCGGGCAATTCCCAGGGCCGTTGCGTCGTGGGTACGGTCCGTGGTCAGTCGTTTCAAATTCGATCCAACTCATTTAAAGAAACGGCCGATGTTCGGGCCGATCGCATTCGGGAGTTCGTCGTGAATCAAGACGTGAATCAAGAATCGCTCATCCAGCCGGTGGTTACGCGACTGTCCCGGCACACCCGATTCAGCCAAGCCGAGCTTCAGGCGCTCCACGAGCTGCCGGGTCGCGCGGTCCAGGTCCCGTCGCGCACCGATTTCGTGCATCTTGGGGAAGAAACCCTCGAAGCCACCTTCATCGTCGATGGCCTGATCGGCCGCTTCGATCAAACGCGCAAACGCGATCGACAAGTCGTCGCCATCTATCTCGAAGGCGACATTCCCGACCTGCATTCGGTGGTCATTCCGCAAGCTTCCTCCGCCCTCCGCGCGTTTACCGCGTGCAGCCTGATCCGCGTACCCCACGCTGCGTTGCAGGAGGCGGCCGCCACGCACGTTGCGATCGCCCAGGCTTTTTGGCGCGAATCCGCGCTGGATGTCGCCAAGGTCTCGAAATGGGTGCTGAGCGTCGGGCGCAAGGACGCGCTTGGCCGCATGGCGCACCTGATCTGCGAAGTGGCCTGTCGATCAACCGGGTCTGCGACGCCGGTAGCGGCCGATTTCGGATTTCCGGTCACCCAGGCCGATCTGGGTGACATGCTGGGCTTGTCACCGGCGCACATCAACCGGACCATCAAGAGTCTGCGGCTCGCCAATCTGGTCAGCATCGACAACGGGCGGGTGCGGATAGTGGATTGGGAGCGGCTCTCGCGCGTCGCCGATTTCGATTCGCGCTATCTGTCTCTGGGCAAGATTTCCGGGCAGCTTTGACGCTAGCGGGCGTTTCGGTTCGGCGGAATGGAAAGTCTAGTGCGCCCCGCCAAGCTCCTCGGACATTGGGTTGGCAGGGCGTGACGGGCGGACGAAGACCAACAGCGGGATCGCCAGCAGGCAGGCAATGCCCATCAGCCAGAAGTCGTCGAGGTAGGCGATCATCGCGGCCTGGCGGTTGATCGCCGCGTCGAGCATGCGCAAACCGGCCTCGCCATACTGGCCGTAAGTGGTCGCCCGATCGACGTCGAATGGCAGCCCGAAGCGCGTCACCGCCGCGCCCAGCTCGGCATGATTGACCTGGATATTGCGCCCCAGCAGCACGGTGACAATCGCAATGCCGGTCGAGGCGCCAAGGTTGCGTGACAGGTTGGCCAGGCTCGACGCATCGGTGCGCAGCGTCGAAGGCAGCGTCGCGAACATGATGAGGCTGATCGGCATGAAGCAGAAGCTGAGGCCGACCCCCTGGATGAACCCACTCAGCACGATCGGCCCACGCGGCATCTCAGGCGCCCAGCCGGTCATCAGGTGTAGCGAAAAGGCCGTCAGTCCCAGTCCAGTGGCCACCAGCAGCCGTGCATCGATCAGGTGGAAAAAGCGCCCGAACGCCAGCATCGAGGCCAGCATACCCACCCCGCGCGGGGTCAGCAGCCAGCCCGAATCGATTGCGGTGTAGCCGTAGATATTCTGAAGCATCACCGGCAACAGGGCCATGACCGAGAACATCACCAGCCCGATCAGGAACATGAAGGCGACCCCGGCGACCAAATTGCGGTCGCGGAACATTGCGCCCGCGAACAGCGGCGAGCGCGCGGTGGCCAGGTGCACCCCGAACATCCAGAACGCGCAGCCACTCAGGCACGCATAGAACACGATCTCCCACGATCCGAACCAGTCGAGCGTGGTCCCCCGGTCGAGCATCAGCTGAAGCGCGGTGACTGCGACCGCGATCAGGATCCAGCCGGTCAGATCGATCTTGCGCGGGCGGCGCGGCGTGGCGGGCAACAGCGCGATCAGCGCGATCACGCAGGCGATCCCGATCGGCACGTTGACGAAAAATACCCAGCGCCAGCTGAAACTCTCGGTCAGATAGCCGCCCAGCAGCGGTCCCATGATCGGGCCCAGCATGATCCCCTGGGTAAAGATCGCCATGACCCGGGGCCGATCGCGCAGCGTGTGGGTATCGAGCATCACGGTTTGCGCCAGCGGCGAGAGGAATGCTCCCGCAACCCCTTGAAGCACCCGGAACCCCACGAGCTGCGACAGATTCTGCGCCAGTCCGCACAGCACCGAGGCCACCGTGAACAGCGTGACCGAGCCGACCAGCAGCCATTTGATACCGATCCGGTCGACCAGCCATCCGGCCAGCGGCAGGACCACTGCGGAGGCGAGGACATAGCTGGTCAGCACCCAGGTTATGGTGTCCTGGGTCGCCCCCAGCGCGGCCTGCATCTTGGGCAAGGCGACGTTGGCGATGGTCGTATCGAGCATCTGCATCGTCATCGCGATCATCACCGCGATCATCACCAGGCCCGGCCGCTTGACGAACAGCGCCGGGGGATCGTCAACCCCAGGCGCGGTGGCGCTAGTCGGTGCCGCCGACATCGATCCGCGCCTCCGCGCTGAGCCCGGCGAGCAGCGGGCGCGGGGGCGGACCCAATAGCGCGATCCGTACCGGCACGCGCTGGATCACCTTCACCCAGTTGCCGGTCGCGTTCTGCGCGGGCAGCACCGAAAATTCAGAACCGCTGCCTGCCCCGATGCTTTCCACCCGGCCCTTGAAACGGACTCCCGGATAGGCATCGACCGCGATGTCGGCGGATTGGCCGGGGCGGATCCGGCCAAGATCGGTTTCCTTGAAATTGGCCTCGACCCGGGTCGAACCCAGCCGCACGATCGACAGCATCGGCACGTTGGGTGCGACCATTTGGCCTACCTGGACCCGCGTGGCCTGACTGATCCGCCCGGCTGCCGGCGCGCGAATCACGGTATGCTCCAGATCGAGTGCGGCCTTCTCGCGCATCGCGCGGCCCGCCGCGACCATCGGGTTCACCCCCGGAACCTGCGCCCCGCTGGCAAGCTTTGCCCGGTCGCGAACGACGTCGGCCTGGATCGAACCGATCCGGTCGCGCGCCGCAGCGACCGCGTGGGTCGCCGCATCCATCCGCGCGCGGGTGTTGAAGCCACGATCCATCAGCGCCTTTTCACGTGCATAATTAGCCTGAGCGAGCGCGAGATCGTTGCGCGCACCGGCCAGGTCGGCAGACGTTGCGCCGACCTCGGCGGTCATCGCGGTGACCTGTGCCTGCGCCCCGGCGATCTCCGCATCGGCCTGGGCAACGGCCACCCGATAGGGCGCGGCATCGATCGTAAACAGGATGTCACCCGCCTCGACCAGCTGGTTCTCGCGCACTGCGACGGAAACGATCCGCCCGCCAACCTCGCCCGCCACCGAGACGATATCCTGCTTTACATAGGCGTTGTCGGTGGAAACGGTGTCGCCGTTGGTGAACCACCACGCCGCGCCGCCGATCAGCACCGCCAGTGGAGCGACCAGCATCAGCGGAAGCCGCCAAGGCGGCGCGCCCCGGCGGACGGGGCCAGTTGAAGGCGGCGAAGCATCGGTCGCAGCCTTAGCTCCGGCAACCGGCGCGAATGGATCGGCGTCAGCCATTCGCCGCCACCTCGTCCAATTCCGGCGCGAACGGCTGTGACACGGCAATCTGGGGTTCGGTCGAGAGACTATCGCGCAGCCGCATCAGCAGCGCCTCCAGTGTCGACCGCTCATCGGCAGAAAAGTTTTCCAGCGCGGCACCGACCATCACCTCGACCTTGGCCCGCGCCGCGATCAGCACCGGCTCCGCTCGCGGGGTAAGATGGAGCCGCCAGGCGCGGCGATCCGCCGGGTCGGGACGCCGTTCGACCAGCCCGGCCTGCTGCAGCCGGTCGAGCATCCGCGCCGCGGTGATCGGTTCGACATCGAGCAGGTTGGCCAGGACGATCTGGCTCGCCCCGGGATTGCGCGAGATCGCGCCGAGCAGGCGCATCTGTGGGCCGGTGAGCGGGCCGCGGGCATCCCGGACGTTAGCCGATGCCTCGAACCGCTTGCGAAACAGGCGTCCGATGTCACTCGCCAAGAAGGCCACGTTGTCCTGCATAGCCTCGCTATAATAGCGGTGCTTATTATGTTCAAGCGGGATGCATGGTCCTGTCGGGTGATCACGCCAATTGGCATCGGTCCTAATGACCTGGAGCCGATTGTGTTGCCCCAGCGGCTTGCTATGGCAGGGGCGCAAAAGGAGAGCCGATGCGCGCGACGCCCGATTTCGATTTCGCCCTGGGCGAGAGTGCGGACATGATCCGCGAGGCCGCCGCGCGCTTTGCCGACGAGCAGATCGCCCCCCTGTCCGCCGCGATCGACGCCGAAGACCGCTTCCCGCGCGAGCTGTGGCCGGCAATGGGCAAGCTCGGCCTGCACGGGATCACGGTCGAGGAGCAATGGGGCGGCCTCGGGCTCGGCTATCTCGAGCACACGATTGCGGTGGAGGAAGTGAGCCGGGCGAGCGCCAGTGTGGGGCTCAGCTACGGCGCGCATTCAAACCTGTGTGTCAATCAGATCCGCCGTTGGGGCTCGGACGAGCAGAAGGCGAAGTATCTTCCCCGGCTCATATCGGGCGAGCATGTCGGCAGCCTCGCCATGTCGGAGGCCGGTGCCGGCTCGGACGTCGTCTCGATGAAACTGCGCGCCGAAGCGGCGCCCGATAGCAGGGGGGGAGGCTACGTCCTCAACGGCACCAAATTCTGGATTACCAACGCGGCCTATGCAGATACGCTGGTGGTCTATGCCAAGACCGGGGAAGGGTCGCGCGGGATCACCGCCTTCCTGATCGAAAAGGACTTCGCCGGGTTCTCGATCGGCCAGAAGATCGACAAGATGGGGATGCGCGGCTCGCCCACCGCCGAGCTGGTGTTCGACGATTGCCATGTCCCCGAGGATAACGTCATGGGGCCGCTCCACGGCGGGGTCGGGGTGCTGATGAGCGGGCTCGATTACGAACGCGTGGTGCTCAGCGGTATCCAGCTCGGCATCATGCAGGCCTGCCTCGACAGCGTGATCCCCTATGTTCGCGAGCGAAAGCAGTTCGGCAAGCCGGTCGGCGCGTTCCAGCTGATCCAGGCCAAAGTCGCAGACATGTACGTCGCGCTGCAATCGGCCCGCGCCTATGTCTATGCCGTTGCCAAAGCCTGCGACGCCGGCCGTACCACCCGGTTCGATGCCGCCGGTGCGATATTGCTGTCCAGCGAGAATGCTTTCCGCGTTGCGGGCGAGGCGATCCAGGCGCTCGGCGGCGCGGGCTATACCAAGGACTGGCCGGTCGAACGCTATCTGCGCGATGCCAAACTGCTCGACATCGGCGCTGGAACCAACGAAATCCGCCGCATGCTGATCGGCCGCGAACTGATCGGTGCGGCATGACGGCTGCACCGGCCGACCCCACGTCCCCAGCCGCCCCGCCGCCCGAACGCCAGCGCGGGTTCCTCGGTTTCGTCGAGCGGGTCGGCAACCTCCTGCCCGATCCGACGATCATCTTCATCTACCTGATTTTCGTGCTGATGCTAGTTTCGGCGCTGGGCGAGGCGCTCGGCTGGTCGGCCTCGCTGGCCTATCCGGGCGAGAAGGCCCCCGAATTCGCCACGCTCGAAAACGGGGTGCTGACCTACACGGCCTCCAACCTTTTTTCCGAAACAAACATCGCCCGCCTGCTGACCGAGATGCCCCGCACCTTCGCAAGTTTCGCGCCGCTTGGTCTGGTCCTGACGATCATGATGGGCGCGGCGGTGGCCGAACGATCGGGGATGTTTTCCGCGCTGATCCGCCTGTCGCTGCGCAATGCGCACAAGGCGCTGCTGACGCCGATCGTCGCTGTCGTCGGGATGGTCTCGCACCATGCTTCGGATGCGGCCTATGTCGTGTTCATCCCGCTCGCCGCGATCATCTTCGCGGTTGCCGGGCGGCATCCGCTGGCTGGTCTCGCCGCCGCCTTCGCCGCAGTCTCGGGCGGCTATGCCGGCAACCTGATGCCTGGGCAGATCGACGTGCTGCTGTTCGGCTTCACTCAGGAAGCCGCGCGGATCGTCGATCCCGGCTGGACCATGAACCCGCTCGGCAACTGGTATTTCATCGCCGCGATCGTCGCGCTGTTCACGCCCGTAGTGTGGTATGTCACCGACCGGATCATCGAGCCGCGGCTCGGCACGTGGAACGGGATCGTCGATGCCGAACTTCGCGCCGATCTCGACAAGAGCGAGGTCACACGCGACGAACGCCGGGGCCTGCGGCGGGCCGGGCTGGTCGCGCTGGCGATGGTGGCCGGGTTCGCCGCGCTGGCGCTGTGGCCGGGCTACACCCCGCTGATCAACGAGGAAGCTGCGGGCACCGCGCAGTTGCAGCCGCTCTACGGATCGCTGATCGCGTTCTTCTTCCTGCTGTTCCTGCTGACGGGCGCGACTTTCGGACGCGCGGTGGGAAGCGTGAAGGGCGCGGCCGAGGTGATGGCGATGATGCAGCACGGTGTGCGGACGATGGCCCCGTACCTGGTCTTCGTGTTCTTCGCAGCGCATTTCGTGGCAATGTTCAACTGGTCGGGGATCGGCCCGATCATTGCGATCAACGGCGCCGCCGCGCTGTCCGAGATGAACCTTCCCCCCTCGATGCTGCTGGTCAGCGTGCTGCTGCTGTCGTCGGTGCTCGATCTGTTCATCGGCTCGGCCAGCGCCAAGTGGAGCGCGCTCTCGCCAGTGGTCGTTCCGATGTTCATGCTGCTGGGCATCAGCCCCGAGATGACCACCGCCGCCTATCGCATGGGTGACAGCTATACCAATATCATGACCCCGCTGATGAGCTATTTTCCGCTGATCCTCGCGTTCAGCCAGCGCTGGGACAAGACGATGGGCGTCGGTTCGCTGCTGGCACTGATGCTGCCCTATGCGCTGACCTTCATGGTCGTGGGGATTGCGATGACGATTGGCTGGGTCGCACTCGACCTGCCGCTCGGGCCGGGCGCGCAGGTCTTCCTCGAAGCGCCAGCAGGAGTGCCACGATGAGCGCGCCGGTTCTCACCACCACGCTCGACCGCGAAAGCCCTGAGGCCAAGCAGCGCGCCGCGCACAATCGCGCGCTGGCCGAAGCACTGCGCGCGCGGGTCGCCGAGGCTGCGCTGGGCGGCAATGCCAAGAGCCGCGAACGGCATACCTCGCGCGGCAAGCTGCTGCCGCGCGAGCGGGTCGAACGGCTGCTCGATCCCGGTTCGCCGCTGCTCGAGCTGGGCCAGCTCGCCGCCGACGGGGTTTATGGCGAGGATATTCCGGGCGCCGGGCTGATCACCGCAATCGGGCGCGTTTCGGGCCGCCAGTGCATGATCGTGTGCAACGATGCGACGGTGAAAGGCGGCACCTATTACCCGCTGACGGTCAAGAAGCACCTGCGCGCGCAGGAAATCGCGCGCGAGAACCGGCTGCCGTGCATTTACCTGGTCGACAGCGGCGGGGCCAACCTGCCGCACCAGGCCGAGGTGTTCCCCGATCGCGACCACTTTGGGCGGATCTTCTTCAATCAGGCGCAAATGAGCGCGGCGCAGATCCCGCAGATCGCCTGCGTGATGGGCAGCTGCACGGCGGGCGGTGCCTACGTGCCCGCGATGTCCGACGAGAGCGTGATCGTGCGCGAGCAGGGCACGATCTTTCTCGCCGGACCGCCGCTGGTGAAGGCCGCGACGGGCGAGGAGATCAGCGCCGAGGACCTCGGCGGCGGCGACCTGCACGCCAGGAAATCGGGCGTGGTCGATCATTTGGCCGAGAACGACGAGCACGCGCTGACCATCGTCCGCGACATCGTTTCGCACTTGGGCGCGGTCCACAAACCCGACATCGACCTGCGCGATCCACGCGCGCCGAAATACGACGCCGAAGACCTCTACGCCGTGGTCCCCGACGACGTCCGCGCGCCTTACGACGTCCACGAGGTGATCGCCCGGCTGGTCGATGGCAGCGAGTTCCACGAGTTCAAGGCGCTTTACGGCTCCACCCTGGTCTGCGGCTTCGGGGATATCTGGGGGATGCCCGTGGCGATCCTCGCCAACAACGGCGTGCTGTTCAGCGAAAGCGCGGTCAAGGGCGCGCACTTCATCGAACTGGCCTGCCAGCGGCGGATACCGCTGCTGTTCCTCCAGAATATCAGCGGCTTCATGGTCGGCGGCAAGTACGAGGCCGAGGGTATCGCCAAGCACGGCGCCAAGCTGGTCACTG
This sequence comes from Sphingomonadales bacterium, assembly GCA_038256425.1. Lineage (GTDB taxonomy): Bacteria > Pseudomonadota > Alphaproteobacteria > Sphingomonadales > Sphingomonadaceae > Novosphingobium. The sequence continues at coordinate 25,348 of JBBSKI010000011.1, forward strand.
CGGTTGCCACCGCCAGCGTGCCCAAGCTGACCGTGGTGATCGGCGGCAGCTTCGGCGCGGGCAATTATGGCATGTGCGGGCGGGCCTATGGTCCACGCTTCCTGTTCACCTGGCCCAACGCGCGGATTTCCGTGATGGGCGGCGAACAGGCGGCGAGCGTGCTAGCGACGGTCCACCGCGACGCGGACAAGTGGACGCCAAAGGAGGCCGAGGCGTTCAAAGCCCCGATCCGCCAGAAGTACGAGGATGAGGGCAACCCGTACTACGCCACCGCGCGGCTGTGGGACGACGGGGTGATCGACCCGGCCCAGACGCGGGATGTTCTGGGCTTGGCGCTGGCGGCGGCGCTCAACGCGCCCGTAGAGGAGGCGCCCCGGTTCGGGGTGTTCCGGATGTGATCGAGCGCGACCTCGACATACCTCCCCGGAACGGGGAGGGGGACCGCCCGAAGGGTGGTGGAGGGGTCCTCGAGGCTGAAGATAGCGCCTTCAAAACCGCCAAACGCGAGCGGCGCTCGTATAATCTCCCCGAATTGCTGATTTGGCGAGAACTGCGCAAGCGACCGGGCGGCTTCAAGTTTCGCCGCCATCACCCGCTGAGCAAGCTGACCTTGGACTTCACTTGCCTCGAACGCCGTATCGTGATCGAAATCGACGGCATCGCGCATGACATGGGCGAGCGGCCGGAACGGGATGAGCGGCGCGACTCTTACTTTCGTTCGCGCGGGTTCTCGGTACTTCGCATTCCCACCAAAGAGGTTCTCAAGGATTTGAACGCTTGCATCGAAGCTATCGCCATAGCTTGCGCTGCCCGGCAACCCCTCCACCACCCTACGGGCGGTCCCCCTCCCCGTTCCGGGGAGGTATTGGAAGTCTCATGATAACCTCCCTCCTCATCGCCAATCGCGGCGAAATCGCCTGCCGGATCATCCGCACCGCGCGGCGCATGGGCATCCGCACGGTTGCGGTTTATTCGGACGCCGATGCCAAGGCGCTGCATGTGCGTTCGGCCGACGAGGCGGTGCACATCGGGCCGTCGCCAGCGCGCGAAAGCTATCTGGTGGGCGAAAAGATCATCGCCGCTGCGCTTGCCACCCACGCCGAGGCGATCCACCCCGGCTACGGCTTCCTCTCGGAAAACGCCGAGTTCGCCCAGTCCGTGATCGACGCGGGCCTCGTGTGGGTCGGCCCCTCGTCCGAATCGATCCGCGCGATGGGGCTCAAGGATGCTGCGAAATCACGGATGATCGCCGCAGGGGTGCCGGTGACGCCGGGCTATCTGGGTGAGGACCAATCACCCGAACGCCTGCAAGCCGAGGCCGACGCGATCGGCTATCCGGTGCTGATCAAGGCGGTCGCGGGCGGCGGGGGCAAGGGGATGCGGCGGGTCGAGGCTGCGGCAGATTTCGCCGACAGCCTCGAATCGTGCCGCCGCGAGGCTGCCTCGTCGTTCGGCAACACCGACGTGCTGATCGAGAAATACATCCTCTCACCGCGCCACATCGAGGTTCAGGTGTTCGGCGACAGCCACGGCAACGTGGTCCACTTGTTCGAGCGCGACTGTTCGCTCCAGCGGCGGCACCAGAAAGTGATCGAGGAAGCCCCCGCGCCGGGCATGGACCCGGCCACCCGCGAGGCGATCTGCGCCGCCGCGGTGCGTGCGGCCCAAGCGGTCGATTATGTCGGCGCGGGCACGGTCGAGTTCATCGCCGATGCCTCGGACGGCCTGCGCGCGGATCGGATATGGTTCATGGAAATGAACACCCGGTTGCAGGTCGAACATCCTGTGACCGAAGAGATCACTGGGGTCGATCTGGTCGAATGGCAGCTCCGCGTGGCGAGCGGCGAGGCTTTGCCGAAACGGCAGGACGAGCTGGCCATCAACGGCTGGGCGATGGAAGCGCGGTTGTATGCGGAAGATCCGGCGAAGGGGTTTTTGCCGAGTACCGGGCCGCTAACGCATTTCGAACTTTCGAGGGCATGGCGAACGGAAGGCCGCATCGAAACCGGCGTAACCACCGGCGATGAAATTTCACCATTCTATGACCCGATGATCGCCAAGCTGATTGTTCACGGCCCCAATCGCAATGAGGCTCGTGAAGGGCTAGCCAAGACTTGTAAGAAGGTGCGCTGTTGGCCAGTTAAGACGAACGCAGCGTTTCTCGCAAACCTCCTTCGCGATGAAGATGTTTCCTCGGCGAACCTCGATACCGGGCTAATTGCGCGAAAGCTGGACGAACTTCTGCCAGACGATGCGCCAAGCCTACTGGCATTGCAGGCAACGGCCCTGATGGTTTTGGACGGAGCGCTTGGTGGAAACCCCGAGGACATCCGCACAACCTATCTCGGTCGCGACCCCCAGCGTCCGGCGGGTCTAACGGGATTTCGCCTTAATGCGGCAAAGCGGCCCGTGACAATGACGCTGACCGACGGCACCGCACAATACGTAGTCGAGTTTGCCGAGCCATCGATTTCAAGCCTCCCTTGGGTTGGAACGGTGGACGAAGGATTTCTTGTCGACGACGATGGCCGCTCATTCGTTTTGCGACAAAGCCGCTCCGACGGCGTCGGCCACCACTCCGCCCACGACGGCGACATCCTCTCGCCCATGCCGGGCAAGATCATCGCGGTCGAGGTGGCGCTGGGGCAGGCGGTGACCAAGGGGCAGAAGCTGCTCACGCTCGAGGCGATGAAGATGGAGCACTCGCTGACCGCGCCGTTCGACGGGACGGTGGCGAAATTGTCCGCCGTGGCGGGCGCGCAGGTGCAGGTCGAGGCGCTGCTGGCGCGGATTGTGGCATCATAAACCTCGTCATCCCCGCGAAGGCGGGGACCCGGCTGGTGCGCTCGCGATTGGCGCAAACTTGGGAGATGGGTTCCCGCCTTCGCGGGAATGACGACGAAAGGGGGTGTGATGTGAGTGTGACTTTCCGCAATGCCACCGCCGCCGATCTCCCCGCCATCGTTGCGCTGCTGGCCGAGGATACGCTGGGCGAAAAGCGCGAGGATCCAGCCTTGCCACTCGATCCCGGCTACGAGGCCGCTTTCGCCGCGATCCAATCCGACCCCGGCCAGCGCCTGCTCGTCGCCATTCTCGACGACCAAATTATCGGTACGATGCAGCTCAGCACCATCCCCGGCATCGCTTTCAAGGGCGCTTGGCGCGGGCAGATCGAGGCGGTGCGGATCGCGGGTGATCTGCGCGGGCGCGGGCTAGGCGAGCAGTTGATCGAATACGGCGTCGAGCAGTTCCGCCAAGGCGGTTGCAAGTTCGTCCAGCTCACCAGCGACAAGTCGCGGACAAGCGCACACCGCTTTTACGAACGCCTCGGCTGGACGCGCAGCCACGACGGGTTCAAACTGACCCTATGACCGAACAAGCTGTGAGTGATATTTGGGACTGCGCCATCATCGGCGGCGGCCCGGCGGGGCTGACCGCGGCGATCTATCTCGCCCGCTTCCGCCGCCGGGTGGTATTGTTCGACCGGGGCGGGAGCCGCACCGCGCTGATCCCCACCAGCCACAACCATGCCGGGTTTCCCGAAGGGATCGCCGGTCCCGATCTGCTCGAACGGATGGGCAAGCAAGCCGCGCAATACGGCGCGGACCTGCGCGTCGGAAATGTCCTGACAATCGGGCCGCAGGGCGAGGACTGGCGGCTGGAAGGCGAAAACATTGCCCTCACCGCGCGCACGGTGCTGTTCGCTACCGGGGTCGACAATCGTCGCCCCGAGATGGACGAGGCGACCCACCGTGCCGCACTCGCCGACGGGACGCTGCGCTATTGCCCGGTCTGCGATGGCTGGGAGGCGGGCGGCGAACAGTTCGCCGCGCGTATTGGCGTCGTCGGCGCTGCCAGTCACGGGGTCGCCGAGGCGCTGTTCCTGCGGACCTATTCGCCGCAGGTGACGCTGTTCACGCTCGAGGAATGCGAACTGCACGAGAAGGACCGCGAGGACCTTGCAAAACATGGCATCGAATGGAATCCGCGTCCGGTGACCGCATACGATTTCGCGGAGGGACGCGTGCGGCTGAGCTTTGCCGATGGCGCGTTCGCCGAGGTCGATACGCTTTATCCCGCGCTCGGTTCGGAACCCAATGTCGAGCTGCTCAAGCTGCTGGGCGTGCGGATGAATAACGAACGCTGCATCCAGACCGACCAGCACCAGCGGCTGGGACTGGCCGGCTTGTACGCGGCGGGTGACGTGGTCTCCGGGCTCGACCAGATCAGCGTGGCGATGGGCCAGGCTGCGGTTGCGGCGGTGGCGCTGCACAACGATCTGCGGGAACGCGATGGGCTGGTCCCCGAAGGCTAAGCACGGTTCGCAACTTGCGCGCTGGCCGCGAGCAATCCTGCCTCTGGCGGTCGCCCCCGCTCGTGCTAGGGTGGTGGCGGGAGCGTGGGATGGACACCATTGAAATTCAGGACGACGATCCGCGACCGCGGGTATTCTCGCGGCTGTTCCGTGCGCTCATGCTGGCGTTCTTTCGCGCGCGCGGGTGGAAGGCGATCGGGGAACCGCCGGCCGACCGGCGCTGCGTCATCATCGCCGCGCCGCATACCTCCAACTGGGATTTCCTCTATTTTCTCGGGCTGACCGACGCGCTGGGGGTCAAGGCGCACTTCATGGGCAAACTGACGCTGTTCCGCTGGCCCTTCGGGCGCTTCATGCGCGAGATGGGCGGGGTGCCGGTCGACCGCTCGGGCGGGCGCGATCAGGTGGCGCAGATGGTCGCCGAGTTTGCCCGCCGCCGCGAATTCATGCTGACCATCGCGCCGGAGGGAACGCGCGGCGCGGTCCGCCAGTGGCGCACCGGGTTCTATCACATCGCCCACGGCGCTGGCGTTCCGCTGGTCTGCGGGCTGATGGACTATGGCACCAAGACCGGCGGGCTGGGCCCGGCGATCATGACGACCGGCGACTATCAGGCCGACATGGCCAAGGTCGCCGAGTTTTATCGTAGCTGCACCCCGCGCCACCCCCATCTGGCCACCACCGATTTCGGAGGATCGAACCATGACTGAAGCCCTGCTCATCAATGCCGGGGTGGCGCTCGCCGCGATGCTGGTGCTGTGGGGGATCGCCGCGCGGATCGGCGACGTCAGCTTCATCGATGCGGTGTGGGGTGGAGCGATGGCGCTGCTCGCGGCGGTCAGCTGGCTCCAGCTGGACGAGCCCGGCGCGCGCGCCACGCTGATTGCAGGGATGACGCTGCTGTGGGGCGCGCGGCTGGGCTGGCACTTGTTCGTGCGCTGGCGGGCGAGCGGCGAGGACCCGCGCTAGGCCCGCATCCTGGGCAAGGCGCGTGCCTCTGGCCACTATGCCAGCGCCGCGCTGACCCGCGTGTTCGGGCCGCAGGCGGTGCTGCTGTTCGTCACCTGCCTGCCCGCGCAACTGGGCGTGCTGGCTTCGGGCGAGCCGGCGCCGATCGGTCCGCTGGCGATGGCTGGTGCGGCGCTGTGGCTGCTGGGCATGGTATTCGAGACCGTCGGCGACGCGCAGCTCA
>JBBSKI010000012.1:0-30606 GCA_038256425.1 Sphingomonadales bacterium
GACCGTTCGGTCCACGCCGCGATCCTGACCGGCAAGGGCCGCGCGTTCTGTTCTGGCGGCAACATCAAGGGCATCCGCGACCGGGTCGGGATCGGTCCGCTCGACCAGCCCGATTCGACCCGCGCCAATTACCGTCGCGGGGTGCAGCGCACGACCCGCGCGATGCTCGACTGCGAGATCCCGATCATCGCCGCGATCAACGGTCATGCCATCGGGCTGGGGCTCGATCTGGCCTGTCTGTGCGATATGCGGATCGCGGCCAAAAGCGCCAAGATGGCAGCGAGCTTCATCAAGGTGGGGATCGTGCCGGGCGATGGCGGGGCATGGACGCTCCAGCAGATCGTCGGGTATTCCAAGGCTGCCGAACTGTTCCTGACCGGCGACAGCTTCGATGCCGACTATGCCAAGTCGATCGGGCTGGTCGGCGAGGTGGTCGAGGACGACGCGCTGATGGACGCCGCGCTGGCGCTGGCGGGGCGCATCGCGGCCAACCCGGTGCGCGCGCTGCGGCTGACCAAGCGCCTGCTGCGCGAGGGCCAGAAAGGCGATTCCGACCAGGTGCTCGAACTTTCGGCGGCGTTCCAGGCGATCGTCCACGAGACCGGCGATCATGTCGAGGCGGTCACCGCGATCCTCGAAAAGCGCAAACCGGTATTCACGGGTGGGTGATCGCGCCCACCGCGGGGAACCGACCCGCCCCCGATTGCTTGACGCGCCATGACCCTCAGCCTCTCCATCCGCATCGATTACGAATTCCCCGACCCGACCGATTTCCTGCTCCAGATCGAACCCGCGATCATACCCGAGCAGCGGGTCGATAACGGCTGGTTCAGTTGCACCCCGACGGAGCATTTCGCCCGGGTCCCCGCCCAGGACGCGATCGGCGAGCGTATCTGGCTACGCCACCAGGGGCCGTTTACCGCGGAATATTCGGCGCAAGTAACGGTCGCACGGCTGCTGGATCCGCTCGACCGGCTCGGCACGGTGCCGACCCACGAACTGCCCGGCGAGACCGTGCAGTACCTGATGGATTCGCGCTATTGCCCGGCCGACCGGTTCCAGTCGTTCGTCGGTGCGGAATTCGGCGGCCTGTCCGGCGGGCCGCAGGTGCTGGCGATGCAGGACTGGATCGCCAGCCACTTCGAATATGTCGCGGGCTCAAGCGACAGCAAGACCACCGCGCTCGATACCTTTGTCGAGCGGCGCGGGGTGTGCCGGGATTTTGCGCATATGCTGATCACGCTGGCCCGTGCAGCCGCGATCCCCGCGCGCTTCGCCAGCGTTTATGCCCCCGACGTGACCCCGCAGGATTTCCACGCAGTGGCCGAGGTGTTTCTGGCCGACGGCATCGGACCTGATCGAAACGGGGGCGGGGCCTGGCACCTCGTCGATGCCACCGGCATGGCTCATGCGGGTGAAATCGCGAAGATCGGGATCGGGCGCGACGCCGCCGACGTCAGCTTCCTGACCTCCTACGGCCTCGCCGAATTCAGGGACAAGGCGATCTCGGTCATCCGCGTCTGATCGGCGATTGACGCCAAGTCCGGCGCGGGTGCGGAACCCCACGGGCTGACCCGCCGAGCGGCTCCGAAGCCCAGCCGCGCCAGCACCGCATCGGATGCCGCCAGTGCCAGCCGGGCGCGCAGCGCACGCCACAGCGGGAGTGCGGGGGCGGTCGCCACGGTCCCCGCCGCGCGCGCAGGAGCGAACAACTCGGCTTCGAATGCGCCGATAAGCACCGGGTCGCGCGTGATCGCCAGATGATCGCTGTTGCTCCGCCAGCTTGCCACGTTGAAATTGACCGAGCCGAACAGCAGCGTTTCGCCATCGACCAGCGCGGCCTTGGCGTGAGTCATGGCGGGGAGCAGGTTGAGCCGCAGCCCCGGCGACCGTCGGGCCAGATCGTGCAGATAGTCCCGCAGCAGCGGCTTGTTGTTGGCGATGGGGGTATGGATCGTCACCGTGCAGCCGCGCGCCGCAGCCGAAGCGAGCGCATCGGTGAACGGGCGGGTCGGATAGGCGCCGACCATTTCGATCGATTGGCGCGCGCCCGCAAACAGGGTCAGCACCGGTGCCAGCGCCGCCTCGTTGCCGGCCCCGTCGAGCGACACCAGATCGAGGTCGCCGAACTTTGCGGCGGCACCGCGCGGAGTACCGCGCCAATCGTCCTCGAAAGTCGCGGCGAGGAACTGCGCCACCGCGGGGTCGTCGATCCGCACCATCAGATCCTGCCACGCGAAGTTGTGATCGGAAAAGTTGATCCCGCCGAGCCAGGCGACATCGTCGATCACCAGCAGTTTCTTGTGGTTTCGCAAGGGGAAGCGCAGCGGGTTGCGGCCGACCGGGTTGGTCACCGCCACTACGACCCCCTGCCCGGCCAGCCGGTCAAGCAGTTCGCGCGTAGCCCGCGCCTCGTCGCGCACCGTGCGGGGGCGCCACGGCAGGGTGGGCAGCATCGTGTCGTTGACGACGTGGAAGCTGTAGGCATCGATCAGCAGACGGCGATCGGGCGCGGGCGCGCCGAGCAGTGCTTCGGCGAGCGCGGTCCCCGCGCCATCGCCCTCGAAGGTCATCGCCTGGACCAGCACGCGGCGGCGCGCGGCGGCGATGTCCGCCGCCGCGCCGCGCCAGAATGCATCCGAGCCGATCTGCAACTGGAAACGGCTCACGTGAACTCCTTGACCGTACCCGCGCTGTTGCCGACGATGGCAGCGCGATACAAGCGGCGAACGGCATGGAATTCACACGAATATCGGACGATTGCGGCGCGCGGCCACCGCCGCTGCGGGTGCTGCTGCTGCTCTCCTCGCTCCACGGCGGCGGGGCCGAGCGGGTCGCGGTGCAGCTGCTCGACGGCCTCGATCCGGCGCGCTGCGATGTGCGGATGGGCCTGCTGCGCGCCGCCGGACCCTATTTTGCCGGGGCCGACGCTGCGCGGATCGTAATCGCCCCCGATGGCGACCGGCGGTTCGATTTCGACGGGGCGAATGCGGCGCTCTATCGGCCCGGCACCCTTCTCGGCACCGCTTTCGCCGCGCCGCGTGCGTTCCGGAGGATGATCGAAGAATTCCGCCCCGACGTGGTGCTGAGCTTCCTCAAGGGCACCAACCTGATCGTCTGGCGCGCGCTCGCCGGGCTGGACGGGGCGCGGCGCCCGCGCTGGATCGCGCGCGAGGGCAACAACCTGCTGGCGGTGATCGAGGAGGAAACCCCCGGCCCGCTGGCCGCACTAGCGGTGCGGGCGCTGACCGCGCGCGCCTATCGCCGGGCCGACCGGGTTCTGACGCTGAGCGAGGGTTCTGCCGGGGAGATTGCCGGCCAGCTCCGGCTCGATCCGGCGCGGGTCGCATGGATCCCCAACCCGGTCGATCTCGTCACCGTGCGGCGGCTCGCCCAAGAGCCACTGACGAACCAGCCGCCGCGCCCGTTCGTCCTCACGGCCGGGCGGCTCGAACACCAGAAGGGTCACGACCTGCTGCTGCGCGCATTTGCTGCGCGCGGCGCTGCGGCCAGCCACGATCTGGTGATCCTCGGCGACGGTAGCCTCGAGGCCGAACTGCGCGCGCTGGCCCGGCGGTTGGCGATTGCTAAACAAGTGCGCTTTGCCGGGTTCGTCGCCAACCCCTTTGCGTGGATGGCAAAATGCGACCTGTTCGTCCTGCCCTCGCGCTGGGAGGGGTTCGGCAGCGCCCTGGCCGAGGCGCAGGCGGCGGGTGCGCCGGTGCTGGCCGCCGACTGCGACTATGGTCCGCGCGAAATCGTCGAGCATGATGCCAGCGGCTGGCTGGTGCCGGTCGGGGACCAGGCGGCGCTGGGCGCGGCGATGAGGCGATTGCTGGGTGATGCGACCTTACGCGAACGGCTGGCTGCTGGCGGGAAGGCCAGCGCCCAACGCTATGCTTCGCCGACGATAGTGGAGCGCTATGCCCGATTGATCGAGGACGTCGCCGCCGCGAAAGCGACCGGTTAGCCCAGCCCGCGCTCGATATTGCGGCGCGTCGCGTCGCCGACCGAACTGCCGCCATCGACATCGATGATCGTGCCGGTGATATAGGCCGCCGCCGACGAGCACAGGAACACCGCGGCCTCGCCGATCTCCTCGACCTCGCCCCAGCGCTTGAGCGCGATCCGTTCGAAATGCGTCGCCCGGGTGCCCGCATCGGGGGCGAGGCGCGCCATTCCTTCGGTCCCGGCGATCGGGCCGGGCGAGATACCGTTGACCCGCACATCGGGGCCCCATTCGAGCGCGAGCACGCGGACCAGCTGGTTGATCCCCGCCTTGGCCGCGCAGGCATGGGCCTGAAGCGTGATCGCGTTGACCGCCTGCCCCGCCGTGATCGCGATCAGCGAGGCCGGGGTCGCCAGCAGATCGTGGCAGCCGCGGAACACGTTGAAGGTGCCGAGCAGGTCGATGTCGATTACCGCCTTGAAGGCATTGGCCGACATGCCGAGCGCGGGCGCAAGGAAGTTCCCCGCCGCGCCCGAAACCACCACGTCCATCGGCCCCAGTTCGTTGCGCACCCGCTCCATCGCCGCGCGGGTCGCACCGTAGTCGCGCACGTCGGCCGTCAGCGCGAGCCCACCGATGCTGTCGGCAGCGGCCCTCGCCTTGTCCGGATCGCGGCCGAGCACCGCGACCTTTGCGCCCAGATCGGCAAAGCGCCGGGCGATGCCCAGGTTGATCCCCGAAGTTCCCCCCGCGACAAACACCACTTTGCCTTCGAACAGGCCTTCGCGAAACGGCGATTCCATCGGATTTCCTTCGGTTAACGTGGGGCCATTCTGATCGCACCGTCGAGCCGGATCGACTGCCCATTGAAATAGCCGTTGCGGACGAATTCCAGCACCAGCGATGCAAACTCCTCTGGGCGCCCGAGCCGCTTGGGAAACGGCACCGATGCAGCCAGGCTCTCCAGAACGTTGGGCTTGGCACCCAGCATCAGCGGGGTGGCGAAGATGCCCGGCATGATCGAATTGACCCGGATGCCCAGGTCCATCAGATCGCGCGCCAGCGGCAGGACCAGCCCGTTGACCCCGGCCTTGGCCGAACCGTAAGTGACCTGCCCGATCTGCGCGTCCTGCGCCGCGACCGAAGCGGTCAGGGTGATGCAGCCGCGCTCCCCATCGTCGTTGACCGGCTCGAGCCCCGCCATTCCTTCGGCGGAAAGCGAGGCGATACGGTAGCTGGCAATCAGGATGCCGCCCACCCCATAGGCATAGTCCTCGGTCGACAGCCGTTTGAGCCCGCCGCGCTCCTTGTCGAAGGCCAGCGTCTTGCCGCGCTTGCTGGTCATCGCGCAGTGCACGGTGATGCGCTCCTGCCCATGCGCCGCGCGCGCCTTGGCGAAACCGGCGACCACCGAATCCTCGCTGGTGATGTCGACCTCGCAGAAAATTCCGCCGATCGCGCTGGCCACAGCCTCGCCCGCTTCGACATTGACGTCGAACACCGCGACCTTCGCGCCCGCCGCCGCCAGCGCCTCGGCGCTCGCCTTGCCAAGGCCCGAAGCCGCGCCGGTGACAACCGCCGCTGTCGTCGAATCGATTTGCATTGCAGTCTCCCTTTAACCGAGCGATTAATCGTGCGAACGCCGACCGGCAAGGAGACTTCACAGATGACCGCATGCAACGCTTGGGGCACCGCCGCCGCCGATCAGCCGCTCGGACCGCTGACGATCGAGCGCCGCGAGCTGCGACCCGAGGACGTCGCGATCGACCTGACATTCTGCGGGGTTTGCCATTCCGACCTTCACGCCGCGCGCAACGATTGGGGCCGCACCCGTTATCCGTTCGTGCCGGGCCATGAGATCATCGGCACGGTCAGCGCAATCGGCAGCGCAGTAACAAAGTTCGCTCCGGGCGACACCGTCGCGGTCGGCACCATCGTCGATTCGTGCCGCGGCTGCGACGCCTGCCTCGATGGCGAGGAGCAATATTGCCGCGAGGGCATGGTCGGCACCTATAACGGCACCGACCGGATCGATGGCTCGACCACTTATGGCGGCTATTCGCAATCGATGGTCGTCGCGGAACCCTATCTGCTTCGGATACCCGAAGGTCTCGATCCCGAACGCGCCGCCCCGCTGCTGTGCGCCGGGATCACCAGCTATTCGCCGCTGAAGCACTGGGGCGTGGGGCCGGGCAGCAAGGTCGGCGTCATCGGGCTGGGCGGGCTTGGCCACATGGGGGTCAAATTCGCCCATGCGCTGGGGGCCGAGGTAACGATGATCACGACCTCCCCGGCCAAGAGCGAGGATGCGCTCGCGCTGGGCGCGGACCACGTCCTCATCTCCACCGACAAGGCGGCCATGAAAGCGGCGACGCGCAGCTTCGATTTTCTGCTCGATACGATCCCGGTGGCGCACGAACTGGCCCCCTATCTGATGCTGCTCGACCGGGCTGGAACGCTATGCATCGTCGGCGCGATCGACCTGCTACCCACTTTCCACAGCGGCCTGCTGCTCAGCACCCAGCGCGCGGTTAGTGGGTCGGCAGTCGGCGGGATCGCCCAGACCCAGGAAATGCTCGACCTGTGCGCCGCCAAGGGCATCTATCCCGAATGCGAGACGATCCGCATGGACGAGATCGAGCACGCCTTCGGCCGGATGGAAAAAGCCGACGTGAAGTACCGCTTCGTGATCGACCTGGCGACGATCTGACCTACAGCGACTGCCCATCGTCGATGGTCAGTTCAGAACCGGTGACACGCTGCGACAAGTCCGAGGCGAAAAACAGCAGCGGCACGTCCATGTCGGCGATCGGCCCCATCCGGCGACGCGGGAAGCTCTTGATCAGGTAGTCGCCCGCCGCTCCGGAAATGAAGTCCTCGGTCATCTCGGTGGCGAAATAGCCGGGGTGGATGACGTTGACGTTGATCCCCTTGCGCGCCCATTCGCGGGCGAACACCCGGCCCATGTGGCCGACCCCGGCCTTGCTCGCGCTGTAGGGCGCCATGCCGGAATAGAGTTTGCGCCCGGTGATCGAGCCGACGATCACGACGCGCCCGCGCCCCCCACCTTGTTCGGCGCTTTGGGCGCTCCCCGCCGCGATCAGCCGCCGCGCTCCCTCGGTGACGGTGAGGAACACGCCTTTAAGATTGGTCCCGACCACCGCATCGAAATCGGCGGCATCGACTTCGAGGCTCGGCTTCTCGGTCGACACCCCGGCATTGGCGATGATCGTATCGACAGTGCCGAAAGCAGCCTCGGCGGTATCGTAGGCCGCGCTGGTCGCCGCCGGATCGGTCACATCGAGCGCGACCACCAGCACCTCGCCGCCGCCGCTGCGAATCTCGGCCGCCAGCGCCTCGAGCTTTTCGATCCGCCGCGCTCCGATAACCACCCGTGCCCCGGCGGCCGCCAGCAGCCTCGCCCAGTGTGCGCCAAAGCCCGATGATGCGCCGGTCACCAGCGCGACCCGGCCGGTCAGATCGAATGTCGGGACGGGGGTGGCGGTCATGGCTGGCTCCTTGTGTGGCGGCATGTGGCGGCCCGCTCCCAACCACGCCGTGCATTTGCGATCAAGCGCGCAGGCGATGGACGCCCGCCCGGCGAGCCGATACAGCCACCATATGGCGGACGGCTGGACAATCGGGATCATCGGCGGCTCGGGCCTTTACGAGATCGCCGGGATCGTGGACGCGCAGTGGATCGCGATCGATACCCCGTGGGGCGCGCCATCGGACGAGGTGCTGTTCGGACGGCTCGGCGGGGTCGAGGTACGGTTTCTCCCGCGGCACGGACGCGGCCACCGCCTGCCCCCCTCGGACATCAATGCGCGCGCCAACATCGATGCGCTCAAACGCGCAGGCTGCACCGATCTGCTGGCGATTTCATCGGTCGGATCGCTGCGGGAGGAACTGGCCCCGGGCCAGTTCGCGCTGGTCGATCAGTTCATCGACCGCACCGTCGCTCGCCCGGCCAGCTTCTTCGGCCCCGGGTGCGTCGCGCATGTCAGCCTGGCCGAGCCGGTCTGCCCGCGGCTGTCGGACATGGCGGCGGCGGCGGTCGCGGCGGCTGGGGGGGTGGTCTACCCCTCCGCGACTTACCTCGCGATGGAAGGCCCGCAGTTCTCGACCCGCGCCGAAAGCCGTCTGTTCCGGCAATGGGGCGCCGATGTGATCGGCATGACCGCCATGCCCGAAGCCCGCCTCGCGCGGGAGGCCGAGCTGCCCTATGCGCTGGTCGGCATGGTCACCGACTACGATTCATGGCGCGATGACGCGGCATTCGTGGAGGTGAGCGAGGTCATCGCGCAGATGCACGCCAATGCGGCGATTGCGCGCGCGACGGTTGCCGCGTTCATCGCCGCCCTGCCCGCGTGGCGCGAGCCCTCGGCGCTCGATACCGTGCTCGATCACGCGCTGCTGACTGCCCCCGAAGCGCAGGATCGCAAGATGGTGGCACGGCTCGATGCGGTGATGCGGCGGGTGCTGGCAACGCGCTAGGAAGGTCGGCGACTATGGCTGTGATCGCGGTATACAGCGTCAAGGGCGGGGTTGGCAAAACGACGCTGGCGGTCAGCCTGGCCTGGAGCGCGGCGACCACATCGTGTCGCCGCACGCTGTTGTGGGATCTCGATCCGCAGGGCGGCTCGGGCTATCTGCTGGGGCTGGAGCCGGGCAAGCGCGCACAGGCGGCCGGCATTCTGGCGCGCGAGGTGGACCCGGTCAGGGCGATCCGCCCGACCGGGATCGATCGGCTCGACCTGCTCCCAGCCGATGACAGCCTGCGCGGGCTCGATTCGCTGTTCCAGCGGCTGGGCAAGCGGCGCCGGCTGGCCAAATTATTGGAAGAGCTTTCGGCGACTTACGAGCGGATCGTGCTCGATTGCGCCCCGGGGCTCGACGAAACCAGCGCGCAGATCCTGCGGGCCGCCGATCTGGTGGTTGTGCCGCTGCCACCCTCGCCGCTCGCCCGCCGCGCGCTCGAAACCATCCGCGACGAATTGTCGCGCAATCACAAGCGCCACCCGCCGCTGCTCCCGGTGCTGTCGATGGTCGATGGTCGGCGGCGCATTCACCGCGAGGCGCAGGCGGAATTTCCCGATTGGCCGGTGATTCCGATGGCCAGCCAGATCGAACAGATCGCGGTGCGTCGCGCCCCGATCGGCACGTTTGCCGCGTCGAGCGAACCGGCGCGCGCGCTGGAGCGGCTGTGGGCCGGGATCGAACGTCGACTGGTCGCACCCTGAGCGTGCTTGCCTGCAGGGCGGCCGCTCCAGCGTTCACCACAGGGTAAGGCGGAGACGCTAGAATTTTTCGTCCATCAAGGGAGTCGCGCACCATGAATACCCGGTTTCTATTGAGCGCCGCCGTGCTTGGCACCCTCGCGCTTTCCTCCACACCGGCGCTTGCCAAGTCCGATATCGCGCAGGTCGCCAAGCAGATGCGCGACCCACAGATGCAGGGCGCGATGGCGGCTGCGGTTCGAGCGATGAGCGATGCGATGCTCGACATGAAGATCGCCCCGCTGCTCAAGGCTGCCGAAGCGATCCGGGATCCCGATCGCGCGCGTGACGTCGATCCGGACGCGCGGCTGCGCGACTACGCCGGCGATCGTGCCGGAGAGATGCCCGAACAGATCTCGCGCCGGTTACCCGCGATGATGGGCGCGATGGGCGGCATGGCCGAAGCGGTCGAGGAGATGACACCGGCCCTGAAAGGCATGGCCAAGCAGGTTGGCGCGGCTGTCGGTGCCTCGATTGCGCAGGCGCAAGGCGGGCCGTCCGACGATCCGCGCAGCGAAGACGAGATTCCTTCCGCGACCGAAGATTGACTGCAAAAAGACGGCACCCGCAAGGCGGTTGCGCCCGACTGACACGCCGTTGTAACATTCGTCCGCGAACTGTCGCATTCCGGGTGCATCTGCGCGCGGGGCATAACATCAGCATCGGGACATCATGCGCCGCAGCGGCGAGACTTTGGGGAAAGCCGGGCTAGGGGATAGCACCGGGGCGGGCGACACATCGGAGTTCGGGGCCAAACCGGACCCGGATGCGCCGCGCTACTTCAACCGTGAGCTGAGCTGGCTCCAGTTCAACCGCCGGGTGCTCGCCGAAGCGGCCAATCCGGCCTATCCGCTGCTCGAGCGGCTGCGCTTCCTCGCCATCTCGGGGGCCAATCTCGACGAGTTCTTCATGGTCCGCGTCGCCGGGCTGCGCGGCCAGCAGATCCAGGACATCGAGGACCTCTCGATCGACGGGCTGACCCCCAGCCAGCAATTGCCGCGCATCACCGCCGAGGCCGACGCGCTGGTCGTCGAGCAGCAGGCATTGTGGCAGGAACTGCGCCCGCAGCTGCTCCAGGTCGGGGTCGAAGTGCTGGAACTCGACACCATCGACCGTCGCTTCCAGCCCGAACTGACCGCCTTTTTCCGCGAGCAGCTGTTTCCGGTCATTACCCCGCAGGCGCTCGATCCATCGCACCCGTTCCCGTTCATCCCCAATCTGGGGCTGTCGATGCTGTTCGATCTCAAGCGCCGCAGCGATGGCGAGACGGTGCGCGAACTGATCATGCTGCCCGCCGCGCTGCCGCGCTTTCTCGTGCTGGCGGGCAGCGGCACCTGCTGCATCCGGCTGGAAACGGTGCTGCGCCATTTCAGCAAGACCCTGTTTCCCGGCTATGAAATCCTTGGCTCCGCCGTTCTGCGGGTGATCCGCGACAGCGATATCGAGCTGGAGGAGGAAGCCGAGGATCTGGTCCGCTACTTCCGTTCCGCGATCAAGCGGCGGCGGCGCGGGCGGGTGATCCGGCTGGAATCGGAGCGCGCGATTTCGCCCGACCTGGCTGCCTTGCTCGCCCGCGAAATCGGCGGCGAGGCGGCGCTGGTGACCGAGAGCGACGGCATACTCGGGATCGCCGACCTGGCCCAATTGGTCGATTTCGACCGGCCCGAGCTGAAGTTTCCGATCTACACCCCGCGTTTCCCCGAGCGGATCCGCGAGCATGACGGCGATTGCTTTGCCGCGATCCGCGAGAAGGATATCGTCGTCCACCACCCTTATGAGGCGTTCGACGTGGTTCTGGCGTTCCTGCGCCAGGCCGCGCTCGATCCCGAGGTGCTGGCGATCAAGCAGACGCTTTATCGCGCCGGCAAGCAGGGCGCCGTGGTCCGCGCGCTGTGCGACGCGGCAGAAGCGGGCAAGGCGGTGACCGCGGTGGTCGAATTGAAAGCCCGCTTCGATGAAGAACAGAACCTGCAATGGGCCGCCCAGCTCGAACGGTCCGGCGTGCAGGTCGTCTATGGTTTCATCGAGCTGAAGACCCATGCCAAGATCAGCCTGGTGGTGCGGCGCGAGGGCAAGCGCATCCGCAGCTACTGCCATTTCGGCACCGGCAATTACCACCCCGTCACCGCGCGGACCTATACCGATCTCAGCTATTTCACCGCCGATCCGGTGGCTGCGCGCGATGCCGCCGAGGTGTTCAACTACATCACCGGCTATCTCGAGCCGCGCGGGCTGCAACGCCTGGCGGTGAGCCCGGCGGGCCTGCGCGAGAAGCTGTTCGCGCTGCTCGACCGCGAGATCGCCAATGCCAGGGCGGGCAAGCCCAGCGGCGTCTGGGCCAAGATGAACGCGCTGTCGGACCGGCGGGCGATCGACAAGCTTTACGAGGCTGGGGCCGCCGGGGTGCCGATCGTGCTGGTGGTGCGCGGGGTGTGCTGCCTGCGGCCGGGCGTGCCGGGGCTGTCCGAGACGATCAGGGTCAAGTCCATCATCGGGCGGTTCCTCGAACACAGCCGGGTCTGGGCCTTTGCCAACGGGGCAAAGATGCCCAGCCGCCGCAACGAGGTGTACATTTCCTCGGCCGACTGGATGAGCCGCAATTTCGACCGCCGGGTCGAGCTGGCGTTGCCGCTGCGCAACACCACGGTCCACGATCAGGTGCTGGGCCAGGTGATGGTCGCCAACCTGCTCGACACCGAACAGAGCTGGGAACTGGGGCCAGAAGGCAGCTACACCCGTGTCGGAGCGGGCCAGCCCGGCTTCAACCTCCACCGTTATTTCATGACCAACCCCTCGCTGTCGGGTCGGGGGGCAGCGTTGGGAGAGGCCGGCGCGGTGCCCAAGCTGCGGTTGAAACGCTGATCCACACACGGGCGCGAATGGCCTGAGGGCGAACGGATTGTGGATTGGGCAGTTATCATTCGGTCCCATCCCTTCTAAGGACCCCGCGTGAGCGTTTCCAGCCGTCCGGCCCCCCCCACTCGTCAGGCAATCGTCGATATCGGGTCCAACTCGATCCGGCTGGTGGTGTTCGGCGGTGCGCCGCGCGCGCCGGTGGTGCTGTACAATGAAAAGATCATGGCCGGGTTGGGCAACGGCGTGGTCGGCACCGGGACGCTCGATCCCGCGACGGTCGCTACCGCGCTGGCGGGCCTGACGCGGTTCGCCGCGTTGCTGGGGCGGATGGAGCTGGATTCGCTCCAGGTCGTCGCCACTGCGGCCGTGCGCGAAGCGTCCGATGGGGCGGAATTTATCCAGGCAGTGCGTGCGCTGGGCCTGCCCGCCATGCTGCTCGATGGAGATGCCGAGGCAATCGCATCGGGCTATGGGGTGATATCGGGACTGCCGCAGGCCGATGGGATCGCGGCCGACATGGGCGGCGGCAGCCTCGAACTGGTCCGGGTGAGCGGCGGCGAGGTGGGACAGCGCGCATCGTTTCCACTCGGCTCACTGCGCGTTGCCGCGTTACGCGCGAAGGGCCCGGGCAAGCTGCACGCAGCGGTGGCGGCAGCGGTTGCCTCGCTCGGCTGGGCCGAAGAAGTGCGCGGGCGCGGCATCTATCTGGTCGGCGGATCGTGGCGCACGCTGGCACGGGTCCACATGCACCTCAGCGACTTTCCGCTCGAGGTTATCGGCAACTATGCCTTCCCCGCGGGCGACGCGCGCCCGCTCGCCGAAACGGTCCAGGCGATGGACGAAGCGCAGCTCAAGGCGCTGCCGCAAGTCAAGAGCGCGCGGGTGGCCAGCCTGCCGCACGCCGCCGCGCTGCTCGCGGCGCTGGTTGAAGCGCTCGAATCCGACACCGTCGTCACCTCGGCCTATGGCCTGCGTGAAGGGCTGCTGTTCCAGAACCTGCCCGCCGCCGAGCGCGCCAAGGACCCGCTGGTCGAGAGCGTACGGTTCGTCGCCGCGCCGCAACAACAAGTGGCGGGCTATGCCGATGAACTGGCCCGATGGATCGCGCCGGTGTTCCCCGGCGAGCCGCCCGAACTGGCCCGGCTGCGCCACTGTGCCTGCCTGCTGCGCGGCACCGGCTGGGCGAGCAGCCCCGATTTCCGCGCGCTGGGGGCAGAGGAACTGGCATTGCACGGCAACTGGACCGGCGCCGCCCCTTCGGACCGGGCGGCAATCGCGCTGGCGCTCTATGTCGCGATGGGCGGTCCGGGCAACGGCCTTGCCGCGCTTCCCCGGCTCGCCCCGCAGGCGCTGCTGCGCCACGCGCGTGGCTGGGGCCAGGCGATCCGCCTCGCCCAGCGCATCGGCGGCGGCGCACCGGGTCCGCTGGCCGCGAGCAGCCTGGCACTGACCGAAGGGACGCTGGAGCTGCGCCTGCCGATCGACCTTGCCCCGCTGGTCGATACCGCAGTCCAACGCCGGACCAAGCGGCTGGCCGATGCGGTGGGGGCGCAGGCTTACCGGATCTTCGCGCCCGACTGATTTTTGACTGCCGGCAAGGTTGTGCACGGCATATTTCGCCCAGGTCCTTGCCCGCGCGGTGGACTAGTCCCGCTTCGCTGCGCCATAGGCAGACCCCATGTGGCAGGTCTTCCAGTTTCCGCTGTGCCCGTTCAGCCGCAAGGTGCGATTGCTGCTGTCCGAAAAGGGCATCGCTTACGAGCTGTGGCGCGAAAATCCGTGGGAGCTGCGCGAGGAGTTCACCCGGCTTAACCCGGCTATGCGCACCCCGGTGCTGCGCAATCAGACCGGCGGAGCGGGGCGCGAGATCGTGCTGGTCGATAGCCGGGCAATCTGCGAATATTTCGAAGAGACGGTCGACAAGGCGCCGATGATCAACGGCACCGCCGCCAACCGCGCCGAGATCCGCCGTCTGGTCGCCCTGTTCGACGAGAATTTCTATATCGATGTCACCGGCCCTCTGCTCAACGAGCGGATGAAGAAGCGGATCGTAATGCGCGCACCGCCCGATTCCAGGGCGCTGCGCGAAGCGATGCGGCTGGCCGACGCGCATCTCGATTATATCGACTACCTGATCGATCGCCGGCCCTGGCTGGCGGGGGCGACGATGAGCCTGGCCGATCTGGCTGCCGCCGCGCAGATCTCGGTGGCGGACTATCTCGGCGGGATCGACTGGTCGGGGCACGAACAGGCGCAGGGCTGGTACTCGGTGTTCAAGAGCCGCCCCAGCTTCCGCCCGCTGCTGTCCGAACGGATGGACGTGATCCAGCCGCCCAGCCATTATGGCGATGTGAATTCGTAGGGCCTACCTGCCGCGATAGCCGGGCACATCCTGCGGCGGAAGCCAAAGTCCTTCGGGCGGGTTCCCGCTTTGCCAGAACACGTCGATCGGGATGCCGCCGCGCGGATACCAGTAGCCACCGATCCGCAGCCACAGCGGGGCCATCTCATCGAACAGGCGCTGCGCGATACCGACGGTCACGTCTTCGTGAAACCCGGCGTGATTGCGAAACGCGCCCAGAAACAGCTTGAGCGACTTCGATTCGACGATGGTCGCGCCGGGTGCATAGTCGATCACCAGATGGGCGAAATCGGGCTGGCCGGTGACCGGACACAGCGAAGTGAACTCCGGCACCGCAAAACGCACCGCATAAAGCGTCCCGGCGCGCGGGTTGGGCACGTAATCGAGCACGGCTTCGGCGGGCGAGGTGGGCAGGCGACTGGGCTGGCCCAGATGAAGGGGGGGGTGCAAAGGGGGCAAGGACATGCGCGCCCTGTGCCGCCATCGCACGCGGCACACAAGTCGGCGGTTGGTGCGCGGGAATTCAGCGGCTATTCAAGCGCCCCTTCGCCTTGGGATGAACGATGACCGAACTTGGAGCCCTGCGAATCGTCACGGCGCGAATCGTCACGGCGGCGCGATGGCTTGCGCCGCTGCTGGTGCTCGCTCCGGTTTCGCTCGCCGCGCAGAGCAGTGCGGACGATTTCGACCTGCGCCCGCGCGCGTCGCCGACCCCTGCGCCACCGCCGGTCGTGGGACCCAGCGATCCGGACAACCCGGCCCCGCGGGTGCGACCCCAGCCCGCACCACGCTCGGAGCCGACTGCCGCTGCGCCGACAGTGGTGCTGCCAAGCATTACGCCTGCCCCTGCCGCGCGGAACACCGCGCGCCCGGGGGCGGCGGTTCAGCCGCGCCAGCAGCCGCGCGCAGCGGATCCGCAGTCGCAGCCCGCAAGCCCGCTAACCCCCGCGGCTCCGCAAATCGCACCCGGCGCTTCCGCTGCCGCGCCTGCCACTGCCGCGCCTGCTCCCGCCCCGGCACCGTTCCAGCCCCGCCAGCTCGGCGTGGTCTCGGACAGTACCCCCAGCCTGCTATGGGCATTGCTCGGCGGGCTCGCCGCGCTGCTCGCGGTGGGCGGTTGGCTGGTCTGGAGCCGCCATTTCCGCCACCGGGTCCGCGCGATGCCCGCGCCGGAGATCCTGCGCCCGCACATCCCGGCGCGCGCCGCCCCGGCCCCTGTCGCTCCTGTTCCCGATGCGCCGAAACCCGTCGTTGCGCCCGCGCTGGCCCCGGCACTCGCACTCGTCCTTCAGGCCACGCGGATGAGCGCGACGCTGGTCAACACCACGCTGTCCTATCGCCTCTCGATCACCAACAACGGCCCCGAGGCCTTGCAAGACGTGATCGTTGCGGGCGACATGATCGCGGCCCATGCCTCGCGCCCGGTCGAGGAACTGCTGGGCGCAGGGGGCGCGGCGCTGCCCGAACTGCACCGCATCGCCGGGCTGGCACCGGGCGAAAGCGTGACGCTGGGCGGCGACATCCGCCTGCCGCTGGTCTCGATCACTCCGATTCGTTCGGGCAATGCCGCGCTGTTCGTTCCCCTTGCCCGACTGCGCGCGCGTGGCACCGGTGTGGATGGTGCGACGATCGAAGGCGGGGGCACGTTCCTGGTCGGTCAGCCCGGAGTTGCGGCTTCGGGCGCCAAAGGGGCCCGGCTCCAGCCGTTCCGGCTCGATCTGGGTCCGCGCAACTATTCCAAGCTGGGCCAGCAGCTGCTTCCTGCGGCCTGAGTTTCGCAAAGCCTGCCATCCGCACCATTCGCCGCGCATAGCGTCTGGACGCGCGCGCAGGTGCGGGCTAGGCAGCGGTGTTACGGCCCGCGACAGACGGGCGGCAGGCAGGAGCGCGTTGCATGGATTCGCTGGTATCGACCGAATGGCTGGCCAATGAACTGGGCGCGAGCGACCTGCGGGTAGTCGACGCCAGCCGCTTCCTGCCTGACAGCGGCCGCAATGCCGCCGCGGAATACGAGGCCGGACACATTCCCGGCGCGGTGTTCATGGATCTGGAACATCTCGTCGACACCAATTCCGCGATCGACAACACCCTGCCCCCGGCCGAGAAATTCGCCAGCCGGATGCAGAGCCTGGGCCTGGGCGACGGCAGCCGGATCGTGCTGTACGATGATAGCCCGCTCAAGAGTGCGGCCCGCGCGTGGTTCATGCTGACGATGTTCGGCGCGCACGACGTGGCACTGCTCGACGGCGGGATCGCCAAGTGGAAGGCCGAGGGTCGTCCGGTCGTTCAGGGCAAGGAAACCCTGCGTCACCGCCACTTCACCGTCTGGCAGGATGACAAGAACGTCCGGACCAAGGCCGACATGCTCCGCAACCTTCACGAGAAGGCCGAGCAGGTTGTCGACGCGCGCCCCGCCGGGCGCTTTACTGGCGAGGTCGCCGAGCCCAAGCCCGGCATGGCTGGCGGCCACATCCCCGGTGCGGTCAACCTGCCGCACAGCAAGCTGTTCAATGCGGACGGCACATGGAAAAGCCCCGCCGAGCTGAAGTCGCTGTTCGAAGCGGCCGGGATCGACTTCGCCAGGCCGGTGGTCACCAGCTGCGGCAGCGGCATGACCGCTTCCGCGCTCGCCTTTGCGCTGCATCTGATCGGCAAGGGTGACGTGGCGCTGTATGACGGCAGCTGGAGCGAGTGGGGCGCGGACCCCGACACTCCCAAGGCGACCGGGGCGGCGGCCTGAGACTATCGATTTATCAACGCCCGCTTGTGCTGAGTTTGTCGAAGCACCGCGTTTCTTGCTGGCGTAGTGCCGTTGGCACACGAAAAACAACGGTGCTTGGACAAGCTCAGCATGAGCGGAATTGAACTTGCCTTCCAAGACTGAAACGACATCCCCGGCCACCCGCCTCGTCACCGGCGGGCGACGTGCCGAATGGACCGGGGCGGCGGTCAATCCGCCGGTGTGGCGCGCCTCCACCCACCTTTACGAAAATTGCGCGGCTTTGGCCGAAGGCACCCGCGACAATGCCGACGGGCGGTTCTTCTACGGTCGCCGTGGCGGGCCAACCCAGTGGGCGCTGGCTGAGGCACTGACCGCGCTGGAGCCGGGTGCGGCGGGAACGCTGCTGTTTCCCTCGGGCCTTGCCGCCGTCAACTTCGCGCTGCTCAGCGTGCTGTCGCCCGGCGACGAGCTGCTGGTATCTGACAACGCCTACGATCCGTCGCGCAATTTTGCCGCCGGGTGGCTCGAACAATGGGGTGTCTCGCACCGCTTTTTCGACCCGCTCGATCCGGCCGGCTTCGCCGCCCTCCTCGGGACCAACACCCGCGCGGTGCTGCTCGAATGTCCCGGCAGCCTGACCATGGAAGTCTGCGACGTCCCCGCGCTCGCCGCCGCGGCCAGGGCGCGCGGGATCGCGGTGCTCCTCGACAACACCTGGGCGACTTCGCTGGGGTTCCGGGCACTGGAAAACGGCGCAGACCTCGCGATCCAGGCCCTGACCAAACATGTCGGCGGTCATTCCGACCTCATGCTGGGCAGCGTCACCGCTACGCCCGACTATCTCCCGCGCCTGCGCAAGGTCGCGCAGACGCTGGGCCAGGTCGTCGCGCCCGATGACTGCGCGCTGGCGCTGCGCGGACTGCGGACGATGGCGGTGCGGCTGGAACGCGAAACCGCCAGCGCGCTCACCATCGCCCGCTGGCTCGCCGAACGCCCCGAAGTCGCCCACGTGCTGTGTCCGATGCTCCCCGGATCGCCTGGCCATGACATGTGGAAGCGCGATTTTTCCGGTGGCTGCGGGCTGCTCAGCTTCGTGCTCAAGGGCGGAACGGCCACCGCGCGGGCGCGCCTGATCGACCAGCTCGAGCTGTTCGGGATCGGCTATTCTTGGGGTGGCTATGAAAGCCTTGCGCTGCCGGTCGACCCGGCGCGCGATCGCAGCGTCATCGCCTGGCCGCTGGCGGGTATGGACCCCGCCGATCGCTATGCCGTGCGCCTCAGCATCGGGCTGGAAGACCCCGCCGACCTGATCGCCGACCTGGCGCGCGGGTTCACCGCGATGGCTGCGGCATGATCCTGCCGCGCGACTTCACCGAACTCGTCGCCTCGCTCGACCGGATCGGGTTCGACATCGGCACGCATCGCGTTTCGGTGTGGAGCGGCTTCATGGTGTTCGTCGTCCTGCTCGGCGTCTTCCTGTTCGCGCGGCTCGGCAGCCGGATGGCGCGCTGGGGCTTCAGGCGGATTTCCCAGTTCGATCCGACCCAGCAATTGCTGGGCGAGAAGCTCGTCTCGATCGGGGTGTGGTCCCTGGCGGTTTTCGTCGGCATCGACCTGCTGGGCATCGACCTGACCGCGCTGGCGGTATTCTCGGGCGCGTTCGGGCTCGCCATCGGGTTCGGTCTGCAAAAGACTTTCGGCAACCTGATCTCGGGGATCATCCTGCTGATGGACCGCTCGATCAAGCCGGGCGACGTGATCGCGGTCAACGACGGGACCGCTTCCACCATCGGTCAGGTCAAGAAAATCGGTATTCGCGCGGTCTCGGTCACCACCCGTGACAAAAAAGAATACCTGATCCCCAACGAAATCCTGATGACCACTCAAGTCGAAAACTGGTCTTATTCAAGCCGCGAAGTGCGGATCAAGGTGCCGGTCGTTGTCCCGGCGTCTACCGACATCGATCTGGCCGACCGGCTGATGCGCGAGGCGGCGCACGCCTGTGCACGGGTGCTCGACCAGCCGCCCGCCTCGGTCTGGCTGACCGACATCGCCGGTGGTACGCTGAAGTTCGAGATCCAGATCTGGATCAACGATCCCGAAGATGGCCTCGGCAACGTCCGCTCGGACGTGCTCAAAAAGCTGTGGGCGCTGTTCGGCGAACACGGGATTGCGATTCCACCACCGCAGCAGGACGTCAACGTGAAGGGTTTACCGCCCGAGTGGCTCGCCAAGATGGCCGGCGCGATCACCATCGATGCGGACAAACGCGAGGAAAACGACGACGAGACCGGCGAGGATGACGCCGAGGACACAGGCAAGGCCCCCGGCAGGACCGGATAAAGCTGGTCTAGCCCGCGCCCAATGCTTTCTCGCTGGCACCGTGTGCGCCTCCGGCCCATCTGCACGCCATGTTCGAAGCTTCTCCCCGTCCCGTCACAGAATATCTGGCCGGTACCGTCTATCTGGTAGGCGCAGGCCCCGGCTCGCCCGATCTGCTCACCCTGCGCGCCGCGCGGCTGGTGATGGAGGCGAAGCTGATCGTCCACGACGGTCTGGTCGATCCCGCGATCCTGGCGATGGCCAGCCCCAGGGCGCGTCTGGTTTCGGTCGCCAAGCGCCGTTCGAAGCATTCGGTGCCGCAGGACGCGATCGAGGCGCTGCTGGTGCGCGAGGCGCTGGCCGGCCGCGATGTCGTGCGCCTCAAAGGCGGCGATCCGTTCGTATTCGGGCGCGGCGGCGAGGAGCTGGAGGCTTGCCGCGCCGCCGGGGTGCCGGTGGAGGTCGTCCCCGGGGTCAGCGCCGCGCTGGGGGCCGCTGCCGCAGCGCAGCTTCCCCTTACGCACCGCGATCACGCCAGCGTCGTCAGCTTTGTTGCCGGGCAGTGCAAGGGCCTGAGCGAGCAGAACTGGGCCGGGCTGGCCGGAGTGGGACGCACCCTGGTGATCTACATGGGCGTCGCCAGTGCCGAAGCGATTGCCGACAAGCTGATCGCCGACGGCCTGTCTCCGGCCATGCCCGTCGCGGTGATCGAAAACGCGGCGCGGCCCGAAATGCGCGTGCTTCATGCACCGCTCGCTGGGCTGGGCGCGCTGGTGGTGGAGCGCAAGGTCGTCAGCCCGGCGGTGATCGTGGTTGGCGAAGTTGCGGCAAAGCGCGATGCTGCGGCGCTGCGTAGTCTGGCGGAGATGGCGGCATGAAAATCCTCACCGGCAACGATCTGGCGAGCGGCGACGTGGTGTGGTGGACCGGCAGCGAATGGTCGCGCCATGTCGATGACGCGGCCGACGCCGGCGACCATGCCGAGGCGGTCCTCGCCGCCGAAGAGGCCGCGCGCCGGGTCAACGCCTCCTATGCGATCGAGGCGACCCGCGATGGCGGAAGCGTGCGCCCTGCGCACATCAAGGAACGGATTCGCGCGCTCGGACCCACCGTGCGGCTCGATCTGACGCTGAAACCCGCCGATCCGGCAGCCGGAAACTGGGTGATCTGATGTACAAGTATGACACTTACGACCAGGCGATGGTCGATGCCCGCGTCGCGGAATTCCGTGACCAGACCGCGCGCCGCATGGCGGGCGACCTGACCGAGGACCAGTTCAAGCCGCTGCGGCTGAAGAACGGGCTGTATCTTCAGCTTCATGCCTACATGCTGCGCGTGGCGGTGCCTTATGGCACGCTGTCGGGCACGCAGATGCGGATGCTGGGGCGGATCGCGGACAAGTACGATCGCGGCTATGGCCATTTCACCACCCGCCAGAACATCCAGTACAACTGGATCAAACTGGACGAGGCTCCCGATATCCTGGCCGACCTCGCGACTGTCGAGATGCATGCGATCCAGACCAGCGGCAACTGCATCCGCAACATCAGCAGCGATCATTATGCCGGGGCCGCCGCCGACGAGCTGGTCGATCCACGGCCCTATGCGGAACTGCTGCGCCAGTGGTCCAGCTTCCACCCCGAATTCGATTACCTGCCGCGCAAGTTCAAGATTGCGGTGATCGCCAGCGAGACCGATCGCGCGGCGATGAAGCTGCACGATATCGGCATCCGCATCGTCAGGAATGAGACCGGAGAGCTGGGCGCGGCATTCTATGTCGGCGGGGGCATGGGGCGCACCCCGATGATCGCCCCGCTGGTGCGCGGCTTCGTGCCGCTCGACCAGCTGATCCACTATGCCGAGGCCTGCCTGCGCGTCTACAATCGCTATGGACGGCGCGACAACAAGTACAAGGCACGGATCAAGATCCTCGTCCACGAACTGGGCCTCGCCGAATATACCCGCCAGGTCGAGGAAGAGTTCGCGCAAATGTCCGCGCTCGGGCTCGAGCCACCGACCGCCGAGCTTGATCGCATCGCCGGGATGTTCGCCGATCCGGCGTTCGAAACCGGGCTGTCCGACCAGATCGACCGCTCCGACCCCGATTTTGCGGTGTGGCTCGATCAGAACACCCACGCGCACAAGATAACCGGCTACGCCATCGCCACGATCAGCCTGAAGCCACTGGGCGGCATCCCCGGTGACGCCAGCGCCGAACAGATCGCGGTCATGGCCGACCTCGCCGAGCGTTACAGCTTCGACGAGTGCCGCGTGACGCACGCGCAGAACATCGTCCTGCCCCACGTCCGCAAGGCCGATCTATTCGCCGTATGGCAGGCGCTCGATGCGGCGGGGCTCGCCAGCGCCAACCTCGATCTGGTCAGCGACATCATCGCCTGCCCCGGGCTCGACTATTGCAGCCTCGCCAACGCGCGCTCGATTCCCGTGGCGCAGAAGATCGCGCAGCGCTTTTCCGATCTCGGCCGCCAGCGCGAGCTGGGTGAGCTGAAGCTCAAGATTTCGGGCTGCATCAACGCCTGCGGGCACCATCACGCCGGGCACATCGGGGTGCTGGGGGTCGATCGCAAGGGCACCGAGAATTACCAGCTGCTGCTCGGCGGCAGCGAGGGCGCCGACACTTCGCTCGGCAAGATCACCGGCCCCGGCTTCGACGAGGACGGGATCGTCGATGCGATCGAAAAGGCCACCGACGTCTACCTCGCCCGCCGCGACAGCGGCGAGCGGTTCCTCGACACCTACCGCCGGATCGGGGTCGAGCCGTTCAAGGAAGCGATCTATGGATAGCCCTCTCCGCTTCCGCGATGACGAGCCGGTCGCCGATCCGGCGGTGACGGTCGACGCCTTCGCCGCCCAGACCAACGCCACCGCCGTCCGCATCGAGCCGGGCGACGACGCGCGCGCGCTGTTGCCGCATCTGGCGCGGATCGCGCTGGTCGAGGTGGAGTTCAACAGCTTCGGCGACGGGCGCGGCTATTCGTCCGCCCGCATCCTGCGCGAACACGGCTACACCGGCGAACTGCGCGCGGTGGGCGAAGTGTTGCTTGACCAGCTCAGCCATCTGCGCCGCTGCGGGTTCGACAGTTTTGCTCCGCAAGCACCGATCGACCGCGCGGCTGCGGAGCGCGCCTTCGCCACCTGGCCGCAGGTCTATCAAAAGACGGTCGACGGGCGGACGCCGATCTGGGCGCTTCGTCATGGCTGAAGCCCTGAGCCAATTTGGCCGCATTCGCGACCGGATCGATACCGGGCCGCGCTTTTCCCAGAGCGACGCGATCCGCCTCAATAATCTGTTTCGCGGAACCGACACCCCTGAAATGCTCCGCAGCGTGCTGCGCGATGGCCTCGCGGGCGATATCGCGGTGGTATCGAGCTTCGGCGCGGAAAGCGCGGTGCTGCTGGCGCTGATCGCCGATGCGAACCCGGCAACCCCGGTGATCTTTCTCGAAACGCACAAGCATTTCCCTGAAACGCTGACCTATCGCGATTTGCTGGTCGCGCGACTCGGCCTTACCAACCTGATTATCGCCGAGCCCGATCCGGCGCTGGTGGCGGCACGGGACGACAAGGGGCTGCGCTGGTCGTTCGATCCCGATGGCTGCTGCGAAATGCGCAAGGTCGAGCCGGTGGCCCGCGCGCTGGCGCCATTCGATGCGACCATCACCGGGCGCAAGGGCTTCCAATCAGCCACCCGCACCGGGCTGCCGCGGTTCGAGATCGACCGCTCCGATATCTCCGGGCGGCTCAAGATCAATCCGCTGGCGAGCTGGTCCAAGGCCGATCTCGACGCCTTCGCCGCACAGCGCGATTTGCCGCCACACCCGCTGGTGGCCGAGGGCTATCCCTCGATCGGCTGCTCGCCCTGCACCACCCGCGTGGCGCCGGGCGAAGACCCGCGCTCGGGCCGGTGGAAAGGCTGGGACAAGACCGAATGCGGCATCCACGTCCCCGGCCAGCCCGACAGCAACACAGAGCTGCCGCCGGGCTACGATCCGGTGTTTTAAGCGTCAGGATTCGACGCGGACAATCGTCGCTACCTCACCGTTTTCAGGGTCGGTGGAAGTGTAGACACCCTTGTCGTCCACCTTCTCGGCGAAGCATTTCTGCTTGGCGCCTTCCGTGTCCGCAGTCTCACAGTATTGCTCAGACGACTTCTGCTCCCACTTGCCGGTTTCCATGACTTTTCCATCCGCTGCGGTGACCGAATAGGTTCCGTCGGGCTTGACCTCGGAGGTGTAGGTCGTGCCGTCTTTGCGCGTCACCTTGAAGGTCCCGTGCGATGGCTTGCCATCCGCAGCGAGGATTTCGGACGGGGCGGGCGCAGCAGCCGCTTCGGCGGCGGGTGCCGCGGGATCTTCCGCTGGCTTCGAGCAAGCCGCGAGGGCGGCCAGGGCGGCGATGGCGATGATGCGTTTCATGCTGTTTCCCCTTCGTGATCGGCCCGCCGGATGATCCCGTCCGCGCCACTCGCGACCCCGCCCGGAAGCTATGCCGCGCGCGTCGGGATGTCGAGTCGCGCCGCTACAGCCACCCCGCCTCGCGATACCACCTTGCGGTCGCCTTCAGCCCGTCGCGGGTGCCGATCCGCGGGGTCCAGCGTGCATCCGGCACCCGCGCCTCGGGGCTGACCACCCAATCGGGGTGACACATGTAGCCGACCCGGTCGGCGGTGAGCTTGGCGTGCTGGCGGCGCATGATCCGGTCGCCGCGTGCCGCCAGCCGCAACGCGAATCTCGGCAGCGGCATGGCGGTAACGCGTTTGCCGAGCGCCCAGCCGATCGCGCGGGCGAAGCTGGCGTGGCTCCATCCGCCCGGCCTGCCGTCGTCGGGTTCGAACACCCGATGGCTCACATCCTCGCCGCCCGGCACCAGCGCGAGCAGCAGCGCCGCAAGGTCGTCGACATGGATCGCGCTCATCCGCCCGCGTGGCGGCAGCGGGACGAGCCCGGCCTTGGCGAACTTGAACAGTTCGAGCATCTCGCGGTCGCGCGGGCCATAGATGGCGGGCGGGCGCACCACGGTCCAGTCGAGCGGGCTGGCCATGACGATCCGCTCGCCCTTGAGCTTTGACGCGCCATAAGCCGACAAGTCCGGCTCGCGCGCCGAGAGCGATGAGACGTGGATGAAGCGCGGCGTGCCCGCGACCATCGCGGCGGTCACGACTTCGAGCGTGCCGGCAACGTTACCCGCCTCGAACCCCGCCGCATCGGGCGCGTTGACCACTCCGGCGATGTGGATCACCGTCTCGGCCCCCGCGACCAGCCGGGCAAGGGCCGCGGTGTCCTCCAGACTGCCCGCGATCCATTCGACCCCCGGGCGCGGCTTCTGCGGCTGGCGGGCCAGCGCGCGCACCGCCAGGCCGCGCGCCGTCGCAAGCTCGATCAGCGCCTGGCCGACGAAGCCGGTCGCCCCGGTAACCGCTATCAGGCTGCTGACGGCGCCACTTGCGGTCACAGGACCACCAGTTGATCGCGGTGGATCACTGCGCTGCGCGGAGCATAGCCGAGCAGCGCCTCGTGCTCGCGGCTGTGGCGGCCCGTCAGCACGGCGCATTCGTCGGCATCGTATTCGGCCAGACCCTGCGCGATGAGATTGCCCGCGCCATCGCGCACCGCCACCGCATCGCCGCGCGCAAACCGGCCCTCGACCGCGACGATTCCCGCCGCGAGCAAGCTGCTGCCCGCCAGCAAGGCGCGCGCCGCGCCCGGATCGACCGTCAGCGCACCCTTGAGGCGCAAGCGCCCGCCCAGCCACGCCTTGCGCGCCGCATCCGCGCGGCGGGGAAGGAACAGCGTGCCGGTGCCCTCGTGCAGCGCGCGGGCCAGCGGGGCATCGTGCGTGCCGTTGACGATGGCCAGCGCAATCCCCGCCCGCTCGGCGATTTCGGCGGCCTGAAGCTTGGAGGTCATGCCGCCCGAGCCCAGCCCCGAGGCCGAACCGCCATCGGCCATCGCATGAACCTCGGCGGTCACCCCGCGGACCAGTCGCAGCAATTGCGCGTCGGGCCTGGCCGGGTTGCGATCGTGCAGGCCATCGACATCGCTGAGTAGCAGCACGCCGCTGGCCCCCGCCGCCTGCGCCACCCGCGCGGCCAGCCGGTCGTTGTCGCCAAAGCGGATCTCATGGGTGGCGACGCTATCGTTCTCGTTGACCACCGGCACCGCGCCCGCGACCAGCAGCCGCCCCAGCGTGGCAGTGGCATTGAGGTAGCGGCGGCGGTCCTCGAGATCGTCGAGGGTCAGGAGGAGCTGCGCGGCAGTGATGCCATGGGCGGCGAGCAGTTCGGCCCACAGCCCGGCCAGCGCGATTTGGCCGACGGCTGCGGCGGCCTGCGCATCGGCAAGGCTGCCGCGCCCGCGCTTGGCCAGTCCCAGCCGCACCGCGCCCAGCGCGATCGCCCCGGAACTGACCACGATCACCTGCTGGCCCCGGGCACGCGCCGCCGCGATCTCTCCGACCAGCGAGGCGAGCCAGTTCCGTCGCGGTTCGCCATCGGCCCCGACCAGCAGCGCCGAGCCGACCTTGATGACGAGGCGCGGACAGGCACCGGCATCGGTCAGGTCGGAAAGGGAGGTCACTGGCATAGTCGGAGTGCGCTTAACGAGCCAATTGCTGATTGGGAACTAGAGCGGCGACCAATCAGCTTCGTCGGCGGTCTCGCGTTCACCCGCCGGGCGTTCGCTCTGGGTCGCAGCGGGAAGATGCGCGATCACCGCGTCGAGCAGTTTGCTCACCCCTTCCCCGGTCGCGCCCGAGATCGGGAAGACCTTGCCCGCGCCCGCCGCCTTCAATTCCTTGGCAAAGCCCTTGGCCAGCTCGGCATCGGCAAGATCGATCTTGTTAAGCGCGATCAGCTGCGGCTTGTCGGTCAGCCCGCCCCCGTATGCCTCGAGTTCGTCCTGCACGATCCGCAGCGCCTCAGCGGGATCGTCGCCGGTGATGTCGATCAGGTGGATCAGCACGCGGCAGCGCTCGATATGGCCAAGGAAGCGGTCGCCGACCCCGGCGCCTTCGGCCGCGCCCTCGATCAGGCCGGGAATGTCGGCCAGCACGAATTCGCGCGCCTTGTGGCGGACCACGCCCAGTTGCGGGCGCAGCGTGGTGAACGGATAGGCGCCGACCTTGGCATCGGTATTGGTCACCTGGTTGATAAAGGTCGATTTGCCCGCGTTGGGCAGGCCGACAAGCCCCACGTCGGCCAGCAGCTTGAGCCGCAACCAGACCCACTGCTCCGCTCCCGGCCAGCCCTCGCCGTGCTGGCGCGGGGCGCGGTTGGTGCTCGATTTGAAGCTGAGATTGCCGCGTCCGCCATCGCCGCCGCGCATGAACACCACCCGCTGCCCCGCCTCGGCCAGATCGGCGATCAATGTCCGTTCTTCGTCGTCGGCAAGCACCTGCGTGCCGATCGGGACCTTGATCACCAGATCGCCCCCGCCCGCCCCGGTGCGGTTCTTGCCCGCCCCGCCGCCGCCGCGCCGCGCCTTGAAATGCTGGGTGTAGCGAAAGTCGATCAGGGTGTTCAGGCCCTGGATCGTCTCGAACACGATGTCGCCGCCCTTGCCGCCGTTGCCGCCGTCGGGCCCGCCGTATTGCTCATACTTTTCGCGGCGGAAGCTGACCGCGCCCTGCCCGCCCGCACCCGAACGAAGATAGATTTTGGCCTGATCGAGAAAATGCATGGTGAAGGGCTTAGCGGTTCGAGGAGCAGATGTCGCGCGCGGTGGTCAGCCGTATTCGAGACCTGCGAGGGTCGGAGTGGGGACCAGTGTGCTGAGAACTGCTTCAGCTCGAGCCGAAAATGGTGGATTTCGAGAACCGGCGCGCAGCGGCCATTTGGGCCGTGAGCACCGGAAGCGCAGAAAGCTGCCATTCGCAGGCCGAGATGGAGCCGTTATCAGCGCACTGGTGGAGCCGAGGGGGATCGAACCCCTGACCTCGTCATTGCGAACGACGCGCTCTCCCAGCTGAGCTACGGCCCCGTTCCAGTGTGCCAGCACGAGGGCGACCCCGCGCGAGAGGGGGCGTCTAGCGAAAAGGGTCCCGGCTTGCCAGCCGAAAAATGGGCCCGGATGCCGGCCGGCGGCTTAGCGGCGTCCGCCGGGACCGAACACCACACCGGGCGTCGGCGCTGCGGTGGGCGCCGGAGCGGGTGTGGTGGCGACCGGCGGCAGCACCAGCGTCGCGGGCGGAGCAATGGAAGGCTGGGGCACAGCGGCGCTGGGTGGCAGGGTCAGCGTGATGACCGGCTGCGGGGCGGGCTGGAGCGGATTGCTGTACCCCGCCGAGGTGATGCCATAGCGCGCGCCATATTGCGTATCCCACGCCGCCACATCGATGCGATAGCTTTCGAAGGCCGCGAAGAAGCTGTCGAACACATATTCCAGCCGGGGCAACGCGCCGGCTGCGAACAGGTCGAGGTCAGCGGGAACCAGCGTCTGGGTTTCGTTGCTGATCGCCAGCGCGGCGTCGCAGAACGCAGGCAGCGCAGGCGGCAGCGCGAAATAGTTGTAGACCTGCGTCATGTAGACATCGCGCGCATCGCGAAAGGTCGCGCCGTACTTGGCGCGGAATTCGGCATCGAGCGCGCGGTTGGTGGCTGAAAGGCTCTTGGCCTGCGTCTTCAGGAAGCCGGTGTAATTGAGCAGGATCGCAGCGTGGCGCGGATCCTGGCAATTGAGCGCCGCGACGTTGAGCGCCGAACGCAGGTTCCAGACCTTCTGCGCGGGGGTGAGGTAGGCGTTGACCGTGGGGCGCACGCCCGCCGCATCGCGCGCGGGGATGAACATCGTGGCTACCGCCCCGCTCGGCGGAAGCGGGCGGGCCGGGATCGCCACCGGTGGGGGAGGCGGCGGCGGCGGCGGCGGAGGCGGCGGCGTGGTCGCGCAGGCGGCGAGCAGCACTGCGCCCAGCAGCGCGACACTTGTGCGGGCCTTGCGGAATTCGAACCCTTGCATCTGCATCCTCATCCGCCCTGTGTCCTTGGTTTGAAAGGGAAATCGTGATCCGGCGCACTGGCCGATGCACCCGCGCGGCTTTCGTCAAGCTGAAGCGGATTCCCTAGCTGCTTGTCTCGCCAAAGAAAATGCCCGGCGGAATTTCTCCCGCCGGGCATCCCGGTATTGGCTCGGCCCGCCTTAAATGAAGCGGATCACTCGCGCTGGCCCATGAAGGCGAGCAGGAACTGGAACATGTTGATGAAGTCCAGGTACAGCGTCAGCGCACCCATAATGATCGCCTTGCCCATGAACTCGGTGCCCTGGAGATACTGGTAATCGTTCTTCAGGCGCTGGGTATCGTAGGCGGTGAGGCCGGCGAAAATCAGCACGCCGAGGAAGCTGATCGCCCAGTACAGCGCGGGCGACTGCAGGAAGATGTTGATCACCATCGCGATCAGCAGGCCGACCACACCCATGATGAGGAAGGTGCCCATGCCCGACAGGCTTTTCTTGGTGGTGTAACCGAACAGGCTGAGGCCCGCGAAGGCACCTGCCGTGGCGAAGAAGGTCGCCGCGATCGAGCCGCCGGTATAGCGCAGGAAGATCGTCGAGAGCGACATGCCCATCAACACCGCGAAGCCCCAGAACATCGCCTGAAGCGTCGGCAGGCTGAACTTGTTGCGCCCGAACGACATCGCGAACACGATCGCGAGCGGCGAAAGCACGACCAGCCACATGACCGGCGAACCGACCATCGCGGCGGCATAACCGCTGGTGAACATCAGCAGCGCGACGACACCCGAGAGCAGGACGCCGGACGCCATGTAATTGTAGATCGAGAGCATGTACCGGCGCAGGCCCTGGTCGTAAACGCCTTCGCGCCCGGCCAGTGCACCGCCGTTCAGGCTCGAGGACGCGCCGAAGCCCGTTTTGGTGGGCTGGGGATCGTTCCAGTTTGCCATTTGTAAACTCCATTCCGGCGCCGAGCGACGACAAGCCGGTTCGTGCAATATCGCGTGTCGCGCGCGAGGATTCAAGAGAAACCGGTGTATCGGTGTGTATCAGCCGGTTAACGCCGGTGAAACGTCATTCGCCGGCAAGCTCGACGCTGCGGTTCCGCGCCGCGCGCAGGGTGGCGGCGATCAGCGCGTCGATCCCGCCCTGCTCCAACGCCGCGAGCCCGGCGAGCGTCGTTCCGCCCGGAGATGCGACCCGCGCGGCCAGCGTGGCGAAGTCTTCACCCGAGCGCTCGGCCAGCTCGGTCGCGCCGCGCACCATGGTCAGCGCCATGCTGGCGGCGGCTTCGGGGGTCAGGCCGAGCTCGGCACCGCCATCCGCCAAGGCGGCGAGCAGGCGGTAGACGAAGCCCGGCCCCGAACCGCCCAGCGCGGTCACCGCGTGAAGCAGGCTTTCGTCGCCCAGCCACTCGACCCGCCCGTTCGCCCCGCAGACACGCTCAAGCAGCGCGCGGTCCGCCGCGGTCAGGTCCGGCCCGGCGTACAGCGCGACCGGCGACATCCCGAACCCGGCTGCCAGGTTGGCCATGATCCGCGCCACCCGCGCCCCGGGCGCTGCCCGCGCGAGCCGCTCCGCGGTTACCCCCGCGAGGATCGACAGCAGCACGCCCCCGGTGCTGGCGGCGGCAAGGGACGGGGCGACCGCATCCAGTTGCTGCGGCTTGATGGCCAAAACTGTCAGATCGAAACGCCCGGCGGGAACGGCGTCGACCCGAGTCACCCCGGTGGGCACCGCGGCAAGCGGATCGGCGACGGTCACTTGCCCCGGCGCAACGACCTTCGCCGCCAACCAGCCATCGAGCAGCGCCCGGCCCATGTTGCCGCAGCCGACGAGAAGGATGGATGGGGTGAAGGTCACGGAGCGTTCATGAACACGACCCTGAGCGCGGACAAGCCGACCCCGCTGCGACCAAGTCTCGCGCCCCTCCCGCATGCGGGAGGGGTTGGGGAGGGCCTTTCTTGCTCAAGCCTCCCCCGCCGCGTCCACCATCGCACTGGCCAGCGCTTCGGCGGGGCTTTTGTCGCCCCACAGGATGAACTGGAACGCAGGGTAGAAGCGGTCGCATTCGTCGATCGCGGCCTCGATCACGGTCTGCGCCTGGGCGAGGCTGAGCAGTCCGTCGTCGCCCAGCAGCAGCCCCTGGC